>JADYZH010000274.1 GCA_020853215.1 Sulfuritalea sp. | reverse complement strand
GGATCTACCTGGTCAGCCATGGCCGGAACGATGCGCTGCAGTTGCGTTTCGCCGAGTCGTGGTGCCTGAACCTGCCGCGCCTGCGTGTCGAGGGACCGCCGGCCCTGAGCGGACTGGAATCGGGGCTACCCCAGTTGTTGCCAGGCTGGAGTTATTCGCATCCCTTCGAGCGCGGACTGCGCGCGTGCCTGGAAGGCAGGCGGGCACCCGCCGAATCCTGCTCGCAGGAAGAGCGTGCACTGGGACTCTGCGGATAAGGTGCGACGACGGAGCGCCTTGCCGGTTGCGCCGGGGAAGTACATCGATCGGCCGCAAAAAGTCGGCGCCGGCGGGACGGCGCGGCGGACGCTGATTGTGCGGCGCGCGTCAAAGGTGGCGCGATTGAGATACTGGTGGTGCGCGGGGCGGCTCATTCTGCTTGCGGTAATCGGTCTGGCGCAGACGGTTCTTGCCGCTTCGCCCCGGCTTCCGTTTGCGGACGATGTTTTTCCGCTGGCGGTCTGGCTACAGCAGCCCGTGCATGCCCAGAAATACAAGAATCTCGGAATCAATCTGTACGTCGGCCTCTGGCAAGGCCCGACCGCCGCCCAACTGGCAACGCTCAAGCAGGCCGGGATGCCGGTGATCTGCGAGCAGAACGAAGCGGGGCTGAGCGACCGGAATCGCGACATCATCATCGGCTGGCTGCAGCAGGATGAGCCGGACAACGCGCAACCCCTGGTCGGCAAAATCGGCGCGGCGCGCCTGGGTTGGGGTTCGCCCGTGTCGCCCGCAGAAATGCAGGAGCGCTACCGGGCGATGCGCGCGCGCGATCCTTCGCGACCGGTTCTGCTGGGCCTGGGCAAAGGAGTGGCGTGGGATTCATGGAAGGGCCGCGGCAACCGCACCGGGCACCCGGAGGATTACCCGCAGTACGTCAAGGCTGGCGACATTCTTGCGTTCGATATCTATCCGGCGGCGGAAACCGACCCGGCATTGGCGGGCAGGCTGGAAGTGGTGGCCGGCGGCGTCAAACGCCTGCTGGCCTGGGCCGGACCCGAGAGAACGGTGTGGAACACCATCGGCACCAGCAAGGTCAAGAATCCGGACGCGGTAGTGAATCCGCAGCATATCCGGTCGCAGGTCTGGATGAGCATCATCAACGGCGCGCGCGGGATCATCTATTTCGTGCATCAGTTCGAGCCGCGCTTCGTCGAGGCCACCTGGTTTGAATCCCCCGACATCGCCGCCGCGATCGGCAGGATCAATGCCGAAGTGCAGGGCCTGGCCAAGGTGATTCTGAGCCCGGCTTCCGGCGACATCGCGTCGATTGGCCTACGCGATGAAAACCTGAACCCCGTGCCTTCCACCGGTATCGCAGTGACCTCGCGGAGGAAGGACTGCAGGCTGTATGTATTCGCGACTTCCTTGAGCAGCAAGCCGCTGCGTGCGGGCATCCAACTTCGGCAGGCGCCGGGAACACTTGATGTGATCGGCGAGGGCAGGCCATTGCCAGCCAGTGGCAAGGGATTCGAGGATGACTTCCAGTCCTACGCGGTGCACCTGTACGTGAGTTCTGCGCGAAATGCCTTTTGCGAGTGACAAGGCCCGCTATGGAATGCGTGCCGGAACGGACTATTCGGGGGCGGACGCTTGCCGCCGGAATGGTGCCGCCAGCGGCTCGCCGATGAAAATACCCTGCCCCGGCATGGCCACGCTCTTCCAGTAGGCCTCGATCAGTGTGTCACCCTTCAGGTAGCTGGCGGTCACCCGCGCCGGGTCCGGGAACTTCTGCAGCAGGTTGCAGGGTTCGACCACCGTGCCATAGCTGCCGGTGGCCCCGGCCTCGAGCCAGCGCAGGGCGCTCATCTGTCCACCGTCCTGCCTTGAAAGGTTTCCACCAAAGGATGTGAGGTGGTCGGCGATGGCGCCGGGAACGAACCGGAGGGTCTGCAGGCCTTGAACGGCATGCTTGCCGGTGAAGTAGAACAGGACATCGCTCGCGCCTTCCAGGCTGTCCTGTTTGAGAATGGATACCGGAATGCGACCGTCGATGACACGGCGGGCGGTCTGATAGGCAGCGCTGCGCACGTTACGGGCGGGATCCGATGTCGATAACAGGTAGGCGGCTCCGTTCGGGAACTTGCCGTCGGACTCGACGCCGCGATCGATCAGTTCTTTGGCATGCTCGAAGCTGGTCGCCGCGATCGCCATCGCAGGACGCATGCCCAGTTGGGCAAAGGGCAGGGATGCACGCGAATTGAAGTAGGGACTGGGGCGCGTCGGCTTGCATCCTGGCTCGCAGAACGCCGGGTCGTAGCCGAACGCAAAGGCCGAGGTGATCGACATGCATTCGACTCGATACGGCACGGCCCAGGTCAAGGCAAACGCCTGGATGCGGCGCATGGCTTTCTTGTCGACAATTTCCTTGATGTCCTCGAACTCCTTGCGTGTCAGCGTGGTCCGATCCGCAGGGAAAGCCACCCGGATGATGTTCTGGAAGGAGATGCGGCGCTGGGCGGCGTAGTATTCTCCGATGCGCACGCTCAAGGGATCCGCGGTATTGATGATGACGGCGAGATGCCGCGCATCGAGGGCGCGTGCCGGAGGGGCCGTCAGCGCAAACGTCATCGCAATCAGAAGGAGGGCTGTGCGCGCGAAAGTCATGGAGCTATCGTGATTGGCGGCGTCGCCGAATCGAAATGTATTTGTTCAGTGTAGCGTGCGTTTCCTGAAGATGGAGCATGGCCCACAAATCGACAGACCTGCAACGGATCAGGGCATGACCGCGAAAACCGGTGATCGTACCGTGCGCGGAACCCAGCTGGTCCTCGAACCGCTGCGCGGCAGGCGCGCGTTGTTTTCGGTGACGACGTTTCTGATCGCATCGAACCTGCTGGTGGCTATCGCGATGTTGCTGGTCGGTGCAGGGCTTTGGCATTCCTCGAGTGCAGTGCAGATGGCCTGGGGGGCCAATTTCGGTCCGGCCACCAAGGATGGCGAATGGTGGCGTCTCGGCACCGCCATGTTCCTGCACTTTGGCGTAGTGCATCTGGCGATGAACATGCTGGCGCTGTGGGACAGCGGGCGGCTGGTGGAACGCATCTTCGGCCCGGCCCGGTTTGCCGCGATCTATTTCGGTAGCGGCCTGGCAGGCAATTTGCTGTCGCTGATCGTGCAGGGTGACCGGGCGGTCTCGGGTGGCGCATCGGGCGCCATTTTCGGCATCTATGGCGCCTTCCTCGTGTACCTTCTGCATGAGCGCCGGCGTCTGCATCCCGGAGACTTCAGATGGATGTTCTGGGGTGCCGCCGCGTTTTCCGGGATCACGCTGACGCTTGGATTCTTGATACCGGGCATCGACAACGCGGCCCATGTCGGCGGTCTGGTGACCGGAGCGACGGCGGGTTTCGTCCTGCTGAAACCGGTCGCAGGCAAGGACCCTTCGTTTCCGGGCAAGCAGCGAATGGTCGCCGCTGCGTTCGGACTGGTTGTTGCCGCACTCGTCGTCAGCATTCCCGATCCACTCTATCGGTGGTCCGAAGAGCAGGCCGCGCGCGGGGAGATTCGCGAGTTCATCGGCGAGGACGCCCGGATCAATGCCCGCCTCAGGAGCATCCTCAAGGAGGGTCGCACCGGCGGCGCGAGCTTCGAGCAGCTTGCGGGGCGCATCGAAACCGAAGTGGCGGAACCCTACGAACAGAGTTTCGAGCAACTGTCTGCATTACGCGTCGGCCCCGGGGTTCCGTCGGCGGCGGCGCTGGACCAGTTGCGGCGCTATGCGGAAGCCCGCCGCGATGCGTCCCACGCGCTGGCGGAAGGCGTCAGGAAGAACGATCCGCGGCAAATTCGCGATGCCCTGTCGTCTGCGCGCCAGGCCGCGCGCCCGCAGCCGAAGACGCCGCCTGCGGAACGGCCGCCACAGAAGCCCTGAACTTCATTTGCCAACAGGCGATAGCCAAAAAGCCAGACGTAAAAAAACCCTGCGGGGCAGGGTTTTTGCGGGGCTGCAGCCACCCGATTACGGGAGCTGGCGCCGACGCCGCTTGGCGACAAAACCGATCAGGCCAAGGCCGGCCAGCAACATCGCATAGGTTTCGGGCTCGGGAACTGGTGCCAGATAGAGTTGGTCCTGCGCATAAGTTCCTACCGGGAACCTAGTATCGCCAGCGTTATCCCACCATGACAGATTCAGAACCTTGACCCGCCCCGTATCAGTCCAGCCACTCACTGCGGCGAACGCGATCAAACTATTCGCAAGTGTGTTGCTTGTGCTGGTGAGTTCTTGTTCAATCGTCCAGATAGCCTGCTGCATCGCAGTGCCTCTGGCGATCACACTTGCAGCATTCCATCCGGCAACAGCACCCAAAGCACTCGGGGTCTCGATATAGTTTGTGTAGAGAAAAGCAGTCTTTGCATCCAACGGGTCGAACGTATTGGGTGCTGTGCCTTGGTTACCACCCAGACCACCTCTCTTCGCCTCGGTGGAGATCGAATCTACCTTGAAAATGGGACCGACGTTATAGGCCAACCCGCCGTAATTCATGTACTCGTTCTTCTCGAGACAGAAGGACTCGAACGAACCTTGACTGGCCGCACCTGTCGGGCCCCAGTTGGTAAGTATGAATGCCCCCCCCGGAGAATCACCATTTCCGTCGGCAAACTTGATCTTGTCGCCCACGAGAACCTGAGGCGCTGCCAGAGCGTAAGAGGAGGCCAAAATTGCACATCCCGCGATGGCTACCTTGACTGAAAATTTGGCTTTCATGATTTTCCTTTCCAGGGTCTATTTGGCGACTGGTTTTTGGTACTTGGTGCGTAGGTTAGTCACCGCAGGTTTTCGGGTCAATGGCCCAATCGGGCTAATGGCTTGCGGGTTCCTCGCAGTCACGCTGGCACGAATTAGCCACTGCGGCTCATTATCCTGTGCTGGCGGCACGGCGCCGTGGCATTAAAACATGAATATAAACATAATGTTATCGTGTTTCTATGGCGGATCGTCATGGTGGGTCGGTGGCCCTGCTGTTTCGCCCTCGTCGACAAGCCTGCGTTGGCTGAGGTCGCGACCCCCGGCAGGGAATCAAGGCTCCGCCGCATTGTTTTCGATTTGGGTGGCCGATGTTGATTGCCGATCAGGGATTGAATAGCCCGATGGGGCTAACGGCGTTGTTTCGGCGCCGACTTTTCAGGCGCTGCGTGGAATGCCTGCTTGATGAGGGGTATCATTCGAGCATTTTTGCCAGAGGGTGGATGCAATGAAGAGGGTTTCGAGCCAAAGCGTTTCCGCTTCCCTGAGCCGGACGGGTGTCCGGACCTTGATCGCTGCCTGTGTTTTTGGTTTGGCTGCCTGCTCTTCGCCCGAGGACAAGGCGAACAAGTTTTACCAGAGGGGCGTCGAGCTGCTCGAAAAGGGCGATGCCGACAAGGCGCGCATCGAATTCCAGAATGCCTTGCAGATCAAGGATGGCATGACCGCGGCCTGGTTCGGCCTGGCCCAGATTGCGGAGCGCAAGGGCGAGTGGGAGAAAATGTTCGGCTTCCTGAACAAGGTGATCGATCGCGACCCGAAACATCTTGAAGCGCAGTTGAAGCTGGGGCGCCTGCTGCTGGCGGCGGGCAAACTGGACCGGGCGCTTGCAATAAGCGACACCACGCTGACGCTGGCCAAAGATTCCGCGGATGTGCTGGCGTTTCGCGCCGCGGTGCTTTTCAAGCTGGACAACAAGGCGGGTGCAGTCGAACTCGCCAACGCCGTGCTGGCGAAGGATCCGAACAACATCGATGCGCTGGTGGTGCTTGCCACCGACCGGCTGGTGGCCAAGGATGGCGAGAAGGCGATCGAGTATCTCGACCGCGGGTTGAAGGTCAACGAGAAGAACATCGCCCTGCAACTGATCAAGGTCCAGGCGTTCGAATCGCTGGCGAAGACGGACTCGGCCGAGGCGGTGTTTCGCCGGTTGATCGCGTTGTATCCGGAGACTCGCGCCCTGCGCCATATCCTGGCGCAGTTCTACCTGAGCCATGACCGCAAGGATGCGGCCGAAGCCGAATACCGCGCGATCATGGCCGAGAGCCCGAAGGATCTGTCGGCCCGCCTCGACGTTGTGCGCTTCGTGAATGCCGTGAAGGGTCCCAAGGCGGCCATGCAGGAGATTGAAGCACTGATCGCCAAGGACGCGGCCAACAACGAGCTCAAGTTTGCCCTGGCCGCCATGCATCAGTCGCAGAACGACCGCAAGAGCGCCGCGGCGGTTCTGCACTCCATGGCCGACAAGGAAGGCGACAGCCCGGATGGCATCAAGGCCAAAGGGCAGCTTGCGGCGTTGCTGCTCGCCGGCGGCGACAGAAAGGATGCCCAGGCCTTGATCGACCAGGTCCTGGCCAAGGACCAGCGCAACGAGCAGGGCCTGCTGCTGAAGGCCAGCATTGCGATCGACGGACGGCAACTCGATCAGGCGATCGCCGATCTGCGGACGATCCTCAAGGATGTGCCGAACTCCGCCCGCGCCCTGCTGCTGCTCGGCAAGGCCCACGAGCTGGCGGGTTCGCCCGAGCTGGCGCAGGAGCATTATCAGAAGGCCTTCCAGGCCGGCAAGCAGGCGCCCCAGTTCGGCATGACCTACGGCGAGTTCCTGCTCAGGCGCAATCAGGCGGCGCGTGCCGAAAGCGTGGCCGAGGACATGCTGCGGGTTGCCCCGGGGCATGTGCCGGCGATGAAGCTGCTGGCCCAGGCCCGGATCAGCAAGGGCGACTGGGTCGGGGCGCAGGCGGTGGCCGACGCCTTGCAGAAACTGGACGGCAAGCGGCAGGATGCCGACCAGGTCCGCGGTGCCGTTTTGGTCGCGCGCAAGAACTATGCGGAAAGCATCGAGGCCTTCAAGCGCGCTTTCCAGGCGGCGCCTTCGGAAACGCAGCCCATGGTGGCGCTGGTGCGCACCTATATGCTCGCCGGCAAGACCAACGAGGCGATCTCCTTCCTGAACTCCGTGGTGCAGGCCAGCCCGGATAACGTCGGCGCCCGCTTGTTGCTGGGGCAACTGCAGGCGGTCAAGGGCGACCAGGCGGCCGCTGCGCAGTCCTTCCAGGCGGTGATCGGCCGGCAGCCGAAAGACCCGATCGGCTATGTCAACCTGGCCAACCTGCATATCCGCGAAAAGCGCTTCACGGAAGCGGAGCAGGCCGTTACCCAGGGCCTGACGGCGATTCCGGGTGATTTTTCATTGCAGATGACTCAGGCGGGCATTTACGAGCTTTCGGGCCGTGTCGACGATGCCATCAAGCTCTACGAGCAGTTGCTCAAGGAACGCCCCAACGCCGATGTCATTGCGAACAACCTGTCCAGCCTGCTCAGCGATCACCGGACCGACAAGGCCAGCCTGGCGCGCGCGCACGAACTGGCCGCACGCTTCAAGCGCAGCGAGGTTCCGCAATTCAAGGACACGCTGGGATGGGCGACCTACAAGGTCGGCAAGCCGGGTGATGCGGCACAGCTGATCGAGGATGCCTCGAAGAAAATGGACCTGCCGGTATTCCGCTATCATCTGGGCATGAGTTATCTGGCGATGAACAAGCCGGAGGCCGCGCGCAAGGAACTCGAAGCGGCTTTGAAGTTGGGTGAGGGGAAGGACTTCCCGGAGGCAGAGCAGGTGAAGAAGGCACTCAAGGGCCTCTGACGGGGTTACGACGTTTCATCAACCTTTCCCGGATTATGCAGCGATATGGTCAGACGTCATGTTTGAGGAGTTTTACGGGCTGAAGGAAAATCCGTTTTCCATTCAGCCCGACCCCGAGTACCTGTTCATGGGCAAGCGCCACAGCATGGCGTATTCGGTCCTGGAATACAGCATTCGCAACAAGGCGGGTTTTGCCGTCATCAGTGGCGACATCGGTTGCGGCAAGACCACGCTGATCCGGAAACTTCTGGAGAGCCTGGGCGAGGATGCCTGCATCGGCCTGGTCTACAACACCCATCAGGACATTGCCAACCTGCTCGAGTGGATCATGCTGGCCTTCGGCCAGCCTTATGACGGACTGTCGCAGGTGGCGCTGTACGACGCCTTCCAGCGATTCCTGATCAATCAGTACGGTGCCGGCAAGCGGGTGCTGCTGATCGTGGACGAGGCGCAGAACCTCAGCCCGACGGCACTGGAATCGCTGCGCATGCTGTCCAACATCAACGCCGACAAGTACCAGCTGCTGCAGATGATCCTGGTCGGGCAGCCGCAGTTGAAGGAGTTGCTGCGGCGCCCCGAATTGCAGCAGTTCGCCCAGCGCGTATCGGCCCATTTTTTTATTCCGCCGCTGGAGATGCAGGAAGTGGGGCCCTACATAAAGTTCCGGCTGTTCGTGGCCGGGCGCACGACACCGCTGTTTTCAGCCGCCGCCATCGAGCGCATCGCCGAAGCCAGCCGCGGCGTGCCGCGCACCATCAACATTCTTTGCGATACGGTTCTGGTCTACGGATTTGCCGCGGAAAAGCAATCGATCGATGTCGATCTGGTCAATGAAGTCATCCGCGACCAGGCTACGTTCGGGGTGTTCTCCCTGGAGTCGTAGGGCGCGTTGCCGACATCCCGCGGTCAGGACCCTTTTCGCTGCCGGCGGCTGATTATTTTCTCCAGTTCCGGCGACGGTTCGGTAACAGACCCGTCGAACGGATGGGTTTCATATGTGTAGCCGGCCATTATGCTTTTCACGTAGGCCCGTGTTTCGGGGTACGGCGGAATGCCGCGGTACCTGTTCACCGCGCCTTCGCCCGCATTGTAGGCGGCGGCCACGAGCCGCACGTCGCCGCGATAATAGGCAAGCAGCCAGCGCAGGTACGCGAGCCCGCCGCGTACGTTCTGTTCCGGATCGAGGGGTTTGCGGACGTTGAACCTGACCGCGGTTTCCGGGATCAATTGCATCAGACCCTGGGCATTCTTGATGGAGACGGCGCGAGGGTTCAGGCCGGATTCGGTCCGGGCCAGGGTCAGCGCCAGGCGCGGGGCCACGCCGTATTCGATGGCGAGTCGCTTGACCAGATCGGCCAATCGACGCTGCGCTTCACTCGTGTAGACAAAGTCGTCGGCCGCGTCAGCCAGTTCCCTCGGGTCCCGCATGCAGTCGGGCGTGTCGGCAATGGCCGTTCCCATGCGCGGCAGAAGGTTTCTGGATTGGGGATGTCCTAGTTCCGCCGCTTTGGCGAAGAAGTAGGCGGCGACCGGGTCATCGCGCTGCACGCCCCTGCCCATGGCGTACATCCAGCCCAGGCGGTACATCGATTCAGCGTCCCCGTTTCTTGCGCCCTGGCAATACAGCTTGACGGCCTCCGCCGGATTCCTGGCCATTCCCCCTTCGCCGTGTTCAAGGGCGCGAGCCTGTTTTTGCAATGCGACCAGGTCGTCCCCATGTTCCGCGGCAAACGTTGCGGCAGAGGCGCATTGAAGCGCACAGAAGCAGGCGATGAGTATTTTCTTCGTCACCGGTGCTTTCCCGGGGAAGCAGTCTGCAAAGAAAGGGGCGAGTACTCGGGGAGTTCCCTGCCGACCAGGGCCGGCGATCGGTGTTTCAGTCAGCCCGCCGACGACGAAGGGAAACGGAGGCGGGTTCCGCTGGATCTTCGGCGCCAACAATCTTGCGATCGATCAGCTGCTGGTGCTCGCGAAAGCCGACAAACAGGATCAGCGCCACGCCGATCAGCACCATCTGGAAGGGTCCCGGCTCGGCGATTGAAGAAAGGTAGGACGGAATTGCGGTCGGTGCAGTCAGTGTCAAGCCGGAATACGCTGCCGCCAGTCCTGCGACCATGAGACCGACTGTCAGCGCGAAAACAGATTTCTTCATTTGAGGCTCCTTTTTTTTTCGCGGCTACCGCTCGACAACTTGATCGAATCCTAAGTCGAATTCGGCAAGCGCGAAATAGTCCGTTCGGGCCTTGGTGTGACATATTTCACATTTCCGGTCGACCTCGCTGCCGCTGCCGGACTACTGAAGGCATCACTAGAATATTCGTAAAATCAACGGGCTCTGGCTTCGTTCTGCACCGGGACGAGAAACACTCACCCGCCCTGAATTGTTCTGGACACCCCGAAAAGACCGGAGTCCCCGCTTCCGCATGGGTTCCGGGAGGGCAGGTGTGCGACCGTACCCGGTTGATCGAGTTTCGATGCCCTGTAAGCAATCGTTCCCAAGGTAAGATAGCCAATCGATACGACCTACCCTGACATCTTCCTGTCGGCCTCGCCCAATCTTGACTGAAACCACTTTCTCCGCGAAGGATCGCGTCACCTGGCTGATGGTCGGGGCGGGGCTCGCTCTACTCTACGTGCCGACACTGTGGGGTTTTTTCAACGGGGTCTGGCGCTCCGATGAGCAGGCCCATGGTCCCATGATCTTGGGGATCACCTGTTGGCTGATTTACCGCGCCTGGCCGCAGTTGATGGATGAAAACAAGTCTCTTGCGCCAGATGTCCCGGCGCCTGCGGTTAGCCGTGCAGCATCATGGATCGGCTGGGCGATGCTTATAGTGGGCTTGCTGAGCTATGTCGTCGGTCGTTCGCAAACCATCGAGTTCATTGAACTGGGCTCGTTGATCTGGGTGCTGACCGGTGTCGTCCTTGTATTGCTCGGCCCGGCGGCCCTCAAGGTAATCTGGTTTCCGCTGTTTTTCATGATATTCATGTTGCCGCTCCCGGGCCTTCTGGTTGCTGCCGTCACCATGCCCATGAAGATTGCGGTGTCCGTGGTTGCCGAATCGGTTCTGTATGGCCTGGGATACCCCATCGCCCGCACCGGCGTGATCCTGCAAGTCGGGCAATACCAGCTCCTGGTTGCCGATGCGTGTGCCGGCCTGCATACGCTATTCACGCTCGAAGCCCTTGGTCTGCTCTATCTGAACCTGATGCGGCACGAGTCCCTGTTTCGCAATGTGG
>JADYZH010000273.1 GCA_020853215.1 Sulfuritalea sp. | reverse complement strand
GACGATGTGGTGTCGCCCGGGCTGGGCATTCGCGCGAGGGATTTCCTGATCCGCCATGGCTATGGCGTCGAGTGGCACGAGTACCCGATGCCGCATTCCATTTGCCTGGAGGAAGTGCAGGACATCGGGCACTGGCTCAGGGGCAGGATGGAGTCATGAATCTTCGGGCGAGGCCTGGCGCACCGTAGTCAGTCCGGCCACCACCTGGTTTTTCCTGCGCCACTCCCGGGGCGGTATCGGCGCGGCATCCTGCCACAGGCCGATGCGCCGCGCTCTGGCATCGAACTCGGCGTACTCGTAGTAGCCTTGGTCGGAGAGCGACTGCTCGCGCCGGGATTCGCGGTCCCACCATGCCAGACCGGCTTCGAGCTGCGCCAGCCCGGCATCGAGCGTCTTCGGGCAGGTGGCGCAGGGCGGGTCGAGCAGGATCAGCTTGCCGATGATGCGGCCGTAGCGATCCTGCTTGCGCCATTCGATCCTGACCGCCTTGCCCAGCACCATCGCGGACAGGTGCTGCCGCGATTCCCTGCCATAGGCTTGCCGGACTTCGGGTGCGTCGATGGCGGCGAGGCGGACCTTGCGCCGCATTCCGGCATTGTCGGTGACGGTCACGGTGGCGCCGTCGGCGACCTCGCTGACTTTCCCGGCCAGCGTATTCGCCAGCAGCGGTGCGGCCTGCAGCAGCATGGCGAGGAGCAGGAGACCGCGAACCATGGCAACTCCCTGACGGGCAATGGACGAAACCAAAGCCTACCCGATCTGCCGCCCGCGCCGCGTTGCCCGCCGAAAAGTCGGCGCCAGCGGCACGGCGCGGCGAGGAGGGCGTCAGCCCTTCGGCTGGAACGCCATCGAGCGCGCGGAGACGGTGAAGGCATCGGAGAAGCACATGCCTTCCTCGGCGCCCTGGGTCTTCAGCGAGGGGAAGATCGCCTCGACCATCTTCACCGAGCCGCAGGCGTAGATTTCCTTGCCCGCAAGATCCGGGAAGTCGGCGAGGATCGCCTCGTGCACCAGGCCGGTGCGACCCTGCCAGTTGTCTTCGGGCTCGGCATCCGAGAGCACCGGGATGAAGTGGAAGTTCTCGTGGTCGCGCGCCCATCTTTGCGGCAGGTCCGGCAGGTACAGGTCGGCCAGTTTGCGCACGCCCCAGTAGAGGTAGATCGGACGCTTGAGGCCGCGATGGAAGGCATCCTCGACCATGCTCTTGACCGGGGCGAAGCCCGTGGCGCCGGCGACGAAGACGATCGGCCGCTCGGATTCGCGCAGCGAGAAATCGCCCAGCGGACCTTCGAACTGCACGACATCGTCTTCCTTCATGCGTTCGAACACATGGGTGGTGAAGCGGCCGCCCGGCATCAGGCGAATCTGCAGTTCGATCAGGTCGGGCTGGTGGGGCGGATTGGCGAAGGAGAAGGCACGACGCTGGCCGTCGTCGAGGATGATGTTGATGTACTGGCCGGCCTTGAACGGGATCTGTTGCCCGTGAGGCAGCTTGAGCATGACGCGCATGACGTCGTAGGTGAGCTTTTCCATATTCACCACGCGTGCGGTGTATTGGCGGATGGCGCTGGGCGCGGCCGACGCCTCATATTCGATTTCGACGTCGCCCAGCGCGGTGGCGCAGCACAGCAGTACCTTGCCGGCGGCAAGTTCCTCGGCTGACAGTGCGCTGGGCTGGTACAGGCCGGGGTCGACCTTGCCGGCGACTACGGTGCATTTGCAGTGGCCACAGCCGCCGTTGCGGCATTCGTAGGGCAGGTTGATGTCATGGCGCAGGCCGGCATCGAGCAGGGTTTCGTCGAAGCGGATGGCGACGGTCCTTTGGTCTGGTTGGAAGGTGACGACGGCTTCGGCCGGGGCCGACCCCATGCGCTTGGGCGGCAGCCACGGGACGAGGAACAGCAGCAGCGACAGGCCGACGACGCCGAACCAGAGGTAGAGCGGATTGACGACATAGAACAGCGCCAGCACCGGCATCTGGAACCAGTCGATGGCGATATTGGTCGGCACCACCGAAAGGTCGGCTTCGCCGCCCTGGCTGACCACCGGCTTGACCAGGGCCAGCACGACGAACATCAGGGTGAAGGCGATCGCGATCTCGCGCGGCGGGTTGATGTGGGCGCGCGGCACGCGCTGCACATGCACCCAGGCCAGTACGCCGGCGATCAGCGGTGCGCCGAGATGGATGAAGGCGAGCAGGGTGAACAGGCGGCTATTGACGTTTTCCTGGTAGATGAAGTTGCGGATCAGGGTGCCGTTGAACATCGGCAGCGCGTCGAACCATTCGGCGGTGGCGACCACCACGAATTGGGCCAGCTTGTCCCAGACCAGCATGAAGCCGTTGAGGCCGGAGATGTACACCAGCCAGATCAGCGCCACGCCGATGGCCCAGGAAAACCAGCGGAAGCCGCGATAGCGATCGTAGGCGAAGTGGCGCAGCATGTGCAGCAGCATGGTCAGGATCATGCCGTTGGTGGCGTAGCGATGGATGCTGCGCATGATGCCGCCGGCCCACCACTGGTCGTGGGTAATGCGCTCGACCGATTCGTAGGCATCATGCACCCCGGTGTCGGCGAAGATGTAGAGATAGACGCCGGTGCCGATCAGCAGCCAGAACTGCCAGAAGCTGATGGTGCCCAAATGGTAGAAGGGGTTCAGCTTTTCGCCGAAGGCGAGGTTGAACAGGTTCTCCGCGCGCATGAAGAACCAGCGCACGATTTGTTGGAGTTTGCTCAGCATGGTTGTTGGTCCGCGCTATGGAATTGGGTTTCGAATGGACGTGTTCAGTGCTGCGTCGCACGGCCCTGCTGGAAGAACAGGCCACCCCGGTCGGGGTTGAAGTCGATCACCAGGATCTCGGCCGGCTTCAGCGTGATCTGCGCTTCCTTGACGAAATTGAAGCCGGGGTTGACCAGGTTGTCGTTCATCTTCACCGCCAGCTTGTAGCTTCCCGCCTTCAGCTCGAAGCGCTTGTATACCGTACCGACACCATCGCGCGAGAGTCCGGTCGGTTGCATGATCACCTCGTAGAGCGGCTTGTCGTCGAGTTCCAGCACGATTTTCGTGTCCGAGCGGCCGCGCGGGCAGTCCAGCGGTGCCCGCATGTTGGGTGGCAGCTTGGCCAGCTCCTCCGCCGTGCGCTTGCGGCATTCGCGGCTGCCGAGGTGGCTCATCGACAGCTTGACCAGCGCCACGTCGTCCGGGATTTGCCGGTAAATCGGGTTGGTCGAGAAGTAGCCGATGAACGCGGCGAATGCGCCGTAAAGCACTATCTGGCCGATGATGGCGACGGGTTTAACCATGATTTCTCCGGGTGTAGGCGGGAGGCCGGTTGGCGACCTCTCCTTGGGATTCAAGACGGTTCCTGAACTCGGCAACCGCGGCGGCAAGCTTGCGGCCTTCGCCGCGCGCTACAGGCACCACTTCGATGCGTTCAAGGGGAACCAGCTGGCGCAGGTGGGGCTCGCGGCGGCGAGTCAGGCGCTCGCGCGTCCATTCCATGCCGAGGCGGAATTCGCAGCCGCCGTCGCGGCAGCCGGCAACGACCACGCCGTCGGCGCCGCTGCGCAGGGCGTATTCGACGAAGGAGGGCGGCAGCATGCCGGCGCAGATCAGGCTCAGCGTTGCCGTATCGGGTGCCGCGAGGGCGCCGGCGTCGGCGCTCCGGTCGCAACCGAAGACCACCAGCCGGGTGCCGCCGGATAGCTCGGCGAGGCGCGCTTCGAGCTGCCGGCGCAGCGCGTCTACCGGCAGTTGCGGCATGTCGATGCCGGTGACCAGGCGCTGCTGGCTGCGGAAGGGCGTGGACGAGGGGCAGGAGCCGGCGCAGATGCCGCAGGCGGCACAGAGGTCGGCATCGACGACGGCGATCTTGTGCGCGCGCTTTTCCGGATGTGGCGCCATGACGATCGCTTCGTAGGGGCAATCGGCATGGCAGCGGCTGCAACCATTGCAGTTCTGCGCATCGACCACGGCGATCGGCTGGCGCTCTGGGTGCGGCAGGAAGGGCAGGACGAACAGCAGGACAGTGGCGCCGAAGATCAGCGTCCACACGGCGCCGGCCGAGGTCAGGTCGGTCAGCGGATGGAGGAACAGGATGAACCAGTCGAGGCGGGCATCGCTGACCGTGAGGGAAAGGTCGGCCGGCGCATCCGATACGGCCGGCTTGATCGCCGCCAGCAGCAGGAAGGCGCCCAGCGTCGCCAGCATGACGCGCCGCGTCGGCAGGTAATCCACCCGGCTGATGCGGTTGACGTGGGCCCAGAGGCCGAGGATCAGCATCAGCGGCACGCCGATGTGGATGAAGACCAGCACGGTGAAGAAACGGTCGTTGATCGAGTCGGGGGCGAGGAAGTTGCGCGCCGTGACTCCGTCGAAGATCGGCAGCCAGTCGAGCAGTTCGGTGGTGGCTACCGCGGAAAATTGCGCCAGGCGGTCCCAGACGATCCAGTAGCCGCCGATGCCGGAGATGAACACCAGCCAGATCAGCGGCACGCCGGTGACCCAGGAGTAGAGCCGGAAGCCGTGGTAGCGGCCGTAGGCCCATTCGCGCAGCAGGTGCAGGAACATTACGATGACGAAGGCGTCGGAAGCGTAGCGGTGCAGGCTGCGCAGCACGCCGCCGAGATACCACTGCTCCTGCGTGAGCCAGCCGATCGAGCTGTAGACACCCTCAATGCTGGTGTCGAGCACGGTGTAGAGGTACAGGCCGCTGGCAACCAGGATCCAGAGGAAGAACAGGCCCAGCGCACCGAGATGGCGCAGCGGATTGTCGGCGCTGCCAAAAAAGGCATCGAGCAGGTTTTCGCTGCGTTCGAACACGGAATGCGCGCCGCCGCGCAGTGCTGCATGCAAGCTCACGTTTGGGGCCCCGAATGCCGGCATGGCTGCCGACTATTAGGAAATGATTATATTCTTGTGAAAAAAAAATGAATTGACTCGCATCAACCGGATTGAATCCTGTCGGAGCCATTCTTGCGCGTGAAGCTCCAGGCAACCCAGCCGAGGAAGAACAGGAAGCTGATGAAGCCGGCGATTTCGAAGTAGAGCGCGTAATTGGTGCGGTAGCGCCCTGTCAGCGGGTCGTACACCGAGCAGATGATGCGCAGTCGGTCGGCGAGTTCCTCAATGGTGCTGGTCTGTGGCGGCAGCGGCGCACCGGTGACCATGCGTTTCAGCGGCTCGGCGATGTCCTCGGCGGTGAAGCTCTCGCCATAGACCTGGCGCACGATGCGGCCCTCGGCATCCACGAAGGAAATCTGGTTGAGGTGGTCGAAGCCGGCGGTGGTGGCGATGTAGCTGAAGCCGAAGTTCCGCGTCACGTCGTCGACGATGGCCGGTGCCGGACTGAGGAATTCCCAGTTGGGCAGATGGATGCCGTATTGCGTGGCAAAGGCCTTCATCGCCTCGGGTGAATCGAAGGGCTGGTTGAAGCCGATGCTGACGATGTTGAAGCGGTCGGTGCCGAGCACGGCGATGGTGTTTTGCACGGCCTTCTGCAGGTTCCTGGTCGTGGTCGGACAGACGTGGAAACAGGCCGTGTAGACGAAGTTCACCAGCAGCGGCTTGCCGCGGTAGTCGGCAAGGCGCCTGGGGCGGCCCTGGCGATCCAGCAGGACATGGTCGCCGACCGGCTTGCCGATCGCCTGTTGCGAAATCCTGTAGGCGGTCTCGTTGTCCAGCGTGCTGAGTGTGAGGCCGCTGCGATCGCCCTGTGGCACCTGGGCGACCGCGGGTTGGACGGGAGCCGCGGTCGCCGTGGTGCCGGCGCCGACTTCCGCCGGGATGGCGAATGCGAGTACCGCGAAAGCGGCACAAACAGATGGAAGTTTCACGATGGACGACGCCGGGCTAGAAGCGGGCGTCGATGATCGCAGCAGTCAGGACCAGGGTCAACTGGGCCAGCGAGGCATGGAAGCATGTCATCGCGGTCCGGCGATTGGTGTCCTGTACCAGCAGCCATGCCTTCTGGATGAACAGGAAGCCGCCGGCGGCCGCGCCGGCGAAGTAGATGGCGCCCAGACCGAATGCCAGCGGGATGAAGGATGCCGCCACCAGCGCCAGGGTGCTGCCGAAGATCGCCTGCGCCGCGTGCCGGTCGCCGACCACCACCGGCAGCATCGGCACGCCGGCGGCGGCATAGTCGTCGCGATAGGCGATGGCGAGGCTCCAGAAATGGGGCGGCGTCCACAGGAAAAGGACCAGGGCCAGGGCCAGTGGCACGGCACCTACCTGCGGATCGGCGGCGGTGGCGCCGGCAAGCACCGCCCAACTGCCGGCGAGACCGCCGAAGACGATGTTGAGCCAGGTGCGACGCTTGAGCCAGACCGTGTAGACGATGGCGTAAAAGAAGGCGCCGAGGAAGGTGAACAGCGCGGACCACGCATTCAGTGCCATCCAGGCGGCGACTACCGAGCCGGCCATGAGGCCGAAGATGACCACCAGCCAGAGCGGACCGTGCGTGACCTCGCCGGTGGCGAAGGGACGGTTCTTCGTGCGCGACATCAGCGGATCGGTGTCGTGCTCGTAATACTGGTTGAAGGCGCCGGCGCTGGCCGAGGAAATCAGCACGGCGAGGGTCAGGATGACGGTCTGGGCCAGGCTCAGGCCGGGACCGCCGCTGACCGCGAGACCGGCAAGCGCGGTGAAGGTGATGACCACGCCGATGCGCAGCTTGAAGACGCCGGCGATCGTACGCAGGCTCAAGCCGGAATGTTTCCTGGTGGGCAGCGTCGATTCCATAAATGAGTGTACTTGCGGGGATTCCGTCGAAATGTTCGTTCGTATTGGATTGTCTTGCCTGCCATAACCTGCTTGAATCGGGCCTGAACCAGGCCCGATTCAGGCAGGCTCCCCGCGCCGGAGCGCGGGGCAGCCATGCCGTGAATCAGTTGCGGATCAGCTGAGACCCCAGACTTCGGACAGGTACTTCCAGTTCACGAAGTAGTAGAGGATGAAGCAGACCAAGAGCGTCATGGCCAGCACCACCGTGCCCGGAACCGACACATGGTCGTGGCTGCCGGTACCCGAGGCGTGAGCCGCCAGGGACTGGTCGGGGATCGGCGTCGGCTTGTCGGAGACCGGGCCGCCGTCGAGTTGCTTGCCGAACAGCAGGGACCAGACCACGAGGAAGATCCACAGGCCACCGCCGATGACCGCGATCACGCCGAAGATGCCGGTGAGACCCATCATCAGGTAGGCGGCGCCCGGCCACTCATACTGGAACGGCGCGCCCGAGAAGGCCATGTCCCAGTGACGGCGGGAGACGCCCAGGGTGCCGGCGCCCATCATCACCAGGCCCAGCACCGACATGCTGATGCCGTAGAGGTAGGGCTGGATCTGGCACAGCTTGGGGAACATCATCTCGCGCCGGAACAGGGTCGGCACCAGCAGGTAGGTGATGGCCATGAACGCCAGCGTGGTGCCCGTCACCACCGTGGTGTGGAAGTGACCCGGCACGTAGAAGGTATTGTGCATCAGCATGTTGATCTGCTCGGTACCGAGCACGACACCGGAGATACCGCCGAGGAAGCCGAAGCTGACCAGCGAGATGAACATGCCCGAGAACACCGGGTTGCCCCAGGGTGCCTTGCGCAGCCACTCGAACAGGCCGTTGGTCAGGCCCTTCTGGCGCTGGGCGGCTTCAATCGCGCCCGGAACCGTGAAGCCGTGGATCATCGAGGCCATCACCGCGAAGTACATGAAGTAGGAGGTGTTAAGCACCTTCCACTCCGCGCTCATGCCCGGGTCGGACAGCAGGTGGTGGGCCGAGGCCAGTTGCAGGAACAGGATGTAGAGCAGGAAGGCGAAGCGCGACACCTTTTCCGACAGCGGCTTGGCGCCGAAGATCACGGCGGCCGTCAGGTACCAGATCGAGACGTGGGCAGCGACGTTGATCTGCTGCGAGGAGTGACCCAGCGCCCACCACACCATGCGATACAGCTGGGCATCGACTTCCTTGATCAGGCCGACCGACCAGAGCAGGGTCGGCAGCAGGATGCCGGCACCGGCCAGGATCGTGAACACGGCGATGATCGCCGCCGTCAGGGCGCCGAAGGTCACCAGCGGAATCGATCCGGTGTAGGTCTTGTCGCGCTTGGCCACCACCAGCGTGCCGAAGAACACGCCGCAGCCGATCAGGGCGCCCACTGCAAACAGGATGATGCCGAGGTAGAAGTGGGGCGCGGCCATCATCGGCACGTAGGAGGTGAACATCACGCTCGACTCGCCCTGGAAGATGGCGACGTTGGCCATGATGCTGCCCACCACCATCAGCCAGAAGGCGGCCCAGGCCACCTTGGGCGTCGCCAGCCGGCATCGCAGCAGCGTCGACGAGGCGAAGTAGAGGACGGCGATCTCGAAGAAGATGATCCAGAAGATCAGCATATCGACGCCATGCACGGTCAGGATCAGGTAGAACTGGTCGGCCGGCAGCAGCTTGATCGCCGGCCAGCGGGTCAGGATCACCAGCAGGGCGGTGATGCCGCCCACCAGCAGCCAGAGCACGCCGGCGACGGCGTTCCAGCGCATCAGCTTGTCGGCTGCGAGGTCGAATTGAAGCCCGGTGCGCGGACAGGTACGGTATTGAGCCATCTAGGTGTCCCCTTTATTTCACGTAAATACGGCCGAGCATCGTGTGGTGCCCGATGCCGCAGTATTCATTGCAGACGATGGAGTAGGTGCCGGCCTTGGTCGGGGTCATCTTGACCACGTGCTCGTAGCCGGGGACCACCTGGATGTTGATGTTGGTCGGCTGCAGCGAGAAACCATGGTTGTAGTCGACCGCCGAGAGGTGGATCTTGTAGGTCTTGCCGGCTTCCAGTTCCAGGATCGGGTACCAGGCCCACAGGCGGGCCAGCAGGAAGGCCTCGCCCTTGGCGTTGGGCTTGGCGACCGGAATCTGCTGTTCGGTCTCGGTGCGGATGGTGTTTTCCTTGACGAAGGCTTCCGTCTTGGCGGTGAACATCTCGGTGGTGGTCTTGTAGACCTCGTTGGAAAGGTTCTGTTTACCGTTGATGTGCCAGTAAATCATCATGACGAACATGGTCATGCCCCAGACAAAGGCAATGCCGATCCAGACCCATTCTTGGCTGGAAATCGGCGTTTTCCACCACAACCTATCTGACGGCGGCAGGATTGCGCTCATATTGAAAATCTCCCTGATTGAAGAATTGCTTACTTGGCGAGCGGGACGCTCATGATGTCGATGATGCCCCAAAGGATATAAATGGTGCCGGGAGACGCAACCCCGATGAACAGGAGCAGGAAGTGGTTATCCAGCAGCTTTTGCATGAAAGGAAGGTCGTCGTCGTTGTTCGCCATGTTTTAGCCCCCTACGGTGGTGGGCGCGCTGCAGCGCGCGGTTGAAACGGATTTGTAACTGGACACAGTCATGGGACGCGAGGATAACCCAAGTAGGGTCAAAGGGAATTTGATTCAAGACAAGAAAACATAGCGTATGCAACGACTTCCCTGCTGCGCTGCGGCAATTCGTCGCTGCGGCGAATGGTCGCTATCGGCCTCGAACCGCTGGTAAGCTCTTGACCCACCACGTTTTGAACCACCGATCTGGAGCTCCCGATGAAACCCGCACTCGACCCGACCGCACTCGACCAGCTTTTCCGCAAGGCACATACCTTCAACAAATTCTCCGACCAGCCCGTGGGGGAGCAGACCATCCGCGAACTGTACGAGCTGCTGAAGTGGGGGCCGACCTCGATGAATGCGCAGCCTGGGCGCTACGTCTTCGTGCACAGCGCCGCGGCGCGCGAACGGCTGATCCCGGCCATGATCGCCGCCAACGCCGAAAAGACGCGCAAGGCGCCGCTGACCGTGATCGTCGCCATGGACACGCAGTTCTACGACCACCTGCCGACCCAGTTCAAGGCCTATGACGCACGGCCGATGTTTGCCGGCAATGCGCCGCTGGCCGACGCTACCGCCTTCCGCAACAGTTCATTGCAGGGCGCCTACCTGATGCTGGCGGCGCGCTCGCTGGGCCTCGACTGCGGCCCGATGAGCGGCTTCGATGCGGCGAAGGTGGATGCCGAATTCTTTCCCGACGGACGCTGGAAATCCAATTTCATCGTCAATATGGGCTACGGCCTGGAAACGGGTGGCCACTACCCGCGCGGCCCGCGCCTGCCGTTTGCGGACGCGGCGCAAATCCTCTGAGCGGTAAAGCCGCCCGGCGGATCGCCGCGGCTCAGCCTGGGTCCTGCGCCTCCAGCCAGTAGGCCAGGCCCTGGGCGTTGAGCTCCAGGTCGAGGTGCCAGATGTCGAGGATTTCCTGGTTGGTGAGGTGGCAACCGCGGGCGTGCGCCGCGTCGAGCAGCAGGTGCTTCAGGCCGTCATGGATCGCGGCGTTCTTGTCGTCCTCGGCGCTGGCAGCGAGCGCGATCTCGACATAGCGGTCGAGCAGATGCAGCATCTCGCGGCCGAGTTCGGCGGGCGGCGCGAGGCGACTGAAGTGGGTCAGATACACCGCATCCGGATTGAACGACAGCATGCGCTCGATGGACGCACGCATCTCGTCCGGGTCGAACTGGATCGGCGTCGATGAGGGCATGATCAGCGGCCGGCCGTCGACGTCGAGCTCGCGGTAGGAGATGCCGAAGGTGTCGCCGGTGAAGATGCCGCTCGACTGGCGGTCGACGATGGCGATGTGGTGCTTCGCATGGCCCGGCGCGTCGATGCACAGCAGCTCGCGCGAACCGAGTTTCAGCAAGGTGTTGTCGTGCGCTTCGATGATGCGTCCGGCCGGGATCGGGATCAGGCTGCCGTACAGCCGGCGCGCCCGCTCCTTGCCGTACACGCCTTCGACGCCAGCCATCAGCTTCGAGGGTTCGCTCATGTGCCGCGCGCCGCGCGGATGCACGACAAGTTTTGCGTTGGGGAAGGCCTGCATCATGACGCCGGCGCCGCCGGCATGGTCGAGGTGGATGTGGGTCAGGATTACGTAATCGACGCTCTCCGGTCCCAGGCCGCGGGCTTCCAGCGCGGCCAGCGCCTGCGGCATGACCTCGAAGTTGGCGGTGTCGACGAAGGCGGCACGGCCCTCGCTCTCGATCAGGTGGATCGCCGCCAGCAGCGGGCGCACATAACCGGCGTCGAAGGCGTAGATGCCGTTGTGATAATCAATGAGCGGGCCGGTCATGGGGCGGTTCTTCGCGCGGCGCGGATCAGCTCGGCGCCTCGTTCGGCGATCATCACCGTCGGCGCGTTGGTGTTGCCCGAGGTAATGGTCGGCATGATCGAGGCGTCGACCACGCGCAGGCGGCCGATGCCGCGCACGCGCAGCTCGGAATCCACCACCGCGTTCGGGTCGGAGTCCGTGCCCATGGCGCAGGTGCAGGTGGGGTGGAAGATCGTGGTGCCGATGTCGCCGGCCGCCCTGGCGAGTTCCTCGTCCGTCTGCTTCTGCGCGCCGGGCTGGTGCTCCTCGGGCCGGTAGGGCGCCATGGCCGGCTGGGCGACGATGTTGCGCGTCAGGCGCAGGGCGCGCGCGGCAACCAGGCGGTCATTGTCGGTGGACAGGTAGTTCGGCGCAATGAGCGGTGCCGTGGCCGGGTTGCGGTCGCGGATGTGCACCACGCCGCGCGAGCTCGGGCGCAGGTTGCAGACACTGGCGGTGAAGGCGGGGAAGGGATGCAGCGGATCGCCGAACTTCTCCAGTGACAGCGGCTGGACGTGGAACTCCAGATCCGGCGTCGCCACCTCGGGCGAGGAATGGAAAAAGCCGCCGAGCTGGCTCGGCGCCATCGACAGCGGCCCGGAACGGAACAGCGCGTATTCGAGGCCCATCATCGCCTTGCCCCAGAGACTGTTGGCGCTCTGGTTCAATGTCTTGATGCCATCGACCTTGAAGATCATGCGCAGCTGCAGGTGATCCTGCAGGTTGCCGCCGACGCCGGGCAAGTCATGCTGTAGCGGCACGCCGCGATTCTGCAGCACTTTGGCGGGGCCGATGCCTGAACGCTGCAGGATGGTCGGAGAGCCGATGGCACCTGCGGTGAGCAGGGTTTCGATGCGCGCCGTGACCTTGTGCGCTACACCTTCCAGGCTGAATTCGACGCCGCGGGCCTCCTTGCCCTCCATGACCAGCCTGTCGATCAGCGCGCCGGTGACGACCTTCAGGTTCGGCCGGTGCAACACCGGGCGCAGCATGGCCTTCGAGGCATTCCAGCGCACGCCCCTTTTCTGGTTCACCTCGAAGTGGCCAATGCCGAAATTGTCGCCGCGGTTGTAGTCCTGCTTGAAGGGGATGCCGGCCTGCTGCGCGGCCTCGGTGTAGCGATCGAGGATGTCCCAGTGCAAACGCTGCTTTTCGACGCGCCATTCGCCCTGGTTGCCATGCATGTCGTCGGCGCCGCCCCAGTAGTCCTCGCTCTGCTTGAAGACGGGCAGTACGCTGTCCCAGTTCCAGCGCGAATCGCCGGTGATCTGCGCCCACTCCTGGTAGTCGCGCACCTGCCCGCGCAGGTAGAGCATGCCGTTGATCGAGGAGCACCCGCCCAGCACCTTGCCGCGCGCGTAGATGATCGAGCGGCCGTTCAAGCCGGGTTCGGCTTCGGTCTTGTAGCACCAGTCGGTGCGCGGGTTGTTGATGCATTTCAGGTAGCCGATCGGGATGTGGATCCAGATCCAGTCATCCTTGCCGCCGGCCTCGAGCAGCAGCACCGTGACCTCCGGATCGGCCGATAGCCGGTTGGCGAGCACGCAGCCGGCGGTGCCGCCACCGG
>JADYZH010000272.1 GCA_020853215.1 Sulfuritalea sp. | reverse complement strand
GCGCCGTGAGCGCTGGAGTTGAAGCTATCCGGATTACCCAGGCCACGCACAATGTAGCTCCTCGCGCCCATGCTGCCGGGGATGATGCCGAGATCACCCTGGCGAGCGCGAATTGCTCCCTTGCGCGTTACCCAAACGTCGGCCCCGTAATGGTGCTCCTGCGCCACATAGTTGTGGTGGCAGTTCACCACTTCGCTCGTCACCTCGAAGGCCGGCAAATGGCGACGAAACGCTTCGAGCACCAGATCAACCATGCACTGCCGGTTCTGGAAGGCATACTCCTGCGCCCAATGCACCGCCTCGACGTAATCGTCGAAATGCACAGTGCCTTCGGGGAAGTAAGCGAGATCGCGATCCGGCAGATGGATCATCCATTGCTCCATATCCTTCCGAGCCAGCTGGATAAAGTACTCGGCCAGCGTGTTGCCAATGCCTCGGCTACCAGAATGCAGCATGACCCACATCTGGTTGGATTCATCTAGGCAGACCTCGATGAAATGATTGCCGCCGCCCAGGGTGCCCATCTGCTTGACCCATTTGGTCGTGCCGCAAATAGACTTTTCCAGGACCGGGTGCTTCTCCAGGATACGATCCAGACGGGCGGCAAATGGCTGCGCCGCCTCCTCGAACGCACGTCGATTGTTGTGCATCCCCCGACCAACCGGGACGTCTCGACTGATTTGATCGAAGACGCCCTTCAGCGATTTCTCATCCAGATCATTCGCCGTGATGCTCAGGCGACAGGCCACCATGCCGCAACCGATATCCACGCCGACGGCGGCAGGAATAATGGCCTTGTGGGTGGCGATCACCGAACCGATGGTCGCACCAATACCCAGATGCACGTCCGGCATGGCCGCGACATGATGATGGATGAACGGCAGACTGGCGATGTTCGCCAGTTGCTGCCTGGATTTCTCATCGACGTCGTCGGTCCAGATCTTCACTGGCACGCGTTGGTCGGTATGAACCTGCTTGATCGGCATTACTGGGCACTCCAAAAATGGCGAGGCGACAAAATCGTTCTGACTGTGGAGCCCTTTACCGACGACTCCTGGCATTGTGTGAGGACAATACCCGGCATGACTTGCACGTCATGCCTGCCGGCCCTGCATGTAGCATGTAGTCAAAACAGCATTCGCCTCAAAAAAGGTGCGACGACAAAATTGCGGACAGTGTTTGCCGATCCTCGCTATTCACGAGGCGAGCCCCGGTTCAAACCCGGTACAGGAATCGAACCTGCTATCTCCAATGTACTGCCCACTGCATTCGTCGCGAAACATTGCAGCGACAAGATCGCCGACACACAGGACCGAAGTCCTACGATGCTCTACCCTCTGAGCTACGTTACCGAAAACAGCATTCGGTAACGGGAGGACTCGAACCTCCGACCGTCGTATCCTGATGTAGTGCCAACAGCATTCGCTGCGTTACGGGTGGCGCGACAAGGTAGACGAGAGTTGCAGGTTTCCCCGCGGATTTGCAGTCCGATGTACTCCCGTCGGCATTCGCGCCGAAACTTCAGGCATGGCTTTTCAGCGTCACCTCCTCAATCTCGCGGATCCATTGACTGGATCCCAACTGGCCAGCGGCAAAGCTGGCCACCACGTCAAACACGGCATCCGAGAACCCGCCGACATGCAACACATCGTCACGCGGGGCCGCCTGCACCGTCCCATAGGGTTGCAGATCGATGCAGACCAGGCGCGCTGTTCTATTGCGCTGGCGGAAGGCTTCCCACTCGCGCATCGTTTGCGTTGCGCCATTGCCGGTATCGGTCCAGGACTGGTTGTCGGAAACGAGGATCACGGTATCGCCCGCCGCCGCCTTGCTGTTCAGCAAAGCAAAGGCACTCGACACAGCAGTCCCACCGCCCATCAACGCCGCAATATTCCCGGTATTGGTTACCAGGCTGTCTCTCGGGTTAAGCAACAACTCACGCGCAGCCGTAGCGAAAGCAATAACACCGGCCACCGGATTCCTTCGCAGGATCGCGGCAGCGATCAGGCTGGCCACATCGATGCAGCGCACCTTCGATGTCGAACCCGGCCGCGGCCCGGTCACTGGCGAACTCATCGAGCCGGAGACGTCGACCAGCACCCAAGTGCTGCCTTCCAGCTCTGGCACATTGGCGAGCGATGTCTCCAGCGCATCCTGCAGCGCCTCCCGGATCACGGCAGGCACTTCAGCCGCCGCATTCGCATAGGCGACCAACAGCTGGTACGGATACACCCGCGCGCGGCCGATCGCTTCCGGATCGCGCAGCCGTGCAGCCACCAGGCCATCCAACTCGCCATCGAATACGCCATGACGGGCAAAGGTGTTCAGGTTCATGCGCGTCATCTGCCAGGGTGCATTCCGGGCGATCTGCTTCCATTGCTCGGTCGTGAGCGGCAATCCGGCGAGCAGGCGAAAATCCACTTCCGGCATGTCCCCTTCGCCGCGCTTGAAGCGCTCGAAGTCGCGGATAATTTCCGGCAGCTTGGTTTCGTCAACTGTTTTGCCAATCAACCAGCCATACAACGCTTCACGCGTTGCATCCTGCGGACGCGGATGTACCATCTTGACGACATCGGCAAGCGAAGGCTGCTGGCCTACCGATGCATTCAGCAATTGCCGGTCGCTCGCGTTCTCCAGCCACCGCTGCACCAGTCGCTTGGGCGACGTTCCCAGCGACTTGCGCCCGGTCTGGCCGGAACGCAGGATTTGGACGAAATTGCGCAGCATCTTGCCGTTGTCGACAACCTGCTCGAACACGATCTTGGCCAATGCCGAATCCTTGCGCGTCAGCACGGCAGCAATCAGTGCCGGCGCATCCTTCATGTGGCCACGCGAACGCGCGTAGATTGCCGCCTTCGCCAGGTACTCGGCATCCAGCTCATCGGCAAGACCAAGAATGGCATCCAGTTGGGGCTGGGCGGCGGCATAGAAGGTGCCGTTCAACGTGCCAGTCATCAGGTATTGCGCCAGGCGCTCCCGTGGCGGCAGGGCGTAAGCCGTCCCGCCCGCCTCGTTGAGCGCATCCGCCTGCGGCAAGAGCCGCCCACGGCTTGTGGCGAAGAGTTGCATGTTTGCCATAGTCCACCTTCCTTTCCGCACTCCATTGAGCGCATTATTTCCTTCACGAAGCTCATGGCGTGAGCCATGAAACTCGGATGCGGTTGAAACTGCCTGCCTTCGACTACGTTCAGATTTCCACGATCAGGTCCGGGCAAAAGCCGCAGCGCTCGCCGGGGTAGCCCTTCGGATTCGACACGATTCGCGTGCCCGCGATCTCGTAATCGACTGCATGATGGCTGTGACCATGTATCCAGAGGTCTATCCGGCTGCCCATCAGGTGTTCCCATCGGTTGGCGTAGGCACCATCCAGATGCGAGGCGGCACACCCGCTCCCCTGAAGGGAAGCCATCGAGGGCGCATGGTGTGTAACAACCACCGTCCTGCCGCCAAAGGGCTCTGCCAGCTTGTGTTCGAGCCATTGCCTGGACTGGATATTGATCCGGATGAAATCCTCCGGCACCACCTTGCGATAGCTGCCGATTCGAATCGCCCGGAAGTCAGCCATCGACGACCGGGCATCCCTGGTGGCCAACGGCTGGTTGCCCGTCACCGTGTAATCAGTCCACGCCGTGAAACCGAGCAACCGGACATCGCCGACGATCATTTCGTCGCAATCCGCGACCATGAAGCGCTCGTCATTGAGCGCAGACATTTTCAGCAGAGTGCGATGGAGATGGCCGCCGTAGTATTCATGATTGCCGGGCACATAAAAAGTTGGCTGACAAAATGTGCGCTTGGCCCATTCGACACCCCGTGTGCGCAGCCCGATGTCGCCGGCCAGAACTACAACATTCGCGCGATCGGCGGCAGGGTCCGGGCTATAGGGCGCGAACTCCGTATGGAGATCGGATAGAACATGAATGCGCATGATGCCTCCCATAGATTCTGATGGTCAGGGTGGCTGTGCTCGAACCAGCGACCTCCTCGTCCCAAGCGAGGCGCGCTACCAAAGCGCCACACCCTGATGGGATCGAAGTCATGGCAGAAGCGCACTCGATGGAAATGCGCTTGTGCCATGACTCCGGGGATTGCTTGACTGCCTTGGCCAGCCATTGCTTCTCTTGCTGGCGAATGGACTTGGCCGGCTTTTCGTGGGTGCCGGCCTTACGGAACTTCGCGAGAACCACGAAAGGATTTCGTGGCTTGATTTTTGGTTTCATGATTTATGCTCCTGTCGGTTGATGGCAGCCATGACGCTGCCGGTTTGTGAGTGCCGCTGTTCTCCATCCCCGAGAGGACGGACAGGCCAGCGGCGCACCTGGAATCCGTCGTATCCGAGACGCGGACCGTGTGAGGACAGCCCGATTCCAGATCCGACAGATCAACCGCATCCGAATTGTTTGAGAACGACCGCCACATCGCTGCAACGGACCTTCCGATCACGGAAGGATTTGGAAAACCAAAAACACAAAGCCCGGATTCCTCACGGAGATCCGGGCTTCGGCGTTTGCTGCTTGCCTAGGGCGGTTTGGCTTACGCCATTTGCCGTCCCTCCCGGATGTAACTTGTGCCCAGATCCCACGAATAACCACGCGTTGGCTTAAAGACGTCCGCGCCGCCAAAGGGGATCAGTGAGTTAATCGCTATCACCTGCACGGGTCGCGGCAGCCCGGCGCAATGCGCCAGAGCAGCACATGACATCACGCCGGCGGTGGCCGGTACGTGTCGTGTCGCGAGAGGGGTGATGGAAGATGAACTCATGATGCTCTTGGGGTTGAATGGGGGCGAAGTATGGTGACGTAATCCGCCGCTGTCAATCATCTTATGAAACTTTTTATCTGCCAGTGGTAATTTCGCTACAATACCACCACCGGCAATCCTGCCGTCCCGAGTTTCGGACCCTGTCGTTTTGTGAGGATCGACATCATGTCCCGTAAAGCCCCTGCCCAGGGTGGCCCAGCCACACTGGCCTTTCGTATCCGTGTCGTCATGGCCGAGCGCGGCATTCGTTCCGTCGCCGCGCTGCAGCGCATGTTGAAGTCCATTGGTGTCGATATATCGGTGCCGCAACTGATCCGCATCGTCGACGGGCAATCCAGTCATGTCTCGACCACCGTGCTGGGTGGCCTCATCGCCGTGCTGCAATGTGGCATCGAGGATCTGATTGCAGTAGGCGCTCCGGCAGCGACGCCCGCCTGACAGACAGTACTGATCACCGATAACGTAGCTCTCGGCATCGATGATGCCGAATCGCTACTAGCGCCAAGGTTAAGACTTATCAGCGCATGATAAGATGACATGGGATTGCATTGAGAGAATAAGAAACCGACCATGAGTCGCTGTATTGTTGGGGTGAAAAGCTCGGATAAGAGCCAAGGACGTAATCTTTCCCACGCCAAGAGTTCGTGCAACTCTCGCGAGGTTCCTTCTGTATGGTTCCAGTCGACCAGTTCACTTGCTGCCGTGCTGTCGGATGAAAATCGAGCACTCCTGCGGATAATCGACAGTACCAAACCAGGTTCGCTTGCCAAATTGGCGGAACTCACCGGACGGAGACCATCGAATCTCTCAAGGACGCTGAAGACACTGGCCAGTTATGGCCTGGTTGATATTCGACGCTCAAAGGGTTTGCTTGTTCCAGTAGCCAAGGCAACCGAATTTTTGATCATTCTCGACTGATTGCGAGGAACAGAAATGTCAGGCGAGGAAATCAACCAGGGCTCACTGACCGAAGCTGACACTTGTCGGCTGTTCGTCACCCCGGCACTCCACGCTGCAGGTTGGGGGCAATCTCCCACACTGATCGGCGAACAACGCACATTCACCGACGGTCGAATCATGGTGACTGGTGGCATCGTTCGCCGCGGCAAACAGAAACGGGCGGACTACATTCTCTTTCACCGGCGGGACTTCCCAATCGCTGTGGTCGAGGCAAAAGAAGCAAGCCGGCCCGCCGAGGACGGAGTTCAGCAGGCTAGGGAATACGCCGAAATTCTGGGGCTCAAATTTGCGTACGCCACAAACGGCAAGCGCATCATCGAGATTGATTACCTGACTGGTACGGAAACCGAAATCCCGTCCTACCCTTCCGCCGAGGCATTGTGGCAGCGGCTGTCGGGGACTCAGGGAATAGGTGAAGCGGCAACCAAACATCTGCTGGAGCCATTCAACCTCGTATCCGGCAAAGTGCCACGCTATTACCAGCGGATCGCCATTCACCGCGTTGTCGAAGCCATCTTGCTCGGACAAAAACGAATCCTCGTCACGATGGCCACGGGCACCGGCAAGACCGCCGTAGCTTTCCAGCTTTGCTGGACACTGTGGAACAGTCGCTGGAACCGTACCGGCGAACACCGGCGACCGAAAATTCTCTTTCTGGCCGACCGCAACATTCTGGTCGACGACCCGATGGCCAAGATGTTCGCACCCTTTGGCGATGCTCGTCACAAGATTGCTTCAGGCGATGCCAGCCAGAGTCGCGACATGTATTTCGGCATCTATCAAGCACTGTCATCCAATGGCAGCGAGGTGTTCCGACAGTATCGTCCCGATTTTTTCGACCTCATCATCGTCGACGAATGCCATCGCGGGTCCAGTCGCACCGACAGTTCATGGCGCGAAATTCTCGAATACTTCTCCCCGGCCGTACAGTTTGGCATGACGGCCACGCCGATCCGCGAGGAGGAGCGGGACACCTACAACTATTTCGGCAACCCGATCTACACCTACTCTCTGCGGCAAGGGATCGAGGACGGTTTTCTCGCGCCCTATCGGGTGCACCGTGTCATCACGACTGTCGATGCTGCAGGCTGGAGACCATCCAAGGACGAATTGGACCGCTTCGGTCGCCCCATTCCCGACGACGAGTACCAGACGAAGGATTTCGAGCGCACCGTCGCCCTGCGTGCGCGGACGCAAACCATTGCCAAGCATCTTTCAGGTTTTCTACAGGGCACCGACCGTTTCGCCAAAACCATCGTGTTCTGCGTCGATCAGGAGCATGCCGCCGAAATGCGCCAGGCGCTGGTGAACCTCAATAGCGACCTGGTGGCCCAGTACCCCGACTATGTTTGCCGCGTAACGGCCGACGAAGCGGCCATCGGCTTGGCACATCTTGCCAACTTTCAGGATGTCGACAGGCCGACCCCGGTGATCCTCACGACATCGCAACTGTTGACCACAGGCGTGGATGCCGAGATGGTCAAGAACGTCGTGCTCGCCCGCGTCGTCGGTTCGCGACCCGAGTTCAAGCAGATCATTGGCCGCGGCACGCGACTCAATGTGGATTACGGCAAGGAATACTTCAACATTCTTGATTTCACGGGCACCGCTACTCGCCATTTCGCCGACCCGGATTTCGATGGCGAACCAGCGCTGATTGAGGAAGCCGTGATCGACGAATCCGGCGAGCAAATCAGCGTCACGGAAATCGTACCAGAGACACCACCGTTTGAATACGCCACTGAGGAAGAGCAGATTGGTCCGGATGTCGGGCCTTTCGTTAATGAGCCGCCGACCGAACCCCGCAAGTTCTACATCGATGGAGGCGAAGTCGAAGTCATCGGTCATCTGGTCTACGATCTGGATGCTGACGGCAAAAAACTCCAAGTCGTCAAATACACTGAGTACTCAGGCCGCGCCTTGCGATCACTCTATCCATCCCGCACCGATTTTCAGAACGCCTGGGCCAACCCGGACACCCGCGCCGAAGTGCTACTGGAACTGACCACGCGCGGGATCAGCTTCGATGAGTTGTCTGCCGCCAGCGGCGAGGCCGATGCCGATCCCTTCGATCTGCTTTGCCATGTCGCCTGGAATGCGCCGCTACTGACCCGGCGCCAGCGCGCGGACCAGGCCAAACGCGCTACGGACGATCTGTTCGTGCAGTACGGCGGCACCGCCCGCGAGATACTCGCCATCCTGCTCGACAAATACATCGAGCGCGGCATTCTGCAATTCAACCAGATCTCCGAGTTGTTCAAGGTGCAGCCACTCGACCGCTACGGCAAGCCCTCGGAAATCGCCAACCAACATTTCGGCGGCATTCAGCCGATGCGCCAAGCTATCAATCGCCTGCAAGCTGCGCTTTACCAATAAAGAATCCCAATGGCCCGTACACGCAAGACCAAGCAACCGCTCACCACTGCCCAGCAACTGTCGGCACTGATCAAGTCCGCCCGCGACATCCTGCGCAAGGACAAAGGGTTGAATGGTGACATCGATCGCCTTCCGCTCCTGACTTGGGTAATGTTCCTCAAATTCCTCGATGACCTCGAAACCCTGCACGAGGAAGAATCTGCCCTGGACGGCAAGCCCTATCACCCGATCATCGAGTCGCCCTACCGTTGGCGCGACTGGGCAGCGCGGGAGGATGGAATCAGCGGCGACGAGTTGCTCACCTTCATCGCTCAAGACACCGCCGTGCGGCCCGATGGAGTTTCCGGCATGGGGCTGTTCCGTTACCTGCGCGGCTTGGCCGGCACTGGCGAGAAAGGCAGCCAGCGCGAGGTCATTGCCAATGTTTTCGGCGGTGTGCAAAACCGGATGGTCAGTGGCTACCTGCTGCGCGACATCATCAACAAGATTAACGGCATCCACTTCAGCGCCAGCGAGGAGATCCACACCCTATCCCACCTTTATGAATCGATGTTACGGGAAATGCGCGATGCAGCAGGCGATTCCGGCGAGTTCTACACGCCGCGCCCAGTCGTTCGCTTCATGGTCGAGGTGACCGCCCCCATGCTGGGCGAGACGGTCCTCGACCCTGCCTGCGGCACGGGCGGATTCCTGGTGGAGTCTTACGACCATCTCGCCGGACAGGTCAAAACCCCGGATGACCGACGCATCCTGCAGCGCGAAACTCTGCATGGACAGGAAGCCAAGCCACTGCCCTACATGCTGGCGCAGATGAACCTGCTGCTGCACGGCCTCGAGGCGCCGATGATCGCCTATGGCAATACGCTCATCGGCAAACTCACCGACATCGGCGAGCGCGAGCGTGTAGACGTCATCCTGACCAATCCCCCCTTCGGCGGCGAAGAGGAAGCCGGCATCAAGGGCAACTTCCCCGCCGACAAACAGACGGCGGAAACCGCGCTGCTGTTCCTCCAGTACATCATGCGCAAGCTGCGTCGTCAGCCCAGGCCAGGGCGCGCCGCCGTGGTCGTCCCCAATGGCACCCTGTTTGGCGATGGCGTCTCTGCTCGCATCAAGGAAGAACTGTTGGGCGAATTCAATCTGCACACCGTCGTGCGCTTGCCCCAGGGCGTATTCGCGCCGTACACCGACATTACGGCCAACCTGATTTTCTTCGACCGCACCGGTCCCACGCGCGACATCTGGTATTACGAACTGCCATTACCGGAGGGAAGGAAGAAATACAGCAAGACCGCGCCGCTGCAATATGAGGAATTTTCCGGCTGCCTCGGATGGTGGCAGCAACGTGAAGGCAATGCCCAAGCATGGAAGGTCGATTTTGCCGCCATCAAGGCCGATGCGCGGGCCCGAGCCGAACCGCTGTGGAAACAGGCAGAGACCGAACGGCAGGCTGCTACCGGACTTGGCAAACGCCTGCGGGAAATAGACCAGACGCTCTCCGCATCGAATGGAGCGGGAAGCAAGAAGGCCTCCCTCGAAGCCGAGCAGCGCGACCTCAAGCGCCGTCAGCACGAGCACGAGGAGGCTGCCAAGGCTGCCCAGCGCGAAGGCGATGCGATCTACTGGCCGATCTACAACCTCGATCTCAAGAATCCGCATGCCAAAGCCGATCTGGAGCATGCCGATCCGAAAGACCTGGTGGCATCGATGCGCGCCAGAGAGCAGGACGTGATGCGCCTACTGGCGGAAATCGAGGCCCTGGTGAGCGAGGCCTAATCATGGCGAAAACCCCGATCGCCAATGCCTACGGCGACATCCATACCGGCATCGTCGAGCTGCTGGAATCCACCCGGCGCGCCGCCGCCCGCAGCGTCAATGCCCTGATGACCGCCAGCTATTGGGAGATCGGCCGGCGCATCGTCGAATTTGAGCAGGGTGGCAAGGGACGGGCAAAGTATGGGGAAGCGCTGATCGAGCGGCTGGCAAACGACCTGACGGGGCGGTTCGGGCGGGGTTTCGGCGCCGACAATCTGGAATTGATGCGCTTGTTCTACCAGACGTATCCCCCGCAGATCATTTCCGAAACAGTGTCTCGGAAATTCGCTGTTGCCACCCTGCCGTCGAATTCCGAAACGCCGTCACGGAATTTCACGCTCGATCAACTTGCCGCCTCTTTTCCGCTTTCCTGGTCGCACTACGTGCACCTGATGCGCCGAAGCAAATCGCCTGAAGAGCGGACCTTCTACGAGGCCGAGGCCTTGCGCGGCGGTTGGTCGGTGCGTCAGCTCGCCCGTCAAATGGGCAGTCAGTTCCATGCCCGGGCCATACTGTCGAAGAACAAGGCCGCCATGCTGGACAAGGGTGGCCGGCCGTTACCGGAAGATGAAGTCACCCCCGACGAGGCGGTAAAGGATCCCTTCGTACTGGAGTTTCTCAACCTCAAGGACGAATACTCCGAGGCCGACCTTGAGGATGCCTTGATTCACCGGCTGGAGGACTTTCTCCTTGAGCTGGGAAGCGACTTCTGTTTCGTCGGGCGGCAGCGCCGGCTGCGCATCGGCGAAAGCTGGTTTCGCGTCGATCTGCTGTTCTTCCATCGGCGGCTCAAGTGCCTGGTCATCATTGACCTGAAGCTCACCGAGCTCGACCATGCCGACGTCGGCCAGATGCACATGTACTGCAACTACGCCCGCCAGCACTGGATGCTGCCGGGCGAAAACCCACCCGTCGGCCTCATTCTCTGCGCCCGCAGCAACGCTGCCGTCGCCCGTTATGCGCTGGAGGGGCTGCAGAACAAGGTCATGGCCGCCGAATACCAGACCGTGCTGCCCGACGAGAAACTGATCGTCGAAGAATTGGAACGGTCGCGGCGGGAGTTGGAGGCGCGACACCTGGCCAAGCCCAAGACGGAGGGCGGGAAGTGAGCAGATGGCCAATGGTTCGTTTGTCGTCTGTGATGGTTCTCCACATCGACGCAATTTCAAGTGCAGAACTTCCCAGCGTTAATCTTGCAGGCGTCTATGGTTTTGGACGTGGCCTATTCAAGCGCGGCCCCATGTCACCACTTGACACGACCTACAAGGCTTTTCATCGCCTAAATAGTGGTGACTTTGTCATCAGCACACCAAAAGCCTGGGAAGGGGCAGTGGCTAGAATTTCCGAGGAATTCGACGGCTGGTTTCTTTCCCCCGTGTTTCCAACATTTCGCGCCGACCAAGACCAACTCGATACGCGATACCTTGATTGGCACTGCAAGCGCGCGGTTGTTTGGCGACAGCTTCAGGGCAAGGCAAAAGGCATTGGCGCCCGCCGTGAGTCAGTTTCGCCGGATCAATTCTTGAGTCTTCAAATACCGCTCCCCCCTCTCCAAGAACAGCATGCCCTCGTTGCTCAGTTCGACGCCTTGGCAGACAAGATACAGCAGGTCACAGTGCACCTCGACGTCATCGAGGCTGATGCTGAACGTCTTTTGGCGGTGCGTTTTCGCGAGACCATTGCAAATGCCCAATATCGGCCGATGGCCGAGGTTGCTCCTCTCATACGCCGCGAGGTCGATATCGACCTCGAAGGCAGCTACCTTGAACTCGGCATCCGATCATTCGGCAAGGGCACGTTCCACAAGCCGGCGCTTGGTGGCATGGATGTCGGCAGCAAACGATTATTCCGTATCGAGGCAGGCGACTTGCTGTTTTCCAATGTATTCGCCTGGGAAGGCGCAATCGCAGTCGCCAAGCGGGAAGACGCCGGACGTTTCGGTTCGCACCGTTTCATGTCCTGCGTGGCCGACCACCGTCTCGCCAGCGCCGACTTTCTGCGCTACTACTTTCTCACCGATGCAGGCATGGAAAAGATCCGCAAGGCCTCTCCCGGCGGCGCAGGTCGCAACCGCACGCTAGGCTTGGAAAAGCTGATGGCTATTGAGGTTCCGGTGCCGACATTGGAAGTCCAGCAAACCTTCGACGCATTGCAGGCCAAGATTGCCGAGTTGAAAGCCAAGCACGCCGCCATCCGCGAAGCCAATGCCGCCCTAATGCCGGCAACGCTGGAGCGGGTGTTCTCCGGTGTGACACAGGGAGATAACTGGAAAGGTCGCCATGAGCGCGCTTGAAAATTCAGCCAGGCAGAAAATCGAGCCCGTCGTACCCGAGTGGGCTGCGAACCATCCAGCCTGGGCACGCCTGGAAGACCAGCTTGGCTGGTACGACAACAAAAGCATCCATTGCCAAAACTGGTACAAACGACTGAAATTCGTCCAGATCAGCCTGGCCGTATTGATACCAGTGCTGAGCCATCTCGATCCGGCGTGCGCAAAATGGGCTACCTCGATTGCCGGTGCAATGATTGCCGTTCTCGAAGGCGTCCAGCACATGAACCAGTATTCAACGCTGTGGTTCACTTATAGGGCTACAGCGGAGCGCCTCAAGCACGAAAAGTTTCTGTTTTTGTCAGCTGCCGGGCCCTACAAGGAACTAACCGAACAGGAACGGCTGATTAGCCTTGCCGAGCACGTCGAAGAGCATGTTTCCACCGAGCATGCCAACTGGTTCAATGAAACTCGACGAGCAGCTGCAGTTCCGAAGAAGGGCACGGCGTAATGACGTTGGTTCGGCCCACCAAAATTGCCGTCGGCGAAGCGCGGCTGTCGACACCAGTGTTCTTCCCGTCCATCTCCACCGTCAAGACTGCGTTGGCACCAGCAGACTATCTTTCCATGCTGCATTCTGTTCGTGCGATGAACCACCAGTTCCTGGTTTCCGCGTTCGACTTGGGCCGTGCCGACAACGGGAATGATCTGGCGCAATGGCTAACTGCCGCGCAAAACGCAGGCACGACCATCTTGATGGATTCCGGCAACTACGAGAGCTATTGGAAGGATGAGCAGGCCACATGGCGCCAGCCGAATTTCCATGATGCGCTGCGGCGTTTCTCCTGCACGTTCGCTTTTGGCTTCGATGAGCAGAATCCGCCGATGAATGCTGATGCGCATGTCCAGCTAGTCGTCGAGCGCTGGCAGCACGATCAATCAGCCGCTGGAGACCGCACGATCGTGCCCATCGTGCATGGCACTGCCGAAACTTTGCCGGATTTGTGCGCGCGTGTTGCGCGGGAAACTCGCGTGCCGATGATCGCAGTTGCGGAGCGTCGTCTGGGTGATGGCGTTTTCGAGCGCACTCGATCGGTAGCGGCGCTAAGAGAAAAACTCAATGGCACCGGACGCTATGTTGGACTGCATCTGTTGGGTACCGGCAATCCGATTTCTATTGCGCTTTACTCCTGGGCGGGTGCCGACAGTTTCGATGGTTTGGAATGGTGTCAGACCGTAGTGGATCATGAGACCGGCCTCCTCTATCACCTTTCCCATGCTGATTTCTTCCGGCAGCAAACCGCATGGGGTGACGACGACATCTCGTTCCAGGCCAAAGCGCTGGCCCACAACTTGACATTTTATTCGGACTGGATGCAACGCCTGCGCCAGGTAATTCATGCTGGTGGATTCATCGATTTCTGCCGCTTCAATTTTCCAACACGCGTTTTCCAGCAGTGTGTCGCAACATTTGACTGGGAGGTTTCGGCATGCGCATAACCGCTGTAAACAAGACCATTCGCGCCATGTGTATCGAAGTGAGTGGCAATGCACAAGGAATTCAAGACTGGCGTTTACGTAGCGAAGAGGACCTGCTGTACGAAGCGTGTGTTTGCATGTTTAGCAGCCAGATGGTATTCGAGATAGCCGAGGCTGCGGCGCAGCAGATCAGGAAACACGGCTTGCTCCATATAGGGAATACGGAAGGTTACGAACAGCAGCTTGCACAAGCCCTTCACGAACAACTGACCATCGAGCGGGGTGGAAAACTCAAGCAAGTTCGCCCCCGCTTCGGGAATCGACTGGCTTCATTGCTGGCAACCACGGTAATCACCATGCGCCAGCAAGGCCAGTCTCTTCGGGATACGCTGAGATCCTCTCAGTCGGCCAGAGAAGTCCGTGAGCTACTGGTTCAGCGGGTGTGGGGATTCGGCCCGAAGCAGGCTAGTCTTTTCCTGCGTCGTGTCGGGTATTGTGCCGAGCTTGCAGTCCTGGATACGCATATCCTGGATTACCTGCGGGTTGCCCGCGGAATCGAGCCCAGACCAGGTGCCCTTTCTCGACTTTCTGGCTATGAGCTCATCGAGGCTGAATTCCAGCAAGTTGCCGCAGAGTTCGGCCACCCGGTCGGGTGCGTCGATCTAGCCATGTGGGTAACGATGCGTGTTGCCAAGCGGGAAGCGATCTGGTGAGTCTAGTCAACCTGGTCTCTGGCGGCCTAGATTCGACTCTGGTCGGTGTTCTGGCCAACGAGGAAGGCGTGGAGGTTTATCCACTGTTCATCGACTACGGACAGCGAGCCAGGGAAATGGAATGGAAAACCTGCCAACGAGTTCATGCCCAACTGAGCCTGCCCACGCCAACCCGAATGGACTTATCCGGATTCGGCAGAGTGATTCACTCTGGACTGACGACGGAAAGCCTGAATGTGAAAACTGACGCATTCACCCCTGGGCGAAACCTGATGTTTCTGTTGATGGGGAGCGCCTATGCCGTCCAGGTGGGTGCCTCCACCGTATCGGTCGGTCTGCTTGCCGAGCGCTACAGTTTGTTCCCTGATCAGCGATCTGAATTCATTCAGCAGGCAGAGCAAGCCATTGAAGCAGCGATGGGGCAACGGATCAAAATTGTGATGCCGCTCGCTGAATTCAGTAAAGCAGATGTAGTCAAGTTGGCGCAGGAGAAAGGCGTTGTGGGAACGTACTCTTGTCATGCTGGGGGTAACGAGCCATGCGGACAATGCATTTCGTGTCTTGAATTTGATTTTGGCGTGGGAGATTGAAATGGGTGGTGGCGGCGGAGGTGGAATTCCCAGCTCAGATTTGAAGCGTCTTGAGGAGAAGGCAAAGCAATCGCTCAAGGAAGCAACTGCTGAGACTAGCCGACATGTCTTTATCAGCTTTGCTTTCGAGGATGAAGACAAGGTCAACCTGCTACGTGCCCAGGCCGCAAACGACAAAACCCAACTTGAGTTCGATGACTTCTCGCTCAAGGATGCCATCAACAGCAAAAGTGAGGATTACATCAAACAGAAGATCCGCGAGCGGATCGACCGGGTTTCGGTCACTGCGGTATACCTCACGCCAGACAGTGCGAAGAGCAAATGGGTCGAATGGGAAATTACCGAGAGTCTGAAACGCGGAAAGGGCGTGATCGGCGTTTACCAAGGTAACGCCCCGCCAGCGCAGCTACCTTCGGCGTTCCGTGAGCATGGGCTGAAAACAGTCAAGTGGGCGCACCAGGACTTGATGCAGGCCATCGACACAGCGAGCAAGACAAGAAAGTAAGGATTCCAGCCCATGAGTGACATCAAACTTTTTCGCCTACGGAATGGCCGTGCCAGTGAGATTCAAGGCGATGCTTCCGATCTCGAAAAGCCGCTTCAGACACTGATCGAAAACAATCTGGAACCACTGCTCGGCATTCGTTTCCTGGCCACCGAACACTCCACCGGGAAAACCCATGCCGGTCGTATCGACTCGCTTGGCTTGGATGAGAACGATTGCCCGGTAATTCTGGAATACAAGCGCTCGACTGGCGAGAACGTGATCAATCAGGGCCTGTTCTATCTCGACTGGTTGATGGATCACCGCGGTGATTTCGAGCGCTTGGTAACAAAGCAATTGGGCAACGAGGCGGCGGACCGCATTGACTGGAGCGCACCCCGTCTTGTATGCATCGCAGCCGACTTCACAAAATACGACGCGCATGCAGTTCAGCAGATCAATCGGAATATCGAACTGATTCGCTACCGACATTTCGGCGACGAGTTGCTGTTGCTGGAATTGGCCAATGCCACCAGCGCTGGGGGCGGACACAATGGGCCGAAAGCCGGCAAAGCCAACAAGGGCCCAAAGGAAAAGGAGAAAGCATCTCCCGGCGACAAGACTTATGCCGAGTGGCTGGAGACGATATCCGACCCGCTGAAAGAATTGCTGTTGTCTTTGGAGGACTACATTACGTCGCTGGGCGACGATGTTCAGAAAAAGGAACTGAAGCTCTACGCAGCATTCAAGCGCCTGAAAAACTTCGCCACCGTGGTGCTGCAAAAGAATCGCCTGATGCTCTACCTGCATCTCAATCCTGAGGAATTGAAGTCACTCCCCCCCATTGCCCGCGATGTCCGTGGGAACGGCCATTGGGGAACCGGCGATTTGGAACTGGCGATTGCCGGCGCTGATGATCTCGATCTGGCAAAGCCCTTTGTCCGCATGGCCTATGAGGGGCGAGGGAGCACGGATAAGTGAGCCTGCCAGACTACAGCCCGGATGCACTCCGAGGCTTGTTAACCCGCCATAAGCTCACGGGCAGTCAGGCCGGCCGACTGCCGGGTGTTGATGGACGCACCATACGCAAATGGACAGCAGACGACACTGTTTCGACACACCGTGACATGCCACAGTCCGCTTGGTGGCTGCTGCTACTCCTGACCGGTGAAGCAACAATTCCTCAAATCACCGGTGGGGCCGGACTAGATTCCGTCGAATAGGACTCTTGCGCATCCCCATATTGGGGCCTATGATCCCCAATATGGATCAGACAGAAACCTCTCTGGCAGGTGCACTTTTCTCGGGTGTGCAACGGCGGCTGCTGACTTTGTTCTACGGCCAGCCAGATCGCTCCTACTACACGAATGAATTGTTGCGCCTGACGGCGACCGGCCGTGGCGGACTTCAGCGCGAACTGGCACGCCTGGTCATATCCGGTCTCGTCAATGCGACAAACGTTGGCAACCAGAAGCACTACCAGGCCAACCGTGCAGCGCCGATCTTCAGCGAATTGCGTGGCATCGTGCTCAAGACTTTCGGGCTCGCCGATGTCTTGCGCGATGTATTGGCCCCTCTGTCAGACAGAATTCATGTGGCTTTCATTTTCGGCTCGGTGGCCAAGGGAAGCGATACCGCCGCCAGCGACATCGATGTTCTGGTTGTCAGCGACGACATGGCCTACGCCGACCTCTTCAACGCCATGTCAGCAGCCGAAGAGACCCTGGGCCGCAAGATCAGCCCCACGCTCTACGGCACGGCCGAATTCGAGCGCAAGGTACGTGACGACAACCACTTCGTGACGCGCGTGCTGGCCCAACCCAAGATTTTCCTGAAGGGAACCGAGGATGACCTCCCCGCTGGACAACCTGCTTAAAGTCAGCAAGGGCGGGCTGAAGCAGGAGGCCCCCAGCCAGTCCGAGTTCGATGGCCTGGTGCGCTCGGCCAAACGCAAGCGCAAGGATGCAGCCATCTCCGGCCTGGGTGAGGAAAGCCGCTTCGATCTTGCCTACAACGCCGCGCACGCCTTGGCCCTTGCAGCACTGCGCTGGCATGGCTACCGATCCGAGAACCGAATTCTTGTGTTTCAGGCACTGGCACATACGGTCGGCTTTTCCCCCGCCCAATGGCGCGTGCTGGACCGCTGCCATGCCAAACGCAATCTGGCGGAATACGAAGGCAACTTCGATGTCGACGTCCAGTTGCTGCGCGAACTGGACACCGTCGCCGGTCAACTCGAGGCGGCGGTCGATGCGCTCGGGCCCATCAAACCGACCGCCTGACTGCCGCTTCGTCCATGTCCTTTGCGCCCAAGTGTCTCTGCCTCGATATCGAGACTGCCGCAGACGACGCATTGGACGTTCGCAAAATCGCGGCATGGCGCCCGGATACCCATGGCCAGGTCGTCGTGCCAAATGTGGCAAAGGCACACAACATTGCCGAGCAACTCGATGCGCTGACAGAGGGCGCCAGCTTCGTCGTCGGTCACAACCTGCTGCGACACGATATACCCGTGCTTCGACAGCGCTTTCCGCAGCTCAAGCTCCTTGCCCTCCCGATTGTCGATACGCTGGAACTGTCCCCGATTGCCTTTCCACAGAATCCGTATCACAGCCTGGTGAAGGACTACAAACTGGTGCGCGATGCGCGCAGCGATCCGCTCAAGGACGCCCAGTTATCCCTCAAGCTCTGGCAGGACCAGTTCGACGCATTCAAAGCACTTGGCGAAACCTTGCCCGAGGAACTGGCCTGCCACCACTATCTGCTGACACAGGATCCCAATGCCGGCGTCGGCAGTTTTTTCACCACCTTGCGCCGCGCAAAAGCACCGTCGCCAGAGGAGGTCAAGGCGGCAGCCAGCAACCTGTTGGCCGGCAAGGTATGCGCCACGCGGATCGTCGCCCTGCTCGGAGAAGCAATTGACGATACGGCCCGCTGCAAGCCGCTGTCCTACCTCATCGCCTGGCTGCGCGTTGCTGGTGGCAATTCCGTCATTCCACCTTGGGTGCGATTCCAGTACCCGGTAGTTCGCGACCTGATCCGGGAACTGCGCGAAAGCCCGTGCGACGATCCTGCCTGCCACTACTGCCAGACCTACCTCGACCCAAAGAAAGAACTCGATCGTTACTTTGGTCATCCCGGCTTCCGGCCTGAACCACCCAACGCAACTGGCGGATCGTTGCAGGAAGACATTGTCCGTGCGGGCTACGCCGGCAAATCGATCCTGGCGATCCTCCCTACCGGAGGCGGCAAGTCGATCTGCTACCAACTGCCAGCGCTTTCCCGGCATTGGCGCAACGGCGCGCTGACAGTGATCGTCTCGCCCCTGCAGTCGCTGATGAAAGATCAGGTCGACAATCTGGTCAAGCTCGGCATCTACAGTGCAGCAACCCTGAACGGCCTGCTATCGATGCCCGAGCGCCACGACGTCCTCGAGAAGGTACGCCTCGGCGATGTCGGTCTCCTGCTGGTTTCGCCCGAGCAGTTCCGCAACAAGGCTCTGGTCGATGCCATCCGCTATCGGGAGATCGGTGCCTGGGTTTTTGACGAGGCGCACTGCCTTTCAAAATGGGGCAACGACTTTCGGCCCGATTACCTTTACGTATCACGCTTCATTCGCGAGCGCTACGGAAAGGAACTGGCACCAGTCAGCTGTTTCACCGCCACGGCGAAGAAGGAAGTCGTCGCCGATCTTAAGGCCCATTTCAAGGAATCGCTTGGTATCGAACTGGCAAGCTTCGACGGCGGCCACGAACGGGACAATCTCCACTACGAAGTAATGCCGGTCACCAAGGCCGAAAAATTTCCACTGATCCACCGTTTGTTGGAGTCGGAGTTAAAGGACTGCCCCGGGGGCGCCATTGTGTTTGCCGCCCGGCGCAAGAGCTGCGAGGAAATATCCGACTTCCTCAAGGACATGGGGTGGGCCTGCGCACATTTTCATGCCGGCCTGGAACCCGGCCACAAGAAGGATATCCAGCAGAACTTCATCGCCGG
>JADYZH010000271.1 GCA_020853215.1 Sulfuritalea sp. | reverse complement strand
TGGCGCTTCGGCATCTTCAGCCAGGCGCGGCCGATGGCGGCGTCGAGCAGGATGTCGGCGAGTTCGGAAAGGTGATCAGCCAGCCTCTCGACCGTGTAGAGGCCGGCCACGTCCTGCGCCAGCAGGCGGAAGACCTGGGCGTGGTGGGTCTCGCGCAGCAGGTCCATCTGGCGCTCGGTGTCCGGCTCCAGCTCATCCAGCCGGGCCGCGAGCTGTTCGCGCACGCCGCTCCAGTCCGGCAGCACGTCGAGCAGGCGCGGGTCGAGCAGTTCGTCGAGCAGGATGGGGTGGCGCTGCAGGTAGGCGGCGGCCCAGCTCGAACTGCTGACCAGTTCCGCGACCTTGCGCAGCGCTTGGGGATACTGCTGCAGCAGGGCAAGGTAGGCGGCGCGGCGCGAGATGGATTCGAGCAGGTCGAGGCTGCGCAAGAGCGTCGCGTCGGGGTTCGGCATTTCGGCGGCAGCCTGGATCAGTTGCGGCACCAGGGCGTCGAAGCGCTCGCGGATGCTCGCCGCGAGTTGCTGGTAGCGCGGCCCCTCGCGCAGGGCGGCGACACGCGCCGCCGCCTCGCGCGGCTGCCGGTAGCCGAGCTTGGCGAATTCCTCGCCCTGATCCTCGCCGCCGGCGCCGCGCCACATGCCCGCGTGCTTGTGCTCGCCGCGATTGGGGTCGGCGAACACGGCCTCGAAATGGCGCGCCACCGCCGCGCGATGGTCGTCGAGTTCGGCCAGCAGGCCGTCGAAGGAGCCGTAGCCCATGGCACGGGCGATGATGGCGCGATCGGCGTCGCCGGTCGGCAGCATGTGGGTCTGGGCGTCGTCGAGGTATTGCAGGCGGTGTTCGACGCGACGCAGGAAGTCGTAGGCGGCGGAAAGTTCGGCCACCGCCTCGGCGGCGAGCAGGCCGTTGTCCGCCAGACGCCGCAGCACCTGCAGCGTTGGCTTGACCTGCAGCGCCGGATCGCGCCCGCCACGTATGAGCTGGAACACCTGGGCGATGAACTCGATTTCGCGGATGCCGCCGGGGCCGAGCTTGACGTTGTCGGCCTTGTCCTTTTTCGCCACTTCCTGGCGGATCTGCGCGTGCAGCTCGCGCATGGCGTTGATGGCGCCGAAATCGAGATACTTGCGGAACACGAAAGGCCGGCGGATCGCCTCCAGCTCTTCGTGGCGCCCGCCGCTCAGCGGCCGCGCCTTGATCCAGGCGTAGCGCTCCCACTCGCGGCCCTGGGTGACGAAATAGTTCTCCAGCATGTCGAAGGAACAAACCAGGGGGCCGGAATCACCATTGGGCCGCAGGCGCATGTCGACGCGGAAGACCTGGCCATCCGCGGTGACGTCGGCGATGGCGTTGATCAGGCCGCGGCCGAGGCGGGTGAAATATTCGAAATTCGAAATTGATTTGCCGCCATCGGTCTCGCCATCCTCGGGATAGACGAAGATGAGGTCGATGTCCGACGAGACATTGAGTTCGCGCCCGCCGAGCTTACCCATGCCGAGAACGATCAATTCCTGCGCCCGGCCATCGGCACCGCGTGGTGTGCCGTAGCGTTCGGCAAGCCCCTTGCCGATCACCTCCACCGCTCTGTCCACCGCCAGTTCGGCAATCAGCGTCATGCACTCGACGACTTCGCCCAGCGGCGCCAGGCCGGCCAGATCGCGCGTGGCGATGCGGGCATAGGCGCGCTGTTTCAAGCGGCGCAGCACCGACTTGAGGTCGGCTTCGTCGGCGGGCTGCGCGGCGAGCCATGCCGACAGGTCTTCCCGCGCCAGCGGCCGATCGAGGGCGGCTTCCGTCTCGGCCGCCAAGGTGGCCCTGGCGGCCAGCAAATGCCCAAGGTAACGGGATGTTTCGAGAATCTCGGCGAGGGAGGGCATCGGTTAGAATTTAATGGTTCAGCGCTGGATTCGTCCATTTTAGCGTGCGCCATGACGCACCCCCTACGAGGCTTTCGCTCCATTACTCCACGGTTGTTCTCCCGCCTGCGCCAGCTGCCCCGAACCCACCCCCGGCTCGGCGTCCTGCTGCGCGTGTCGGCCTGGGTCGCAACGCTGGGCTACTTCGCCTTCGCCCTGCTGCTGCTGGTCCTGCGCTACGCGATCCTGCCGCAGATCGAAAGCTACCGCGGCGATATCGAGCAGATGATCGGCACGGCGATCAACCGCCCGGTAGGCATCCGCAGGATAGAGACGCGCTGGGCCGGCCTGCGTCCCGCGCTGACGCTGGAGGGATTCGAGATCCGCGACACCAGCGGTCGTCCCGCACTGGGCTTCGACGAGGTCGAGGCGGAATTGTCCTGGAGCTCGCTATGGCATTTCCAGCTGCGCCTGGCGCGCCTGGAACTCAACGCCCCGATGCTGTCGCTGCGCCGTGACCGCGAGGGACGCCTCTTCGCCGCCGGGCTGGAAATCACTCCGGATCCGGCGACCGACGAGGAATTTGCCGACTGGCTGCTGGTCCAGGACAGCGTCATCGTGCGCGACGCCGCCATCACCTGGCAGGATGATCTGCGCCGGGCGCCGCCGCTGGAATTGAAGCACCTGAACTTCCAGCTCGACAACAGCTTCGGCCGCCACCGCTTCGGCCTTACCGCCGACCCGCCGCGGCAGCTTGCCGCGCGCATCGACATCCGCGGCAACTTCAAGGGCCGCGACTTCGATCAGCTCGAGGCATGGAAGGGCGAGGCCTATGCCGAACTCGACTACGCCGACCTCGCCGTCTGGAAGCACTGGGTCGATTATCCGGTCAACCTGCCGCAAGGCAGCGGGGCAGTGCGACTCTGGCTGGGATTTGGCGGCAAGCAGTTGCAGACCGTCACCGCCGACGTCCGCCTGGCCGACGTACGCCTGCAGTTGCGCAGCGACCTGCCGGAGCTGGACATGATCAGGCTGGAAGGCCGCATCGCCGGGCGCCGCCTCGATGGCGGTTTTGAAGCGGAACTCAAGAACCTGACCCTGGCGACCCGTGGCGGCGTGGACCTGCCACCGATCGACCTGAAGCTGGCCTGGCAGGAGGCCGCGGCCAACCGTCC
>JADYZH010000270.1 GCA_020853215.1 Sulfuritalea sp. | reverse complement strand
TTGGGCGGTGATCGCTATCCTCATGTACAACGACGTACATTCCGGTAGCTGCGCTCCGGCCGCGCTCCGCTGCGGTCCGCTCGCTACGATTTCTTCACAAGCTCGCGAGCGAGGTTGATGAAAGTCCCGTCCGCCGCCCCCGACCACGGCCAGGAAGAGTTCTCCGAGCACGGCGTGCAGCGCCGGCTCGGAGGCGGCTGGCTGACGGTGCTCAACGGGCTGGCGCTGGCCTTTTCCACCTACCAGCTGGTCGTCGCCGCCTTCCATCCGCTGTCCAGCCTGGTGATCCGCAGCCTGCACGTCGGCTTCCTGCTCTGCATCACCTTCATCCTCTACCCGGCCTTCAAGAGCGGCGGCCGGCTCTCGAAAGTCGGCGCCGGCGACACGGCGCTGGCCTTTGGTGCGCTGGCACTGTCGACCTACCACTGGATTTTTGAAGCCGAACTGATCCAGCGTTCGGGCGATCCGAGCAAGCTCGATCTCGCCGTCGGCGTCGCGCTGGTGATCCTGACCTTCGAGGCGGCGCGGCGCATCCTCGGCCTGGCACTGCCCATCGTCTGCGGCGCATTCCTGCTCTACGGCGTGTTCGGCCATCTGCTGCCCGGCAGCCTCGGCCATCGCGAATACGGCTTCGACCAGATCGTCAACCAGCTGGCGCTCGGCACCGAAGGCATCTTCGGCATCCCGACCCTGGTTTCGGCGACCTACATCTTCCTCTTCATCCTGTTCGGCTCCTTCCTCGAACACGCCGGCATGATCAACCTGTTCAACTCCGTGGCGCTGGGTTTCGTCGGTCACACCAAGGGCGGCGCGGCCAAGGTGTCCGTGCTGTCCTCGGGCCTGATGGGCACCATCTCCGGCTCGGGCGTGGCCAACGTGCTGACCACCGGGCAATTCACGATTCCGCTGATGAAGAAGTTCGGCTACTCGGGCGTTTTCGCCGGCGCGGTGGAAGCCACGTCCTCGATGGGCGGCCAGATCATGCCGCCGGTGATGGGCGCAGTGGCCTTCATCATGGCCGAGAACCTCGACGTGCCCTATGCCGACATCGTCAAGGCGGCAGCGATTCCGGCCACCCTGTATTACCTCACGGCCTTCTGGATGGTGCATCTGGAAGCCGGGCGCAAGAACCTGGTCGGCCTGCCCAAGGCCGAGTGCCCCAACCCCTGGCACGCGATGCGCGACAACTGGTATCTGCTGCTGCCGCTGGCGGTGCTGGTCATCACGCTGTTCAACGGCTTCACGCCGATGTTCGCCGGCATGATCGGGCTGGTGCTGACCGCGGTATTGATCCTGGGCGCCGCCATCGCCGCACGCGTTTCCGGCACCGCCTTCCGCTACGTGTTCTGGCTGGCGCTGGGCCTCACCGCCGCGGTCTTCGTCAAGAACATGGAAACCTGGGGCATCTACCCGCTGCTGGCGCTGATCGCCGCACTGGTGGCGCAGACCTTCGCCGTCAAGGGTGGCATGAAGACCCTGCACCTGTTGCGCATGAGCCTGGTCGACGGCGCACGCCAGGCGCTGCCGGTGGGCGTCGCCTGCGCCATCGTCGGCGTCATCATCGGCATGCTGACGCTGACCGGCGCGGCATCCAGCTTCGCCGGCTTCATCCTCGGCGTCGGCGAAAAAAGCTTGTTCCTCTCGCTGGTGCTGACCATGCTGGTCTGCCTGGTGCTGGGCATGGGCATCCCGACCATCCCCAACTACATCATCACCAGCTCGATCGCCGCGCCGGCGCTGTTGAAGCTCGGCGTGCCGCTGATCGTCAGCCACATGTTCGTCTTCTACTTCGGCATCATGGCCGACCTGACGCCGCCCGTGGCGCTGGCCGCCTTCGCCGCTGCCTCGATCGCCAAGGAGTCGGCGATGAAGATCGGCATCAAGGCGGTGCAGATCGCCATCGCCGGCTTCGTCATTCCCTACATGGCCGTTTACACGCCCGCGCTGATGTTGCAGGGCGACTTCACGCTTGCCGCGGTGGCCTACATCGTGTTCAAGGCGGTGCTGTCGATCGGCCTCTGGGGTGCGGCAGCGATCGGCTTCCTCTTCGCGCCGCTCAACATGGCCGAACGCATTTTCGCGGCGACGGCGGCTTTCCTGCTGGTGGCCGCGATCCCGCTCACCGACGAGATCGGCTTCGGCATGAGCGCCATCTTTGTCATCTGGCACTTCATCCGCAGTCGGCGCGCGGATCGCCGTCCCGCCAGCGCCGACTCCTGATGCTGTGCCTTGCGGCCGGCGCGGTGACCGCCGTGCTTGCCATCGACGCCTTCACCCTGAGCTGGACCCATTCGATCGAGAAGATCCGCTGGGAGGAGGACTGGCGCATCGAAGGCAAAACACTCGTGCTCAAGGAAGCCCGCATCCGCGGCAGCGGCGCCGGCATGGAACCGCCCGCCGGCAGCGTGCTGAAGAACGGAGTCTGGCATTACCGCCCGCAACTGCCGCCGCAAACCGTACTGCGCCTGTCGCATTCACCGCATGCCGGCGGCTACACGCTATGCACCGAGACCCTCTGCCGCCCGCTTGCGGATCACCTGCCTGGCTTGTCCGACACCGCGGCCATCGAGGCCTATCCCTGCGCAGGAAAATGACGGGCCGCCAAGCTGCCGCGCCACGCCTCATCGAACACCATGTCATAGACGAGACGCTTGCGGCCGGTAGGGCACCAAAAGGTGGTAGTTAAAGACGTACTCTTTGCCTTTGAAGACGATTTCGGACACGGCGGCGATTCTTTTCAGGTCATTGGCAGCCAAAGATGGCGCAGTTCGATGTCGCCAGGTTTGGCACCGTTGGGCAGCTTGAATCGGCGGCCATGCCGGGTGGCGAACACCGGCGGATTGCCGCTCAGTTCGGCGGGCACCTTGTCTGCGCGCAGCCGTGCGGCGGTAGCGCAGGTTATCTTGTCGCCTCGCCGATACTTGCAGCTCATGTACGACATGAGACGAACATCAGCCCGGCGGTTATGGCCGAACGATGGTCGAACGTAGCCGATCATCTGGGCGGCCGACATAGCCCAGGCGTAGTCGCCCTTGACGAAACGCATGATGCCTTCGCGCAAGTAGTCGCGTAGCGGATGCGTGGCGTCGAGTATCTTGCACTCGCAAAACCAGCCGTCGTAACGGCGATCAGTAACGCCAGATGGATTTCGCTGGCGATAGAAGGCCAGATCGGGCTTCTTCGAGATCGCCCTGCCGTTGTGGTTCGCCACTTCCTCCCCGCGCCGGGGGCGCTCGAAGACATCGTCGGTGAAGCCTGGCATGGAGCCGGACTCCAGCAAGCGGTCCAAGGCCCCATGGAGCCAATGAGTCAGTTGGTTTTCCGTGGCGGCCTGCCGTTGGCGAACCGTTTTCGAGCGGCGCACCTGTCGCGCGGCGACTCGAATAGCCTCTTCGACTATCGCTACGGTCTCCGTCGGCCACGGCGGATAGGGGGGTTCGATGCGCGGTTGCGATCCAAGATTGAAGGCCCCCGTCAACGCCGTCTCCCGTCGCAATATCCGCTGAGCCCGCCATCCAGCAGGTCGAGCGCCAGGATGCGCGCCCGGGTCTTGGTCCAGTATCGGTTCTCGGTCAGTTGACCAATGATCAGAGTGCCGGCATCCGTTGCCGGATGAACGCGAATCTGCGCAGCCCAGAACCGGTCGGCCAAGGCGCGGGCCAGATCGGTTGCGGCAAGATCGATGGCGGCACGGCTTCCCGCCTGCCGGCGGAATTCGATGCGGACGAAGCGCCAGTGTTCCCCGTCCAGAGCCAATTCCGGGCAAGCCACGCAAGAATGCCCGCGCGTTCGCGCGAAGGGCTCGACGATGCGCGCCACCTCGGCGGCGAAGGCGGCGACTATAGCGCCATCGGCCGGGTGTTCGGCATGGGCGATGGTTTCGGTGAAAGGCAAGGCCATGGCCAGCGTGTCGCAAATCGCTTGGCCGTCGGCGGCCGTCAAGCCGTAGAGCGACATGAAAAAGGTGTCGATGTCGCCCCAGGGGTTTTCGCCGGCGATCAGTCGGGCGCTGAGCGAGGCGACGATATGGCGTTGTTTGGGAGTCAGAGACTCGAAGACGATGATCGGGAAACGATAGAAGTCTTCGTTGAGGGTGGCGTCGCGTTCGACGCCGAACTTGCTGCTCGTCATCAACAGCACATACAGGTAAATGGTGCTGTAGGAGAGCAGTTGCAGGTAGCGCGCCAGAGCTTCGCCATCAGTATGATCCTTGGCCGAAAATCCGATGAAGGACTCGGAATAGGCGAGGTCGTTGCGACATAGCAAGCCGCCCCACTGCTGCCGTTCGTACTTCGGCGACTCCCTCAGCAGAACGAGCGGGGCGCGGTAGATTTCCTCCCGGCGAACGCTGTGCAGCCCCGGAATGTCGAAGTTCCGCAGCTTGTCGATATCCACCTCGAATCCAGGCACCCGATCCATCTCCAACATCTTCATCCCGCGCAGGAATCCGGGATCATGGGCCTGCGATGCCTTCTGATAACCGTCGCCGCAGTGCAAACCGAGCGATTCCCAGTAGGCCTTAAGCGGTTTGACGGCGGGATGCCCGGCAATTTTCTCGAAGATCGAATGATCCAGCGGCGTGCCGCGAAACAGGATCTTGAAGAGATGCGGCGAGCGCTGCGCGACGCTTTGCGCCACGGGGATCGCGGCGTGCGGGTCGAGCCGCATGCGGCCCTCGCGGTTGAGCGTCGGCTCCAGTTCCGGACTGAGATAGTAGAAGGCGCTGTCACGCTTGGGCTTCTCGTTGCGCGCCACCAGCAGGCAAAAAGGCACGGTAACGGTCGGCCAGACGTGCGTCTTGCGCACGGCGCTGCCGTTGAGGATGCCGGTCACTTCGAGACATTGCAGCAGCGCCTGGCGCAAATCGGCCAGGGCGTCGTGTTGGAACAGCAGATGCTGGGCATGCAGGGCGAAGGCGATCATGCCGCCGGGCCGGGCCCATTCGAGCGCACGCCAGACAAAGGGAATATCGGGGATGCCGCCGTCAACCTGGAGTGTAGCCGCCGCTTCCTCTGCTATCCCCTGGCGCCGAGCGATTCCCCGAACGAGGTCCGACAGCGGCCGAGCCGCGGTTTGTCCCAGGCGCGTCCAGGGCGGATTGCCGACGACAATGTCGAAACGGCGCTTCCCCGGCAGGGTCAGCGCTGGCGCTAGGCTGCCCAGTTGGATAGTTTTTGGTGACTTCTTGCCTACCTGGACCAGCCCGTCGTGGGAGATGTCGACAAGTGTGCCGGTTTCGTCGAGGCGGTCGAACTTCAACTCGCTCAGTGGCGTCGGCCGCGGGTCGAGTTCCAGGGCCGTCAGATATAGGCTGAGCGCGGCAAATTTAAGCGCCTCGGCATTGATGTCGAGACCGCAAAGCTGATGGTTAAGGATGGCGCGGATGGTCCGGCGCGTCGGACGCTTGCCGGTCGCCCGCCAGCGTTCGGCGATCAGCCGCTTAAAGGCAAGCACCAGGAACACGCCGGCGCCCGCTGCAGGGTCGAGCACGTGGGCGTGGCTGACGTCGTCCATGCGCAAACCGGTGAAGGCGGCGTCGACCAGCATCTGGGCGATGTGGCGCGGCGTGTAATGGATGCTCGTTTCCGCAGCGAACTCGCGCCAGTATTCGTGCGCGAAATGTTCGTAAACCTGGCTCAGCGTGTCGGCCGGTACATGGGCGAACTGGATGCGCTGCCATGGGAGCGGTCGCTGCCCGTGGGCGGCACGCGCCATGATGTTGCCGAGCTGGTCGCATATGACCTGCGCACACCTGTCGCCGAACTCGGCGAAGAACGCACCGTAGGCGTCCGGCGTGTGGGCATCACCGCTCAGCAAGGGCAGCAGATTGCCATTGAACGTCTTATCGAGCCAGGCGAAGGTGGTTGCGGCGGCAGCGGACGAACCGAAAAGCCCATCAAGGCTGCCTGCATGACCGCTGATACTTCCGGCATCGGCATCGGTGATGATCCGACGGTCGGCGATGAATCGGGTAAACAGTCCGCGTCCGACCAAGGACAGCACCTGCCCGTCGTTCAGCCCGCCGAGGGCCTTGAGACTTTTCGCCGTCGAGCGCAGCAACTCGAGAAGATAGGCGTCGAGCCAAACCTTGTCCGCCGCTGATTGAACATCGGTGCGCCCAGTGATGAAGTCGTGCAGTGCACTGCCGCCGTCTAGGTAAATCTGCCTAGCCTCGCCGAGTGTTCGCTTGTCGAAGAAGCCCAGCGGATACACATCCAAGACCCCCGGCTTGATCACCCCGAGATAACGGGCATCGCCCCGGCAAGCCAGTGTTTCGCGCAGCCGATGCAGTGCTGTTTGATTGCCCGTCAGATTCCTGGTGGGACTGTCAGCGATCAGGTATACAACAGCACGGCCGTTGGTTTCCAGTACCGCATCCGGCAGCAATTCCGCTGCGCCGACGGACCAACTGCCCGGGATCAGATCGAGGTACGGCAATTGCCGATGGCCGGCATCCTCGTCCAGACGCAGCAACATTCCCTCGGGAATCCCAAAGGTTTCCGGGCTGGAAATCAGTTCAACTGCGGTCCGTGACGACATTGGTGTTCTTGGGTCGTTGCAACGCATGGTGGAAATTGCCGCCACGCTTGCCGTTGATCGAGCATCCCACTCTATAGCCGACAAAGCTCATGGGGTGAGCCAGCGGGGCAAGTAGCGGCACCGTGAAGTCTAGCGTCACTAGCGCTCCACATTATGGGGAGAAGGCGAGCAATTTCATTGCTTTGACGATCTTTGTTGTTCGGCGCGAGACGCAATCGTCTTCCTGGCCACCGGGCTACCGGACTTGTCGACCGGCCAAATACCCTTTGCCGCGTCCAGCAACAAAGGCCGGTAGGGTACCGAGAGATGGTGGTTATAGACGTACTCTTTGCCTTTGAAGACGATTTCGGACATATGTACTTGGCAAGCCGTCGGAAGATGCCGGAGTTTACCCCGTCGGGGGCTTGCGGGCGCGCCGCGTCGGACCGACAATTCGGCCTTCACCCGCCACCGGGAGCCCGCCGTGACCAAGCCCACCTACGCCGCCGTGCTTTCAGCGCCCTCCTTCAGCATCGGCATCCGCTGCAACGATGACGAGATCACCACTATCGACTACCTTGAACCGTGCGCCGAAGTGAAGCCGGCCACCCCGCTGGCGAAAGAAGCCGTGCGCCAGCTGCGCGCCTGGCTCGCGGACCCGGCCTTCGAATTCGGCCTGCCGCTGGCGCCGGCCGGCACGCATTTCCAGCGCAAGGTCTGGGATCGGATTTCCGCGATCCCGGCCGGCCAGACCATGAGCTACGGCGAAGTCGCCGCTGCGATCCGCAGCGGGCCGCGCGCGGTGGGCAATGCCTGCGGCGCCAATCCCTATCCGATCGTCGTGCCCTGCCATCGCGTCGTTGCGGCAAACCAGGCTCTGGGTGGCTTCGGCAGGCAGGGAGGCGGCTTCCTGCTCGACATCAAGCGCTGGCTGCTGCACCACGAGAATGCAAAGCTCTGATGCGTCGTTGATCGACGAATTCATCGACGCCCTGTGGCTCGCCGACGGGCTGTCGAAGAACACGCTGGCGAGTTACCGCAGCGACCTCGCGCTGTTTTCCGGTTGGCTGGAAAACAGCAATGCCACAATAGTCGGCGCCGACGAGACGGCGATCAACGCCTATCTCGCCCATCTGCATGGCCGCCCCGGCGGCATCAAGTCGGCCAGCCAGCGGCGGCTGATGGCGACCTTGCGCCGCTGCTACCGCTGGCTGCTGGATCAGGGCCGGCTGCAGCGCGATCCGCTGCTCAACATCGACAAACCGGCAACGACGCAGCGCTTCCCCAAAACCCTGTCGGAAAAACAGGTGGAAGACCTGCTCGGCGCACCCGACGTGCAAACCCCGCTCGGCCTGCGCGACCGCGCCATGTTCGAACTGCTCTATGCCACCGGCCTGCGCGTCTCCGAGCTGGTCGGCGTGCGTCTGTTCGAAATCAGCCTCAACGACAACGTGGTGCGGGTGATGGGCAAGGGTTCGAAGGAACGCCTGGTGCCGCTCGGCCAGATCGCCGCCGAGTGGCTGCAACGCTACATCGCGGCGGCGCGCGGCGAACTGCTCGGGCAACATGTCTCGGATGCGGTTTTCGTCACCACGCGCGGCGCCGGCATGACGCGGCAGATGTTCTGGACCCTGGTCAAGAAATACGCGCTACAGGCCGGCATTCCAATGGAGCGCATCTCGCCGCACGTGCTGCGCCATGCCTTCGCCACGCACCTGCTGAATCACGGCGCCGACCTGCGCGTGGTTCAGCTATTGCTTGGTCACGCCGACATTTCGACCACGCAGGTGTACACCCATGTCGCGCGCGAACGGCTGAAACAGTTGCACCACCAGCATCACCCGCGCGGCTGAGTCGCGTCAGGCGGGCAGGCATGTCGCTGCAAGGCCTGCAGGATCTCGCCGTTGCCCTTGTCTTGAAGGAAAGCCGCCACGCCCAGATCGGCCGGCTTCCAGCCGGCTTCCAGTGCAATCTGCTGTCGCAGGGCGAGGCGCCCCTCCGCGTCGGGCTGCAAGGGCCCGATCAGGCGGCGCACCACGTAGTCGTGGCGCAGGACCTTGCCGCCGTTTTCGCCGGCCAGCACGCGCGATTCGAGATTGTTTTCATACAGCGCCAGCCAGGCCTCGGCTCCGCGCCGGGCCCCGGTGATCGATCCGCTCACCATGAGTTGCCCGCCGTTCGCGCTGCCCAGTTCAAGGACGATGGCGGCTGCCGCCGGCAGTTCGCCTACGCCGTCGAGCGGACCGCCAACACCGCGCCAGTCGCGCCCGTTCCTGAGGAACTGCGGCGTATAGACCGAGCGCGAACGGGCCAGGTCCGCCATCCGGTACTGGCGCTGCGTGAATTGCGGACTGGCGTAGCGGTCGGTCCAGCCCAGGCGGTCCCAGTAATCGACATGGAAGGCCAGCGGCACCATGCGCCCGGCAACCCCGGCGTCGGTCTTCCACTGCGACAGGCGGCGGTCGGCAGGAGGGCAGCTGTCGCAACCTTCCGAGGTGTAAAGCTCGAGCAGCACGGCGCGCTGTTCGCCGCTTTTTGCAACGCAGGCCGGCGCCGCCACCGCGGGCGCCGCGGCAGCGGCTGTGACACAGGCCAGCAGCAGTGAGGTCGGGACATGGAATTTCATGGTGTGGCTCCGGGCGGAATGGGCGGGGCGCTCCCTGACTTGGTCGCCACAGCGGTGGATTCCTTACGCTGCGACAAAGGTAAAATCCTTGCCATGAGACACGATACCAGCTACCCGGAAACGGGCCCCGAAACCCCGGCGACGAAGTTCCTGCACCAGCACCGC
>JADYZH010000269.1 GCA_020853215.1 Sulfuritalea sp. | reverse complement strand
CGGGCTCCGGCACCGTATTGCGCTGCTGTGCCGCCAGGGCCGCCGCCTCACCCATTTCGGCGATGAAACGCGAGGGCTCGCGCGGCATCCATTCGCGGCCCTGCTTGCGCCGCTCGCACCAGGTCACGGTCAGGCTGGCTTGGGCGCGGGTGATGCCGACGTACATCAGGCGGCGCTCCTCTTCCAGCCTGGCCGGGTCGAGCGAGTCGCGATGCGGCAGCAGGCCTTCTTCGACGCCAACGAGGAAGACATGGCGGAATTCCAGGCCCTTGGCCGCGTGCAGGGTGGCGAGCTGCACGGCATCCTGCTCGCCTTCGTCCTTGTCCAGCATGGACAGCAGCGCGACGGACTGCGCCAGTTCGAGCAGGTTTTTGCCTTCTTCCACGCCCTTTCTGCCCAGCCACTCGACCAGGTCACGGACATTGGCCCAGCGGGTTTCGGCCTCGCGCACTTCCGAGGATTGGAACAGCCAGCTTTCGTAGCCGATCGCGTCGATCAGGTCGTTCAACACCTTGCCGGCCGGGGCCGATGCCGCGCGCGCTTCGATGCGCCCGATGAAATCGCCGAACTCGCGCAGTGAGGTGCGCTGCTTGGCATTCAGCTCGGCATCCAGCCCGGGCGCCCAGATGCTGGCGAACAGGCTCTGGTGGCTGCGCCCGGCGGCGCGGCCGAGCCCTTCCAGCGTGGTGCCGCCGATGCCGCGCTTGGGCGTAGTCACGGCACGGATGAAGGCGGGATCGTCGGCCGGGTTGGCCAGCAGGCGCAGGTAGCAGGTGATGTCCTTGATCTCGGCGCGATCGAAGAAGGATTGCCCGCCGGAGATGACATAGGGAATCCGCTGCGCCCGCAACTGCTGCTCGATGGCGCGCGCCTGATGGTTGCCGCGGTAGAGGATGGCGTAGTCGGAAAATTTGGTGCGCCGCTCGAAGCGATGGGCCGAGAGGCGCGAGCCGACCCACTCCGCTTCGTGCTCGCCGTCGCGGCAGGTCTGGATGTGGATCGCCTCGCCCTGGCCGTGCTCGGACCAGAGCTTCTTTTCGAAGAGCTTGGGGTTGTTGGCGATCAGCGTGTTGGCGACCTGCAGGATGCGCGCCGTCGACCGGTAGTTCTGCTCCAGCTTGACCACCTTGAGGCTCGGGTAGTCGTCTTTCAGCAGGCGCAAGTTCTCGCTGCCGGCGCCGCGCCAGGCGTAGATCGACTGGTCGTCGTCGCCGACGGCGGTGAAGGAATCGCGGCCCTGCGTCAGCAGTTGCAGCAGGCGGTACTGGGCGCGGTTGGTGTCCTGGTATTCGTCGACCAGCACATGCCAGAGCCGGCTGCGCCAGCGCTGCGCGACCTCGTCGTTTTCCGCGAAGAGCCTGACCGGCAGGCGCAGCAGGTCGTCGAAATCGACGGCCTGGTAGGCGCGCAGGCTGCGTTCGTAATCGGCGTAGAGCTGTGCCGCGGCGGCTTCGATCTCGTCGGCGGCATTCGCAAGCGCCGCCGCCGGCTCGACCAGATGGTTCTTCCACAGCGAGATGCGCGAAGCCAGCGCGCGCAGGCGGCCCTTGTCGACATTGCCGGCGAGCTCCTGGAACAGCGCCGTGGTGTCGGCCGCGTCGAGGATCGAGAAGCCCGGCTTCAAGCCGACCTTCGCCGCCTCCTGGCGCAGGATGCGCACGCCGAGGGCGTGGAAGGTGCTGACGATGAGGCCTTCGGCGCGGGCGCCGATCAGCTTGCCGACGCGCTCCTTCATTTCCTTTGCCGCCTTGTTGGTAAAGGTGATGGCGGCGATCTGCGTCGGCTTCACCCCGTAGTCGTCGACCAGCCAGGCGATCTTGTGCGTGATGACGCGCGTCTTGCCCGAGCCGGCGCCGGCCAGCACCAGCAGCGGGCTGTCGAGGTGATGCACGGCCTCAAGCTGGGCCGCGTTGAGTTTGACCATGGAATGAATGCCTGCGGCGCCGTATCGCCGGCGCCGACTTTTCCGGTTTGCGGGCGAACGCTGCCCGGGGTTGCGCCTGCTTGCGCCTGCTTGCGCCTACTTGAGGGCGCCGAAGACCTTCTGCGCCAGCGAGCCGGCGGCGCCGAGCGGATCCTTGCGGATCGCCTTTTCCTCTTCGGCCATCATCAGGTAAAGGCCGTCCAGGGTTTTTTTCGTGACGTAGTTCTCCAGTTGCGCATCCTCCTCGCGCACCAGGCCGTAGCCGGCCGCCTTGCCGGCGAGCTGATCGTACTTCTTCGCCACCTGGACCTTGGCCATGGCCGTCTTGACCATGGGCTTGAACTTCTCCGTCAGGGGGCCGGAGGTGGTGCGGCGGAAATACTGCGTCGCGGCGTCGTCGCCGCCGGTCAGGATGCGCTTGGCATCCTCGACCGACATCTGCTTGATGGAATTTACCAGCAGGGCCTTGGCTTCCGGTACGGCCGCTTCCGCCGCACGGTTCATCGCGGTAATCAGTTCGTCGGCCTTCTTGCCCATGCCCAGACCGCGCATCACGCCCTCGACCTTCTGCACGCTTTCAGGCAGCGGGATCTTGACCTTCGGATTGCCGAGGAAGCCGTCCTTCTTGCCCAGCAGATCCACCGCCTTGCCGGCGCCCTGGGTCAGGGCCTCCTTGAGGCCGCCGTTGGCATCCTTGCCGCTGATGTCGTCGAGCGAGAGCGCGTGGGCGTTGGCTGCGAGCAGCAGTCCGGCGAAGAATGAGAGTGTCAGGCGCATGTCTGGAATTCCTTGGCTGGTTGCGATGGGCGGAGGCCGAACGTGTCGCCGCCATTATTGCATTTGCCCTGCCTGCCGTCAGCAGCGCAACCGGCATCCGGGTATCGGCCGCCGATACCTTGCGTTGCTGCTGCTGCGCCTTTCCGGATTCCGGTTTACCCTGTGCGTTGCCCGCCGCATGCTGAGCCCGCCTTTCATCATTCAGGAAAACAGCATGACACACGCCCTGCGCCACCTGCCCGCCGCCGTCACCGCCCTGCTCGCGGCGGCGGCGCTATTCCACGGCCCGATCCACCAGCCCGCCGGCTACCACAATTTCGCCGACCAGTCGCTGGTCTGGGGCGTGCCGCATTTCTGCGACGTGACATCCAACCTCGGCTTCGCCATCGCTGCGCTGTGGGGCTGGCTGCGGCTCGCGCCGGTGCGCGGGCATCCCGACCTGCGCCACGGCTGGGCTGGCTACCGCCTATTCCTGGCCGGCCTCTTCCTCACCGCGCTGGGTTCGTCCTGGTATCACCTGGCGCCCGACAATGCCGGCCTGGTCTGGGACCGCCTGCCGATCGCCCTGGCCTGCGGCGGCCTGCTGGCCGGCGTCTGGGGCGATGCCCGGCAAAAGGAAAGCCGCAGCCTCGCCGCCTGGCTGGCGCTGGCCGGGGCGCTCAGTGTCGGCTGGTGGCATTTCACGGACCTGTCCGGCGCCGGCGACCTGCGCCCCTATCTGCTGCTGCAGGGCCTGCCCATCCTGCTGATCCCGCTTTGGCAATGGATCTACAAAGCGCCCGCCGCCGACCGACTGGCCTTCGGCGGCGCGCTGGCGCTGTATGTCGTCGCCAAGTTCGCCGAGTTGGGCGACCACGAAATCGCCGCCGTGCTGGCGCCTGTCACCGGCCATACGCTCAAGCACCTGCTCGCCACCGGCGCCGCCGCGCTGATCGTCGGGCGGCTGGTGTTCCGCGTACGGGCGCCGCTCAGGGCTTGCGCCGGTGCATGTCGGCCATCGCCGCCATCAGCCATGAACGCATGCCGATGACGATGGTGTAGGGCCGCCGCTGGTCGGGCGGCAACTTCTGGTCGGCCAGGTGCTGGTTGGAAAAATCCTGGCCGACGCGCATCAGGCGCTCGCGGAAGGAATTGGCCAGGCCGCGGCCGATCTCGCCGTGCACCACCATCAGCATTTCCGACTCGCCGTCGAAGCCGCCGGCGAAGTAGTCGTGCAGCACCTCCTTGCGGAAGAAGGCCATCACCGGCCCGTGCGGCAGCCAGCGGAAACCCTTGGCCACCTTGAGCCGGTAGCGGTTGCCGGGACGCAGGTCGATGATGCCGATGCGGTCCAGCTGCGTCAGCGCCTTCACCAGCTTCGCCTCGGTGAGGTCATAGGTGGCGAGGATCTCCTCGGCCGGCGCCTGGCTCATGACGCAGATCGCCACCACCAGCAAAGTGCGGTCGGCCACCACGGCCTTTTCCTGCGCCAGCGTCAGTTCCAGCATCAGCGGCGCGCTGTCGGCGACGCGGCGGGCGAGGTCGGCGAAATCCAGGTTGATGATGCGGCAGATGTCGTCGATGCGCGAGACCGGCATGTCGCCTTCCTTCGAGAACATGCGCTTGACGCTGGACTCGGCCATGCCGAGGCGTTCCGCCACCACGGCATAGGTGACGCCGGCAGCCTTGAGTTCGGCCTTGAGCTGTGCGATCAGATCGACGGTGGTGCTCATGACATTGACAATCCCGGGTGAAAGTATCCGCTGACGATACTACAAGTCGATCGAAATGGCACATCGTCGCCTTTGCTTGTACCGGCGATCCGCCTTGCCCATGATGAGCCCGTCACCCGACACCCGTCACGTGACATACGACAAGGAGCACATCATGGAAAACACGATTCGCATCATCCACCGCGACACAAGTGCCTGGCGCATGCAGGTCTGGATTTCCTTCGGCATCGCGGTGCTGGTCTGCGGCACCGGCCTGGCCTGGCTGCCGGGCGGCGACCTCGACCGCGCCTTCATGGTCATGGGTTACTTCTTCTGCCTCTCTTCTGCTTTCGCGCTGTCCAAGTACGTGCGCGACAACGCCATCGCCCCGTCCGACACGCCAATGTGGGCCATGGTGGTCTGGGGCGGCTTCGCCCTGTCGATGGCGCTCACCGCCTGGGGCCTGTGGCGCATGGAAATCAACCCGACCTGGAAGGCCTACCTGCTGGTGAGCTGGCTTTACCTGATTTCGTCGGCTTTCACCCTGGCCAAGACCCTGCGCGATGCCTACGAAGCCGACCGGCTGGAGCGCACGCAGGAACCCGGCCTCGTTCCGCCGGCCGGCGAAACCGCTGCCGCCAGCCACTAAGCCCTGCACCCATACAAGGAGATTTTCATGACACACGCCACTTCCCGCCGCCGCGCCTTGCGCGCTCTGTTCGGCCTGGCTCTCGTCCCCGCCACCGCACTCTTGGCCGCGCCCGCCCGGTCCCATGGCGATGCCGGCGCCAGCGCCGCCTCCAGCCTTTCGCTCTCGCTGCCGGTCGCCGTGTTGAGCGCCGCACCTGTGATGATCCTCAGTGCCGGCGCGGTGCTGACCGTGGTCGCCGTCGAAGCCGTGGCCGGCAGCACGGTCTGGCT
>JADYZH010000268.1 GCA_020853215.1 Sulfuritalea sp. | reverse complement strand
TGCGCCCCGTGCTGACCGCGCACCCGACCGAAGTGCAAAGGAAGAGCATCCTCGATTGCCAGTGGAAGATCGCGCGCCTGCTCGACGAGCGCGACCGTACCGAGCTCTCGCCCGAGGAACAGGCCGAGCACGACGAAGCCCTGCGCCGCGCCGTGCTGCGCCTGTGGCAGACGCGCATGCTGCGTCGGGCCAAGCTCTCGGTGATGGACGAGGTGAACAACGCGCTGTCGTTCTACGACATGACTTTCCTGCGCGAACTGCCGCGCCTGTACAACAGCTGCGAAGACCACCTGGCCGCCGCCATACCCGAATGGGATGCAAAGGGCCTCGCCGAACTGCCGCCCTTCCTGCGCCCCGGTTCGTGGATCGGCGGCGACCGCGACGGCAACCCCTTCGTCACCGCCGAGGTGCTGGAAACCGCGATGCGCGCGCAGAGCCGCAAGGCCATCGGCTACCTGCTGGAACAACTGCATCAACTCGGCGCCGAACTGTCGACCACCACCTCGCTGATCGAGGTGCCCGATGTCGAACTGATGCGGCTGGCCGAACAGTCGCCCGACCGCAGCCCGCACCGCTCCGACGAGCCCTACCGCCGCGCCATCGCCGGCTTCTACGCGCGCCTGGCGGCCACCGCGCTGCGGCTGGACAACCTGGAAGCGCCGCGCCATGCCGTGGCGGACGCCGAGCCCTATGCCACGGCGGCGGAATTCGGCGCCGACCTCGACGTGCTGCACCGCGCGCTGATCAGCCACAAAGCGGGTCTGCTCGGTCGCGGCCGCCTGCGCCGCCTGCGCCATGCCGTCGCCATCTTCGGCTTCCACCTGGCGCCGCTCGACCTGCGCCAGAACTCGGACGTGCATGCGCGCACCGTGGCCGAACTGCTGGCCATCGCCCGCCCCGGCAGCGATTACCTGGCGCTCGATGAAAACGGCCGCATCGCGCTGCTGCTCGACGAACTCGCCACGCCGCGACCGCTGACCGCGCCCGGCGTCAATTACTCGGACGAAACGCGCGGCGAACTGGATATCTTCCACACCGCGCAGAGCATCCACCAACGCTACGGCAAGGCGGCGATCGAAAACGTCATCATCTCCAAGACCGACGGTGTCTCCGATATCCTCGAAGTCGCCGTGCTGTTGAAGGAGGTCGGCCTGCTGCGGCCGCTGGAACATGCGCTCGACGTGAACATCGTGCCGCTGTTCGAGACCATCGACGACCTCGCCAATTCAGGTCCCATCATGGACCGGCTGCTGGCGATTCCGCTTTACAACCGCTTGCTGGGTTCCCGCCAGGCGCTGCAGGAATGCATGCTCGGCTATTCCGACAGCAACAAGGACGGCGGCTTCCTCACCTCGGGCTGGGCACTCTACCGCGCCGAGACCGCGCTGACCGAGGTCTTCGCCCGCCACGGTGTCACGCTGCGCCTGTTCCACGGCCGCGGCGGTTCCGTCGGTCGCGGCGGCGGACCGAGCTACCAGGCCATCCTCGCCCAGCCGCAGGGCGCAGTGCAGGGCCAGATCCGCATCACCGAACAGGGCGAGGTGATCGCGTCGAAATACGCCAACCCCGAGCTGGGCCGCCGCAACCTGGAAATCCTTGCCGCCGCCACGCTGGAAGCGACGCTGCTGGCGCACGAGCACGATGCGCCGCGCCCCGAATTCCTCGCGGCGATGGAAGAACTCTCGACCGCCGCATTTGCCGCCTATCGGGCGATGGTCTACGAGACGCCGGGCTTCGAGCAATACGTCTGGGAATCCACGGTGATCGCCGAAATCGCCGCGCTCAACATCGGCAGCCGGCCGGCCTCGCGCAAGAAGACGACCGCCATCGAGGACCTGCGCGCGATCCCCTGGGTGTTCTCCTGGGCGCAGTGTCGCCTAATGCTGCCAGGCTGGTTCGGCTTCGGCGCCGCGGTCGCCGCATGGAAGAAGAAACAAGGCGCGGCAGGCATGGCGCTGCTGGCGGAGATGCACCACGACTGGGGCTTTTTCCGGACCTTGCTGTCGAACATGGACATGGTGCTGGGCAAGAGCGACATCGTCATCGCCGAGCGCTATTCGCGACTGGTGAAGGACGAGGAATTGCGCCAGGCCATCTTCCCGCGCCTCAAGGCCGAATGGCAGGCTTCCATCGACGCGCTGCTGGCGATCACCGGGGAAAGGGAGCTGCTCGACCTCAATCCGTTGCTGAAGCGCTCGATCCGCAACCGCTTTCCCTACCTCGATCCGGTAAATCACATCCAGATCGAGTTGCTGCGCCGCCACCGCGCAGGCGAAACCGACGAGCGCGTGCAGCGCGGCATCCACCTGACCATCAACGGCGTCGCTGCCGGCTTGCGCAACAGCGGCTAGTAGTCTGTTCCCGAAATGCCGAGCCTCTGTAGGGCCGGCTTCAGCCGGCCAGGGTGGAGTGGCAGACTGAAGTCTGCCCTTGTCCGCCCCACGATGAAACCCATGGCGCCAGGCTAGTCCGCATACTGCTTGCCGGCGTAGCGCGTGACGCCGAGCAGGAAACGCACCAGCGAGTAAGCCGCGGTTCGCACGAACCGGTCGAACCACGGCAAGGCTTGCTGGTCCTCCGGCCGGATCTCGCGCGCGGACCCAGCGACGACCGCGGCAAGGCTCGCGCGCAGTTCACCGGCAAAGCCCGGATCGCGCACCACGATGTTGGCCTCGCGTGCCAGCAGCAGGCTGAACGGGTCGATGTTGGAGGAACCCACGGTCGCCCAGTCGTCGTCGACCACCGCCACCTTGGCGTGCAGCTCGGCCCGGTCGTACTCGAAGACGTGCACCCCGGCGGCGAGCATGCGGTCGTACAGGGACTGCGTCGCATAGTGAAGCAGCAGGTGGTCGGAGCGTCCCTGCAGCAGCAGGGTCACCCGCACGCCGCGCCCGGCCGCCAGCAGCAGGAACTTGCAGAAACGCCGCCCCGGCAGGAAGTAGGCATTGGCAATCAGGATTTCCCGCTGCGCGCCGCGGATGGCATCGAGATAGGCGTACTCGATGTCGTGGCGATGGGCGAGGTTGTCGCGCACCAGGAGCGCCGCCTGCATGCCATCCAGCCCCGCCGCCGGCTGCAGGCGCGGCAACGGCGCCGGTGCCTGCGGGCGCCGGCCGATCCGGGCCCAGCGCACCAGGCGCCAGACGTGGCGCATCGTCAGGTGCAAGCGCGCCACCAGCGGACCTTCGACGCGAACCGCGAAGTCAAGGCGCGGCGAATCGCCTGCACCATGGTCGAAATCGTCGATCACATTGATGCCACCGGCAAAGCCCAGTTGACCGTCGATCACCGCCAGTTTGCGATGCAGGCGTCGCAGGCGATGGCGGCGCAACGTGAAGCGCCCCGCCTCCGGACGATAGGCCAGCACTTCGACGCCGGCCGCGGTCAGCTCCCGGCCGAGCCCGGACTCGAAGTCGCGCGCGCCGAAACCGTCGACCAGCACCCGCACGGCGACGCCGCGCCGCGCCGCGGCCGCCAGCGCCGCGGCGACGCGACGCCCCGTCGCATCGTCGGCGTAGATATAGGTTTCGAGGTGGATTTCATGGAGCGCCTGATCGATCGCCGCGATCAGCGCCGGAAAATATTCGACGCCCGAACGCAGCAGGCGCAGGCGGTTGCCGCCGACATAGCCGCGCGGCAGGGGCTGGGGAAAGTCGGCGCTCACGGCACGGCGGGAGCGAGCCGCAGCTCGGCGCTCAGCGCCGCGTGATCGGAAACCGAGGACCAGGGCGGGCCGGCATGCATGCGCGCCGCACCGACCTCCAGGCCGCGTTGGTAGATGCGGTCGAGGCGGAACAGCGGCAGGGCGGCGGGATAGCTGCGTGATGGCCGCCGGCCGTCGCCGGCGAAGATCTCGACCAGGCCCAGGCGCTCCGCCAGCTGGTCGTCGGCATGGTTGCGCCAGTCGTTGAAGTCACCCGCAATCAGCAGCGGCGCATGCGCCGGCACGACTTCCTCGATGCGCCGCGCCAGCGCATCCATCTGGCGCCGCCGCGAGCGCGCGAACAGGGACAGGTGCACGCAGACGCAGTGCAGCGGCCGCGCCAGCACCGGCAGTTCGACGGCGCAATGCAGCAGGCCGCGCTTCTCGAAGCGCAGGTGGGTCACGTCCTGGTTATGCGTGGTCAGGATCGGAAAGCGCGACAGGATCGCATTGCCGTGGTGGCCGTGGTCATAAACCATGTTGCGGCCGTAGGCGTGGTTGTCCCAGACGTCTTCGGCGAGGAACTCGTGCTGCGGCTGCGACGGCCAATCGGCATGCCGCTCGACGTGCCCAAGATGCAGCCCCTGTACCTCCTGGAGGAACACGATGTCCGCCGACAGCTCGCGCAGGCGTTCGCGCAGCTCGTGCACCATCATGCGGCGGTTGAACTGCGAGAAGCCCTTGTGGATGTTCCAGGTGGCGATGGAGAGCGTTTGCGTCATGTGCGGGCATACCTTGCCGCCAGTTTATAGTGCCCCGCGCAATTCACACGCGGATGTGGAAGGGGCTGAAATCGGTATTCCTGTCGTACCAGTCTTCGGCTTCGGCGCGCTTGAGGAAGGCCACCACGCGATAGGTCACCGGCGTCATCACCACCTCCCAGCCGGTCTTCAGCAGGTACTGCGCCAGCGCGATCTTGGCCACCTGCTCGTCGGGCCAGATGCCGTAGAAGGCGATGAAGTAGAACAGGCCGGAATCCACCGCCTCGCCGACCACCGTCGAGCCGATGGTGCGCATCCACAGCCGGCGCCCCTCCATCCACACCTTCATCTTCGCCATCACGTAGCTGTTGGCGAAGCTGCCGCACCAGAAGGCGATCATCGAGCCGGCGACGATGCGCCAGGTATTGCCGAAGACGCCCTCCATGTGCTGCTGGTAGGCCTGGTTGAAATCGCCGGGGGCGGCCGGCAGGGAGAGCGCCACCCAGGCCATGAAGCTGGCGAAGGCCAGCGCGGCGAAACCGGCCCAGACCACGCGGCGGTCGCGGCCGTAGCCATAGACCTCGGTCAGGATGTCGCCGAAGATGTAGGAAATCGGGAAGAACAGCACGCCGGCGGAAAACGTCACCTCGCCCAGCAGCGGCAGTGTCACCACGGCCGCCTTCGCCGCGCCGATCAGGTTCGAGCACAGCAATACGCAAACGAAGGCCGCCATGACGAAATCGTAGTAGCGGTAGCTGCGCGGCGCTGTCATCCTGGAACGGCTCCGGTTTCGACAATGGCTCAGTCTACGCCGTCGCGCAGGCGCCGACTATCGTGCGCACGCCTCCCGATCTGCGCTACAGAAGGCCGGGATTGCTCCGCCAGATGGTCCAGGTCAGCGCGGAAGCGAAGCCGACCCACAGGAGATAAGGCGCCAGCAGCAGCGCCGCCAGGCGACTGCAGCGCCGGAAGGCGGCAATCGTCGCCACGATCAGCGCCAGCAGCACCAGGACCTCGATCGTGGCCAGCGCGCCGCGGTGCCAGGCAAAAAACAGCCACGACCAGAGCGCATTGGCGCCGAGTTGTGCGGCAAACAGGCCCAGCGCCACCGCCCTCGGGCCGGGCGCGCGCCAGACGAGCCACGCCGCAATCCCCATCAGCGCATACAGCACCGACCACACGGGGCCGAACAGTCCGCCGGGCGGCGCCCAGGACGGCTTGCTCAACTGCGCATAGAACGACGCCGCGTCGACCGAGGCTACCGCCCCCACTGCGGCGGCTGCGAACACGAGCAGCAACCAGCCGAGCAGGCCGAGCAGTTGCGATGGCAGGGGGCGCGTCATTCGGGGAGGAAAGACAAGCGGAGAGCCAACTCAGGAGCAGGCAGCCGGCATGCCGCTGAAGCATCTTTCTGGAGCCGGAATACGGCAAGGTGGGACATGAAAAGTCGGCGCCAGCGATACGGCGCTCAGGAAACCGCCAGCATCCGTTCCAACGAAATCTTCGCCAGCTTCGCCTCGTGTTCGGGCACGCTGATCTGATTGACCACCTTGCCCTCGACCAGATTTTCCAGTGTCCATGCCAGATGCTGCGGATCAATGCGCTGCATGGTCGAGCACATGCAGATGGTGCCGGCCATGAACTGCACGATCTTGCCTTCGTGCTTCACTTCCTGCGCCAGGCGCTCGACCAGGTTCAACTCGGTGCCGACCAGCCAGCGCGTGTTAAGCGGCGCGGCCTTCACCGTCTGCAGGATGGTCTCGGTGCTGCCGATGTGGTCGGACTGCTTGCAGACCTCGAAGCTGCATTCCGGGTGCGAGATGACGAGGCCATCGGGATGCTGGTTCCTGAACTTGATGATGTCCTTGGGCTGGAACATCTGGTGCACCGAACAGTAGCCGTGCCAGAGGATGATCTTCGCCTTCTCGATCTGCTCGCGCGTGAGGCCGCCCTGTTCCAGGTCGGGGTTCCAGATCACCATCTCGTCAAGCGGGATGCCCATCTTGTAGCCCGACCAGCGTCCCAGGTGCTGGTCGGGGAAGAACAGCACCTTCTCGCGCTGGGCGAAGGACCATTCGAGGATTTTTGTTGCGTTCGACGAGGTGCAGACGATGCCGCCGTGCGCGCCGCAGAAGGCCTTGAGGTCGGCGGCGGAATTGATGTAGGTGACCGGCGTCACCTTTTCGTCCGGATCGAGCACGGCGGCCAGGTCGCGCCAGGCGCGCTCGACCTTGGCCAGGCTGGCCATGTCGGCCATCGAACAGCCGGCGGCGAGGTCGGGCAGGATGGAGATCTGCTCCGGACGCGACAGGATGTCGGCCACCTCGGCCATGAAATGCACGCCGCAGAAGACGATGTGCTGCGCATCCGCCTGCGCGGCGAGGCGCGAGAGCTTGAGCGAATCGCCGGTGATGTCGGCGTGGGCATAGACGTCGGCGCGCTGGTAGTGGTGGCAGAGCAGGACGGCGTCCTTGCCGAGCTTCGCCTTCGCGGCGCGGATGCGCTCGGCGGCATCCTTGTCGGCGAGGGTGTTGAAGCGGTCGAAGGAAATGGTGGCGGTTTGCATGATCGGGACTTGGGGATCGGGCGCGGTTAAATCAAGACTGATGCCAGGGCAGGCCGGAGGCGCGCCACCCGCCCGTGCGGTTGCGCTGGCCGTTGGCGTCCTTGTTGCCCTCGAAGCCTTCGAGGATGTTGTAGCAGTCGGGGAAGCCGGCTTCGGTGGCGGCCCTGGCGGCATGCGCAGAGCGCTGGCCGGAGCGGCACAGGAACAGCAGCAGGGACTCGGTCACGACGCTGTGCTTGAGGGTCTGCAGGAAATGCGGGTTGAGTTGCTTGGCCGGCCAGTCCTGCCATTCGATTTCGATCGCGCCGGGGACGCGGCCGACCCAGTCCAGCTCGGCCTTGGTGCGCACGTCGATGAGCCGCGCGCGGGGTGTCGCCTGCAGGAGTTCGTAGGCCTCGCCGGGCGTTAGCGCCCCCTCGTAAGGCAGCTTGAGTTCGCGTCCGCGCGATTGTGCCAGTCCGAGAATTTCGTTGATGCGTCCCATGGGAAAACGCGCCGGAGGGGCGGGATAGAATGCGGGGGTTCGAGTATAGCTTTCCCCCATGTCCCGCGAAACCCGTACCCGCCAGATGGCTGAGACCCGACACCCCCCCGTACCGACCGCCGACGTCGCGCGCTTCGAGGAGGGCCAACGCATCACCTGGGTCAGCGTGGTCGTCAACATCGTGCTCACCGCGATGCAGCTGGTGGTGGGCTTCATCGCCCACTCGCAAAGCCTGATCGCCGACGCCATGCACACGCTGTCGGACATCGCCGCCGACGCCTTCGTGCTGTTCGCCAACCGCAAGGGCGCGGAAGCCGCCGATGCCGACCACCCCTACGGCCACGGCCGCTTCGAAACCGCCGCCTCACTGGTGCTGGGCCTGCTGCTGGCCGGCACCGGCGCCGGCATCCTGATCGCCGCGGCCGGGCGCCTGCAGGACATCGGCAACGTGCCGCCGGTCGGTGTCGCCGCGATGTGGGCGGCGCTGCTCACCCTGGCGGCCAAGGAAGGCCTGTTCCGTTACATGCTGGCCAAGGCGGAACGCCTGCGTTCGCCGATGCTGGTGGCCAATGCCTGGCACGCCCGCGCCGATGCGCTGTCCTCGCTGGTGGTCGCCGCGGGCATCGGCGGCGCACTGATCGGTTTCAACTTTGCCGACGCCGTTGCCGCCATCATCGTCGGCGCGATGATCGTGCGCGCCGGATTCAAGTTCGCCTGGACGGCCATCCGCGAATTGATCGACACCGGCCTCTCCAGCGAGGAAGTGGCGGCGATCGGCCGCACCATCGCCACCACCCCCGGCGTGCTCGGCATGCATGAACTGCGGACGCGGCGCATGGCGCACCAGGTGCTGGTCGACGCCCATGTCCAGGTCAATCCGCGCATCAGCGTTTCCGAGGGTCATCGCGTCGCCGAGTCGGCGCGGCAGCGGGTGCTGAAAAGCCATCCCGAGGTCCTCGACGTGCTGGTCCATGTCGATGCCGAAAACGATTTGCTGGCCAATGCTGCCGTCAAATTGCCGGACCGAGCCGAACTTCTCGCCCATCTGTGCCGCATGCTCGATACAGAGCCGGCGGACATCGAATCGACGATCCTGCATTACCTCGGCACCCGGGTCGAGGCCGAAGTGTTCCTGCCGGCCGGCCGTGCCGACGAAGTCGGCTTCGCCGCCATCAGGCAGCGCGTTGATCGCGCGCTGATGGACGACCCCTGGTTCGCCGCGATTCGCATCCATCAACGTATTGCACCAAAATAGTGCATTAATCTGTTTACTTGCACCTTTGTAGTGCGCTTGTCCGGGTGTCGAGAAGGAAAAGGACTTGTGGCACAATCGCTTCCCTCGCTCGCGCGATTGGCACGCTAACTGCTATTCGGATGCTGCGCCGCAAAGCGGTATCGATTTCCCAGCTATTGCAATTTACTCAGGAGAGCACCATGACCCCCCAGGACGTAATCAAGATGGTCGAAGAGAAGGAAGTCAAATTCGTCGACTTCCGCTTCACCGATACCCGCGGCAAGGAACAGCACGTCGGCGTGCCGATTTCCCACTTCGGCATGGACAAGTTCGAAGACGGCCACGCCTTCGACGGTTCCTCGATTGCCGGCTGGAAAGGCATCCAGGCCTCCGACATGCAGTTGATGCCGGACGCGAAGACCGCCTACATCGACCCCTTCATGGACGAAACCACCCTGGTGCTGACCTGCGACGTGGTCGAGCCGGCCGACGGCAAGGGCTATGACCGCGATCCGCGCTCGATCGCCAAGCGCGCCGAGGCCTACCTCAAGTCCTCCGGCGTCGGCGACCAGGCCTTTTTCGGCCCGGAACCCGAATTCTTCATTTTCGACGCCGTCGAATGGAAGATCGACATGTCCGGCGCCTACTGCAAGGTCATCTCCGAGGAAGCCGCCTGGGCGTCGGCGGACAAGTTTGAAGCCGGCAACAGCGGCCACCGCCCGACCGTCAAGGGCGGCTATTTCCCGGTACCCCCGGTCGACAGCCTGAACGACATCCGCGCCCAGATGTGCCTGGCGCTGGAAGCCTGCGGCGTGCCGGTGGAAGTGCATCACCACGAAGTCGCCACCGCCGGCCAGTGCGAAATCGGCACCAGGTTCAGCACCCTGGTGCAGCGCGCCGACTGGACCCAGGTCCTCAAGTACATCGTGCATAACGTCGCCCACAGCTACGGCAAGACCGCGACCTTCATGCCCAAGCCCATCGTCGGCGACAACGGCTCCGGCATGCACGTGCACCAGTCGATCTGGAAGGACGGCAAGAACC
>JADYZH010000267.1 GCA_020853215.1 Sulfuritalea sp. | reverse complement strand
GCCGCTGGCCTTCGCCAGCGGCGCCGGCGCCGAATCGCGCCAGCAGATCGGCTGGGTCATCGTCGGCGGCTTGCTGCTGGGCACCTTCTTCACCCTGTTCGTGGTGCCGACCGTGTATTCCTACCTCTCCGGCAGGCATGTCGCGGAGGACGACGCCGACGCGGTGGCGGTGGCCGGGGAGTGAGCCCACGCGCTTGCCCGGAGGGAAGAAGAATGGCGGCTTGGGTGCTTGTGCGCGTAGGCCGGCTGCGAATCGCAACCTGACTGAATGGCCGGTTTTTCAAAGACTGGCGGTCTGTAGAGTGCCCGAAGCGGACGTAGTCAGGGTGCGATAGCTGACGTTCAACATTCCCAGTAACGGGCGTCAGCGTTACTTTGAGGTTAGCGTTTCCTTCTTCAAGTGCTGAGCCCTCAGTCCTGGCGGAGGGAATTGGTCATGTAATCGATTATCGGCAACAGCATTGCGGCATCGCGCTCTCGATATGAAAGGGTCACCGTGAATGAGCGTGGGCTTCTCCACACGCGAACTCCTCGAACTCTTGTCACGCCTGCATCGCCAGCGCCGGAGTGCTGATGCTCATGAACGAGAACATACAGCCCATTGATCACCTGCATTTTTGAGCCGTACCAGTTCAACATACGAACTCCCATTGCTTTTAAAGGGACCTCGGCTACTTTTCGCATCTCGACATCTATGTCCTTCAGGTCAGCGGCAGTGGCCTGCCGGGCTTCGGATTGCGTGATAGGGTTTTCCGGATAGAACCGAGCATTTATAAGCGCCCGTGTCTTCCCGTTGTCGTCATAGAGGTTGGCGGCAAAACTGAGCATCGCCTCCGTTAGCCGATAACCTTTTGCCTCGACAAAAGTGTCGATTGTCGTGCGCTGATTACCCGAGAGCACCACCCAGTTTTTGGGGATCTCGATTGATGCGCCTTTACCAAGTGGAACCCGAACAAAATTCGAGGCGCCAAATGCACCGGATGCCTGAGCCACTAGAAGCAGCCCTGTCAGCAGGAGACGGATGCATGCGGGGCCCGTTGAGAACCTCATTGTGCTTGCTCCTTGGCATGTCCTACCCATCGAAATACCAGCATCAGTCGGCCTCTTATGAACTGCATACCGGATCACAAGCGGTGGAGCGAGACCGATACCCCACGTGATGATGACCCTCGGACCCAAAGTGAAAGTAGCCGCAATTGGCTGGCAGCCATATTCCATGACGGCCCATCGGGTTCCCTGTCACTTCGAATGCGAGCAGACCGGCATCAATCGTAGCCAAGTCTCTTTCTCTCCTCAAGCAATCGCGCGTCTGCCTGTTTTTTAGTTTCATACTTGAGAATGTTGTAACAAGCAATCGCTCCCAAAACAAGTACGGCGTGAGTCTTACTCTGGCTGCCAAGCGCAATAAATAGCATCAGGTTAAAAAAGTAAAGCCCACCGCTGATAGCCGCAGCGATATTCATCGACACAATTGGCTTTCCGACAAAAACAAAACGAACAATAACTGGCGGTATCAGAATAACAGTCCACGTAAATATGAAGCTTATAAGCAATTCGGTTGATGACGACTGCGATATCCCAAGGACAACTATCAGAATCCCAACAGCCCAATACACGGGCTTGCGCCATTTCTCCCGATCAGATTGCGAACTCGTACTTCTTTCTTTGGCAATGCCTGCTTGCACATCTTTCTTGTGCTCATTCTCAGATATCTCTTTTCTGTCAGCGGTGTTGCCAACAGGCACTGATTTCGACCAGCTCCAGAGGATGAAGGCGAGCCAGAGCCCAACCAGCGGAAGAATAAGCAAGCCAAGATACTGCTCAAATGAAAAGTGGTATTCCCAGTTCCATATGTAGCCCCAAGCCCCGATCAGGAATGCCCACATGATATTCAGGCTAAAAAGAAACCGAACTTCCCTTGACCCTTTGCGGTGAACTTGGCTGATGGCAAGAACGGCCGCATAGGCAGCGACTGGCGCACCGAATAAAACATACCAGCCATCGTGGTGCACTTCGGAGAATCCATTGGACATAACGCCCACCCAAGTTACCCATGACAACAAAGCCAGGATAGATAGGCTTATGCTCACACGACGAGACCGTTCCGTAGTACAAAAAAATGGATTTAATCGTCCCATTTCGCGCTCCTTTACTTAAGGCTAAATACGGCCGCGTTCGATTCGAATTTAAGGCTAGCACACTGCTCAATTCTTCTCGTGACTCATTGAATCCGTAAGGTGTCGTAGCTCGGAAGCTTGGGTCTTTGCCCGAACAATTTCAGATTTCAGTGCCAGGAGATGCCGCACCTTTGATGAATCGATGCAGGCGTCTTGTGTCGCATGAAGGACTCGACACAAGACCCATGCAGTGTCTATCGCCATATCGAGGAGGTTCTCGCTGACATGTGCATCGCCAGTCGGTCGCTTTCTTAACTCGCCATTCCATCTGGGATTCCGAATGAATGTTGGGCCTGTTTGAAAGGGAATGAGCCAACCGTGCACTAAGGCGTGGCGGTATTCAATGAGGTCATTTGCGGCAAGCGACGTTAGGCGCAGTAGGTCATAAACGTCTTGCTCGAACTTCGTGGCTGGCTCACCAAGAGTCTTTATCCATTCGTTGACGGACGTCTTGTCTGTAGATGGGCGAATACCAGAAACACTTTCGTCGCAGAGCACCCAAAGCGTACGTTCGAGAGCTGACTCGAAGATGCCCCACACAATGGCAAAAGCCCCCATTCGTTGTTGGACCCCTGGCGGGAACCCCCAACCCGCAAGCCGCCCGAGAAAGGTCCGCGATTGCTCTTGATGCTTCGGAAGCTTCAACCTGTGCTCCGTCATATAGCTCGCTAATAGCAAATTCGGCGCGGAAACGTCCTAGTTATCGCAAAGAGTATGGACACGATCAAATACCCTACGGTACCGAATGATGTGGATAGAGGCTATCCTAACCCGGCCACCCTATCATTCAAAAAGTCATACTGACAGGGCTAGGATGGCTGCTTTTTGGAAAGTTCGTGCGTGGCGGCTCCTAGCAGTTAGACGTATGATAATCGCCTGCGTTCAATAGCCTGTAGCGCAATTTCAGGAACAAACTACGTGACTCCGGAATTCCATATCACCAGAGCAAATTTACTGTTGTCACTCGCAGCGGCATTGCTAATCGGGGGATGCAGCAAAGACGTGCCCTCACCGCAACAGAAGTTCGAGGCGCAACTCAAAAGAGCCGAGACTGGCGATGCTCTTCAACAAAGCATTCTCGCACTCATGTACGCGCGTGGTGATGGAGTCACCAAGGATGCGACTAAAGCCGTGGAGTGGTATCAAAGAGCGGCCATGCAAGGAGATGCAAACGCGCAGGTTAATCTTGGGCGGAGGTACGCGCATGGAGATGGGGTCGCCAAGGACGCTGCCAAAGCCGTAGAGTGGTATCAGAAGGCGGCAGCTCAAGGAGAAGAAAATGCACAGTTCAGCCTTGGAGTGAGGTATGCGAATGGCGACGGCGTGACAAAAGATCCAATAAAGGCAGCTGAGTGGTTTCAAAAAGCGGCGATGCAAGGACATGAACTCGCGCAGACTAACCTCGGAAGCATGTATGGGGTCGGTAACGGCGTGCCCAAAGACGCAGCCAAGGCGGCTGAGTGGTATCAAAAGGCGGCGACACAAGGAAACGCGTTTGCCCAGTACGCTCTTGGGATGGCGTATGCGCATGGCGTCGGTGTTGCCAAAGACGCTGCCAAGGCTGTGGAGTGGTATCAAAAGGCGGCAGCACAAGGAGACGACGAAGCGCAGTTCAGTCTTGGTCTGGTATACGTGCGCGACAATGCAGTAAAGGATGTGGTGCTGGGCTACGCTTGGAACAATGTAGCTGCTGCCAACGGTCATCGGAAAGCCGGCGAGCTTCGAGGAATGATCGAGCGCGTGTTGTCAAAGGATGAGCTTAGCGAAGCTCAGCGCATTTCATCTGGATGGAAGAAGGGTCAGATTCTTGTCCGTGAAGGAAAGCCTGCTACTACGAGTGCAAATGCCCGTGCAATGCCGGGTGCTATAAGCAAGAAAGGAACTGGCACCCTTTTTGTGGTCAGCAAGACGGGTCACGCCATTACCAATCAGCATGTGGCTGGCGGTTGCACGGAAATTCGCATACAAGGCCGTGATGGTGTAGCGAAGTTGCTGACAGAAGACGCTGTAAATGACTTAGCGCTGGTGCAACTTCAGCATGCAGTAACAGATACCGCAGCTATCGTTAGTGACCCAAGCAAACTGCGGCAGGGTGATGACATAGTCGTCTTCGGCTTTCCACTCAATTCCTTGCTGTCATCAGGCGGCAATCTTACGCCGGGAGTGATTAGTGCTTTGACTGGCCTTGGCAATAATACTAACCAGGTTCAGATTACTGCGCCTATACAACCGGGTTCAAGTGGTAGCCCGGTAATCAGCAAGAAAGGGGAAGTGGTAGGTGTCGTATCAATGAAATTGTCCGACTCAAAAATGGCGAAGGCGACCGGACAGATAGGCCAGAACGTAAATTTCGCTGTCAGCGCACAAACGCTGAAAACCTTTCTCGATACGCACAAAGTACCCTATAGCACTGGAAGCAGTAATTTTTTCTCGCGGGAGCGAAGCACGGCCGACCTTGCAGACGAAGCGCGAAAGTGGACGCTGGTTGCGGAGTGCTGGAGATAGGTGACACCCGAAATGCAATATGTCACTTGCAGTTATTTCTATCACGATAATTACAATCTTCAGGTTCGCGTAAATTGCCCGACTGTTGGCCTAAGCTCGCTTCGCAAGAAAGCCGCGCAGCGCCGTTAATTTTGAACAGTAGATCCTTATACGATGCGCATCACTAACGTCCTACTCGTCACCTTAGGTATCGCTCTCGGGTTTGCAACATCAGTGGGCGTCGTACTCGGGGTGGGAGAAGTCGCACTTCTTCCCGCAATTCAGACCATAGGTTCCACTGCAGTGGCGTTCAGTGCAATTGTTGCATTTTGCGTCTATCTTTCGAATATACGTAGGCACCGACAAGAGGACAAGCGAAAGGCATCAGAAACCTTCTTGAAGGAGTCAACCTCCCTCTTAGATAGGGCCTATGAGATTTTCGTACAAGATGGGATGGACCCGCCCGCGAACGATCGGCTCCTCTGGCTCTCAACGGCAAGAATGATTGTTCGCTTTCAAAAGATGCGGAAGCGAATTTCGGAGGCGGACCATATCGCGGTCGTAGACGAAAACGAAGAGTACGCTAGGGGTAGATTTTCTAGTCTCTTGAGGCAGAATCAGGACAACTTCAGCCGCGAATATTTTTGTTCTTCTAGCGATCTTTACTGTGCGGATAACGTTTCTCGCAAGGCGCTTGTGGTTGTATTTGGATTCGCTCGTTGGAGAGAGGATATTCCGGATCCCCTTTCCGAAGTAGATGACATAGAGCTTCTTGCCCGAGGTGCCCTTCCAATCGACCAATACGGTGCGGAAAGTTATCTTGAAGGCTATGAAGACTATTGGCGAAAGGTTCAAGAACGCAAGGCACAAATAGGTGATCCCAGTACCACCTAAGTTCAGGGCCTGCCGCTGAGCGCGGATGCGCCGCGTTAACTTCAGCCAAGTTACGAAGTCACCGCGCGGCACAGCTTTGAACGTCCGCCTCTCCAAAGTGTGCGCAACAGCTTAGGGTTGGAAGAGTCGGTAGTTCTTTTGGAACCAGTCGCTAAAAAACGAGAACGCCTAATTTTTCCCGGCAAACATCGAACGGCAGCACCAACTCCGGACACTGGCCACAACCTTCCCAAATCAGGAGTCCAGGTCAAAGGGGTCATTCGATAGTTCATGGTATTGGGGCGCCAATGTCCCTTTATGGCCTGGACTTGTCTGTGGTGCAACTGAGCTGAACGGCTGCTACCGCTGCATAGCCGAAGTTCAGGTGAGGAAAGTTCGAGATGCAGATCGAATGGCCGGTATAGCGGACGACCCAGGCTGAGCGTCCGCAATGGGAGCAACAGTCCCACTGGCGGCTTCTGGCCGGAAGTGTAAGTTCAGCAGAGTTCCACATTGTGGTCATTCGCGAATGGAGAGCACGATATTTCCGCGCTGGCAGTGCAGATCTGACGCCTTGACAATTCAGGGAAGGTTTCGACCTGGCTTCAAAGGCGAACTCAATCGCCGTCCCGCCAGCGCCGACTTTTCTGGTATTGCTCCGCCGCCGTGCAAGCGGAGAGGTCAAGGAGTCGCGCATTGCTTGGCCTGGGACAAGCATCGTGCTACGATGTATCCACACGTATCTACAAAGAGGGCATTTATGAGGCTGCAACTGGCTAAATGGGGCAACAGCCTGGCGGTTCGTCTGCCGGTGGAATGTACGCGTGCAGCCGGGCTGCGCGAGGGCGATACCGTCGAGGCGGAAGTAACGCCGGTTGGCGAGATCAAGCTGACGCCGGCCCAACCCTTCGACAAGGCGGCATTCATCAAGCGTCTGCGCAAGCTGCGGGCAACCATGCCGATGACGACGACGACCGTTCAAATGATGCGCCAGGCGGATCGGTATTGATGGTCTACCTGGATACCAGTGCGGCGGTTCCACTGTTCGTCCCGGAGCCGGCGAGCCCCGCGATCGAGGCCTGGTTCGAGTCCTGCACCGACCCCTTGGTATCGTCCGACTGGATCGTGACGGAGTTTTCGAGCGCCTTGTCCATCAAGGTGCGGAAAGGCGAGATCAGTGCCAGGCAGGCGCAGGCGGCCTGGAAGGATTTCGATGCCTTCTGCAAGTCCGGCTTGCGCTTGTTGCCCGTGAGTCGCAAAGCGTTTCTGGAGGCGGCCGGGATGACGCGGAATGCGGCCAGTGGCTTGCGCTCCGGTGATGCCTTGCACCTGGCGATGGCGCTTGAGGCAGGCGCCAGCGCGATTGCAACGGTAGACGAGGCCTTGGCAAGGAACGCGAAAGCGAACGGATTGGCGGCAAGTCTGCCGGCCTGACTGTGTCTCACCCCATGATCCGGTCCGGGCTCGAAATGATCGCCATGTCAGCCTGAATCGCCGTCCCGCCAGCGCCGACTTTTCCGGCATTGACCCGTCGTTGCCCAAGCCGGTGTCACTGCAACCTGAAGCTCACGGGAAACAGCGTCTGGCGCGGGTTGCCGGGCAGGGCGCCGATGTGGCGCGCGGCGTCGAGCGCGGCCTGGTCGAGGATGGCGTGGCCCGAACTGCGGGCGATGGCGGCGGATACCAACTGGCCGTTTTCCGCCAGCGACAGCAGCAGGATGACTTCGCCTTCCAGCCCCTGGGCCACGGCCTGCGGCGGATAGAACAGGTGTTTCGACAGCGCGGCTTGGGCGCGCTGCAGCGCTGCGCCCTGCAAGCGGCGGGGAGGGACGGCCGGGTGTTGCGGGCGTGTGTCGGCGGGGCTTGCCGTGGTGCTGACAGCTTCCGCTATCGCCTCGGGCGCGGGGGCCGGCAGCAGGCGCGCGGCGATGGCGGGGGCGGGCGGGGGCGGCGGCTGCGCCGCCAGCCAGATCGGGCCGATGATCAGCAGGACATGCAGGGCGAGGCTGGTCAGCAGGGCGAGGTGGAGCGGCATTGGCGGGATTCTAGGGGCTTTCCGGCTGGCACCGACCGCTTCCGCGTTGCGCGCCGGCGCAGGCCATATACTTCACGCCCATGAAAATCTTCCACCTTCTTGTCGCCCTGCTTTTTTCTGTCGGCCCCGCACAGGCGCAGACCCTGCCCGACCCGATCAGGTTTTCCATCGTCATCGAGCTGGGCGACGTGGCGGCCGCGCGCGAGTGGCTGGATGCCGGCCTGCCGCCGGATTTCGAAGGCAACGTGATCGGCAGCGGGCTCATGATCGGCGCCTGGGAAGGCAACATTCCGATGATGGAGTTGTTCCTCTCGCGCGGCGCCGACATCAACAAGGCCAATTCGAGCGGCGAGCAGGCGCTGTTGCTTGCCGCCTGGAAGGGACAGCTCGCAGCCGTCCGCTGGCTGGTGGAACGCGGTGCCAGCCTGAACCGGCAGGGAAAGCAATGGGCCGCGCTGCACTACGCGGCATTCGGCGGCCATACCGAGGTGGTGGCCTACCTGCTGGAGCGTGGCGCCGACATCAACGCCCTGTCGTCCAACGGTTCGACGCCGCTGATGATGGCCGCGCGCGAAGGCAGGGAGTCGATCGCCAGGACCCTGCTGGGGGCCGGCGCCCGCCGCGACATCGTCAACGAGTACGGCGATGACGCGATGCGCTGGGCGATGCGCAACAACAACCTGAAGATCGCACAGGAAATTGCCGGCCAGGAAAAGTTCGCCGCCGCCGCGGCGCAGCCGAAGGCGTCCTGGGGGCAGCCCGTGCGTTCGCAGCCGGTGCCGGACCGCGCCGACATGATGCTGGCCCAGGCGCGCAAGATGGAGGCGGCGGGGCGGCGCGACGAGGCGCTGAAGCTCTACCGCGCCGCGCTGGCGGCGATTCGCAAGGCGGAGGCGGGTGCGGGCAGGCGTGCCGCCGCCCGCCCCACCACCGGAATGGTGATCACCGCGAAGCGCGGCAAGCCCGGCGAGCAGACTGCCGCCCTGAATTACGCCACGCCGGCCGCCGGCATCGAGGCGGAGAAAGTCGGCGCCGGCGGTACGGTGAGCGGCGCGGCGGCGGACGCCGCCGACGACTGGCTGCGTCGCGCCCGCGAATTCGAGGCCGCGGGCCGCCGCAAGGAGGCCATGCAGGCCTATCGCCAGGCGGCCGCGGTTCTGCGCGGCGGTGGCACGGCGCCCGCCCATTCACCGGTACATCCCTGAGCGAGGTGCCGGCGCCGCCGGAAACTTGACAATTAAAGATTTAATAATTACGATAAGGAAAAATCAATTACGAAAAGTGGAATAACGACCCCCGCCAAGGAGAGCAGGATGAATGAAAAGAAATTTGCTTCGCACGCCGACCTCGAAGAAAAGAAAGTCAGCTTCGAGAAGCTCTCGGATAACGCCTATGCCTATACCGCCGAAGGCGATCCGAACACCGGCGTGATCATCGGCGACGATGCCGTGATGATCATCGACGCCACGGCGACGCCGGTGATGGCGCAGGACGTGATCCGCTACGTGCGCCAGATCACCGACAAGCCGATCAAGTACGTCACGCTGACCCATTACCACGCGGTGCGCGTGCTCGGCGCCTCGGGCTACAAGCAGCACGGGCTGCAGGACATCATCGCCTCGCAGCAGACGCGCGAGCTGATCGTCGAGCGCGGGCAGCAGGACATGGATTCCGAGATCGGCCGCTTCCCGCGCCTGTTCAACGCCGTCGAGAGCGTGCCCGGCCTGACCTGGCCGACCGTGGTCTTCGACGGCGAACTGACGCTGTGGATGGGCGACCTGGAAGTGAAGATCTGGCATCCGGGCCGGGGCCACACCAAGGGCGATACCGTGGTCTGGCTGCCGCAGCAGAAGATCCTGTTCTCCGGTGACCTGGTCGAGGCCGATGCCGCCTGCTACACGGGCGATGCCTACCTCGCCGACTGGCCGGCGACGCTCGATGCGCTGGCGGCGCTGAAGCCCGAGAAGCTGATCCCCGGCCGCGGCCCGGCGCTGCTGAATCCGCAGCAGGTGCAGAAGGGCCTGGCCTACACGCGCGACTTCGTGTCCACGCTGTATCGCAGCGCGCAGGAGGCGGTGGCCCAGGGCATGGACCTCGCGGCCTGCATGAAGCATGTGCGCCGCGCCATGGACCCCAAGTTCGCCCAGGTCTTCATCTACGAGCACTGCCTGCCCTTCGACGTGACGCGGGCCCATGACGAGGCCTCGGGCATCCGCGACCCCCGCATCTGGACCGCCGAGCGCGACCAGCAGATGTGGCATGCGCTGCAGGCGGCCTGAGGCGGGGCGGCGATGCTGAGCACCTACACTTATCCGCGGTTCGAATACCGCACGCCGCCGCAGATCGCCAGCGGCCAGGCGCTGAAAGTCCCCGTGGTGGTGGTCGGCGGCGGGCCGGTGGGCCTCGGCCTGGCCCTCGACCTCGACCGGCAGGGCGTTCCGGTGCTGCTGCTGGACGAGGACGACACCGTCTCGATCGGCTCGCGCGGCGTCTGCTATGCCAAGCGCGCGCTGGAAATCCTCGACCGCTACGGCGTCGGCGATGCGGTCTGCGCCAAGGGCGTGTCGTGGAACGTCGGCCGCACCTTCTTCCGCGACAAGGAGGTCTATAACTTCAACCTGGTGCCCGAGCCCGACCACCACCGGCCGGGGATGGTGAACCTGCAGCAGTACTACCTCGAGGAATACCTCGTCGCCCGCGCCGCCACGCGCCCCGGGATCGAACTGCGCTGGAAGAACAAGGTGGTTTCGGTGACCCGCAGCGACAGCGGCGCGACGCTCACGGTGGAAACCGCCGACGGCATGTACACGGTCGAGGCCGACTGGCTGGTCGCCGCCGACGGCGCGCGCAGCCCGATCCGGCGCCTGCTCGGGCTGGAAGTCGAGGGCAAGATCTTCATGGATCGCTTCCTGATCGCCGATGTGGTGATGAAGGCGGACTTCCCGGCCGAACGCTGGTTCTGGTTCGATCCGCCCTTCCATCCCAACCAGTCGGTGCTGCTGCACAAGCAGACGGACAGCGTCTTCCGCATCGATTTCCAGCTCGGCTGGGACGCCGATCCCGAGGAGGAGAAGAAGCCTGAAAACGTGGTCCCGCGCATCAAGGCCATGCTCAGTGCATTGGACGGCAAGGAGCGCGAGTTCGACCTGGAATGGGTCAGCGTGTATACCTTCCAGTGCCGCCGCATGGCGAGCTTCAACCACGGCCGCGTGCTCTTCATCGGCGATGCCGCGCACCAGGTCTCGCCCTTCGGCGCGCGCGGCGCCAACTCCGGCCTGCAGGACGCCGACAACCTGGGCTGGAAGCTCAAGCTGGTGCTCGACGGCCAGGCCCCGGCGCGGCTGCTCGACAGCTACACGGTGGAGCGCGCCTTTGCCGCCGACGAGAACATCCTCAACTCGACCCGGTCGACCGATTTCATCACGCCCAAGAGCCGCGCCAGCCGCAGCTTCCGCAATGCCATCCTGGGCCTGGCCAGGGACCATGCCTTTGCCCGGGCACTGGTGAATTCGGGGCGCCTGTCGGTCCCGGCCTTCTACGTCGATTCCGCCCTCAACACGCCCGATGATCCTGCCGACGGCTTCGGCGGCCGCATGCTGCCCGGCGCGCCGATGGACGACGCCCCGGTGCTGGCGGGCGACGCGCCGGACTGGCTGCTGCACCACGTCGGCGGCAGCTTCCGCCTGATGCTGTTCGTCGATGATCCCGCGACGCTCGCGGCCGATGTGATCGCGGCCATGGCGCGGCTCGCCTCGGGCGCCGTTCCGGTCCGGCCGCTGGTGGTGGCGCGCCAGGCCGGCGCGGTGCCGCAAGGCATCGACCTGCTGGTCGACGCCAGGGGCGTGGCGACGCAGCGCTACGACGCGCGGCCCGGCACGGCCTACCTGCTGCGCCCGGACCAGCACGTCGCCGCGCGCTGGCGCCGCTTCGACGCGGCCCGCATCGACTCCGCGCTGGCCCGCGCCACCTGCAAGGAGAAGACATGAACCTATCCCCCAACCCCTTTCCCATGGAAAGGGGTGACCACGGTTCGCCGGCCAGCCGGCTCCATGTTCAACACTGCCGCCTCCTTGGGGCGGCCCAGCGGAGGCGGCCATGAGCCTCAACCTGAAACCCAATTTGTCCGAAGCCGGCAAGCGCTATTTCACCGCTTATGCGCCGGGCGACGATTTCTACGAAATCCTGATCAATGCGCATCGCGACCTGTCCGACGAGCAGTCGGAACTGCTCAACGCGCGCCTGATCCTTTTGCTGGCCAACCACATCGGCGACATCGACACGCTGCGCGAAGCGCTGGC
>JADYZH010000266.1 GCA_020853215.1 Sulfuritalea sp. | reverse complement strand
TCTTCGTCATCCCGGCCTTCGCCAAGGTGTTCAAGGGCTTCAATGCCGAACTGCCCCTGATGACGCGCATCCTCATCGGCTTTTCCGACTTCACCCTGGCCTGGTGGCCGGCCCTGCTGGTGATGCTCGCCGTCGCCGTGGTTGCCTTCAGAATGTTCGTCAAGACGAAGGACGGCCGCCTCGCCTGGGACCGCTTCAAGCTCAGAATTCCCATCGCCGGCAAGATCATCCGCAAGGCGACGCTGGCGCGCTTCGCCCGCAGCTTCGCCATGGCCACGCGAAGCGGCGTGCCGATCGTGCAGGGCCTTTCCCTCACCGGCCAGGTCGTGGAAAACGCCTGGATCGAGAAGAAGCTCGAAGACATGCGCATGGGCGTGGAGCGCGGCGAGAGCGTGTTGCGCACCACGGTGGCCGCCGGCGTATTTACGCCGGTGGTGCTGCAGATGGTGATGGTCGGTGAGGAATCCGGCTCGCTCGACGACATGATGCTGGAGATCGCCGACATGTACCAGCGTGAGGTCGAATACGAACTGAAGACGCTCTCGGCGCAGATCGAGCCGATTCTCATCGTCGCGCTGGGCGTCATGGTGCTGATCCTGGCCCTCGGCGTCTTCCTGCCGATGTGGGACCTCGGCAAGGCGGCGATCAAGTAATGCCGGTCTTTTCGGCAGGCCGGCGGCGCGGGAATGCGCGCGGATTCGGACTGGTCGATCTGGCCGTGGCGCTGGCGGTGCTCTCGGGCTTGCTTTACTTCCTGCTCGATCGGGTGCTCTACATGCAGGAGATCGCCGAGAAGACAGAGATGGAAGAGACAGTGCGTTCGATCAACTATGCCCTGCGCCTGGAGGCCGCCAGTCGTTTGACGCGGACATCCAGCCCGAACCAGCTGCCGCTGGACAAGGAGAATCCGGTGAAATGGCTGCAGATACCGCCGCGCAACTATCTGGGCGAACTGGACGCGCCACCCGCGCACGCCCGGCCCCCCTACTGGTATTTCGATCGAAACGTGCGGCAACTGGCCTACCGGCCGAACCGGACAGAGCATTTGAAGGTCGAAGGGGCGAAGGCGAAGGAGCTGCGTTTCGTCGTGGGCGCCGGAGAAAATTCGCCGCATCCGAGACTTATTTCACGCTTTCCCTATGCATGGTTCTGAAAAATTCACGAAAATCGTGAATAGTTGGCATGTGAAGTTGTTTTGGTTGTGTAAATTTGGCTCGTCTGATTTTTTCATTGGAGGAAGTTAACATGAAAAGGCAATCCGGCTTCACCCTGATCGAACTGGTCGTCGTGATCGTCATTCTCGGCATTCTGGCGGCAACGGCATTGCCGCGATTTACCAATCTGCAAAAGGATGCGCGCATAGCAAAATTGAGGGCTGGTTTAGGCGCCGTTCAAGCAGCTTCGGGCTTGATTCATGGCAAAGCGCTGGTGCGTCAGGGTCAAGGTGTTGAAGCCTGCCCGGTGGGCGGTAATGCCAACCTTCCCGCAACCGGAAACGGGACTGTTTGCACAGAGAACGGCCCATTAGCAGTCACATTGCTTTATCCCAATGGCGCCACCATCATGACGGCGGCGGGACTGGGCGCAAATGCTGGCGAGCGCACGGCGAATGGATGGGTGATTACGGGGGGCGCAGCTGCAGGGCCGACAACAATCAGCGTTACAGGTGCCCCCAATACGGGTGTAGGGGGATGTTCTTTCACATATACCTTGCCTACGGCCCTTGGCGGAGCGCCTACCATTACTGTGCCAACTAATGCGACTCTTAATGCAAACTGTTGACCAGCTAAGGTACTTCCTGCACACATGCTGAAGTGTGCAGTGAAGGATTGTTTGGTGCGACAAGCAGGAAGGGGTCATCACTTCTTATCTTATCGATGCTCACCAAATGATGACCAAATCCTTCGTGGTTTCGTGTCGGCATAGGGAGCGTGGCATGACCGTGGTCGAACTGATTACGGTCATTGTCATTTTGGGCGTGTTGGCGGCCGTGGCATTACCTCGTTTTGTCGGCCGGAATGCATTCGATCAGCGAGGCTTTCGGGATCAGCTAGTCAGCAGCATTCGTTTCGCGAGGCAGGAAGCGATCGCGATGAGGCGTGAGGTCTGCGTTTCGATCGTGACGACACCCCCAGCAAGCCTCGCCCTTTCTTTCAATCCTAGTACTGTTCCTGGTGCAGCATGCAGCCAACCTATTCTTGCGCCAGGGGCAGCAGATCCATATTTCGTGACCGCCCCGCTCGACGTGGCCTTGTCGTCTTCTGCTACTGATTTCCGGTTTAACGGATTAGGGCAACCGGTCCCGAATAGCGCTATCAATTTGACTGTGGTCGGGACGCTACCCATCAGCATTGCAATTGAGACAGGCCATGTATCTGATTGAACGCACCGGCTCACGACGATTTGGCTCCCGTGGCGCCTCCCTCGTCGAGGTGATCATGTTCATTGTCATCGTCGGCATCGCGGCAGGCGGCATCCTCATGGTTTTCGCCAACATGACGCGGGCCAGTGCCGATCCCCTCATCCGCAAGCAGGCGCTGGCCATCGCCGAGTCTCTGCTCGAGGAGATCCGCCTGATGCCGTTCACCTTCTGCGATCCGGACGATGCCAACGCGTCGACGGCGACCGGCGCCTTCGTTGGCGTCAACGGCTGCGCCACCACCGTCGAGGCCATGGGGCCGGATGCGGGCGAAACGCGCTATGCTGCCCTGACGCCCTTCGACAACGTCAACGACTACAACGGCTTCGCCTTGGCCGGCGGCATTCTCGACGTCACCGGCGCAACGGTGGCGGGGCTTGGCGCCTATAGCGCCGCGGTGGCCGTCGCCCCGTTCGCCTTCGGCGGCGTCGCCGCCACCGAGGCGCAGCAGATCACCGTCACGGTGACCGGCCCGGGCAATGTCAGCGTGGTCCTCGATGGCATCCGCACCCGCCATGCTCCGAACCTCTGAAACCGCGAACATGCGCGGCTTTACCCTGATCGAGCTGGTCACGGCGATGGTGCTCACCGGCATCCTTGCGGCCGCCGCCGCGGTATTCCTCCGCGTGCCGATCGCCGGCTATTTCGACGTGGCGCGCCGCGCCGCGCTGACCGACCTCGCCGATCTGGCCGTGCGGCGCTTGTCCCGCGATGTGCAGACGGCCCTGCCCAACAGTGTGCGCGTGGCCGGCGTCTGCAGCGGGCTGACGCCCTGCTATCTCGAATACCTTGAGGTGCGCACAGGCGGGCGCTACCGCGTGGAGCCTTCCGGCGGGGGCACGTTGTGTCCTGCCGGAGCGGTGCCCGGCTACAACGACGCGCTCACCATCGGCAGCGCCGACACCTGTTTCCGCAGCCTCGGGTCGGTGCCGGATCTGGCCTCGATCGTGGCCGGCGGCGCCGGCGATTACCTGGTGGTGTACAACCTAGGCCCGGGGTTTGCCGGCGCCGATGCCTACGCCAGCGGCGTGGCGACCGGCGGCAACAAGAGCCGCATCACCGCCGTGACCGCCGGCGCGGGGCCGAACCCGGAGGACCGCATCGATTTCCAGAGCCTGGCCTTTCCGCTGGCCTCCCCGGACAGCCGCTTCCATGTCGTGTCCGGCCCGGTGACCTATGTCTGCGACCCGGCGGCTCAGACGCTGACTCGCCGCTGGGGTTACGCCGTCAGCGCGGGGCAGCCGTCGCCGCCGGCGGGCGGCAGCAGCGCGCTGCTTGCCACCGGCGTGACGGAATGCAGCTTCACCTATGCGCCCAATGCGGTTGCGCAGCGCAACGGCATCGTCTCAATCCGCCTGCAGCTGACCCAGGCCGATCCCGCCGGCACGCCGGAGCGCGTGGCCCTGTTTACCCAGGTTCATGTGAGCAACGTGCCATGAAGCGCATGCAGGCGGGCTTCTCGATCATCACGGCGATCTTCCTGATCGTCGTGCTGGCCGCTCTCGGCGCCTTCGCCGTGAGCATGTTCAGGGTGCAGCAGGCGGCCGCGGCGCTCGACGAACTCGGCGCGCGAGCCTACCAGGCGGCGCAGGCCGGCATCGAGTGGGGCGCCTGGCAGGTGCTGCGGGGCCCGGGCACCTGCGCAGCGGCGACGGGTAATCTGGCCCTGCCCGGCTCGCTTTCCCCCTTTGTCGTGTCGGTCACCTGCGCTTCGACGGTGCATACGGAGGCGGGCAATCCGGTTACGATATATCGACTGACCGCCACCGCCTGCAACCAGCCGGCCGGGGCCTGTCCCAACCCGGCGCCGGGAGCGGACTACGTCGAGCGGCAGGTGCAGGGAATGGTGGAGCAATGAGCCGGATAGACGGAATACGGCACTACGGGTCGGCAGACGGAGACAAAGACGCCGTCCCGACGGGACTGGCTTTGGCGGAAAGACCATGAGCGGCGGAGCGCGAATGCTTTCCGGATTCAAGCGGCTTTTCGGCGCGACGGCGCTGTGCTGGCTTGCCGCCTGGGCGGCTCCGACTGCCGCCGGCGTCGCGCCGGGCCTGCAGGGCGAATATTTCAACAACATGACCCTGTCGGGCGTTCCCGTCCTGACGCGCATCGATTCGACGGTTAACTTCAATTGGGGTAGCGGATCGCCGGGCGCCGGCGTCAATGCCAACCAGTTCAGCGTGCGCTGGAGCGGACAGGTGCGCATCCCGTCCAACGGCGCCTACACCTTCTATACCCAGTCGGACGACGGCGTCCGGCTGTGGGTGGACTGCAACGGCAACGGCAGCTTCCAGCCCGGTGAGCGTCTGGTGAACAACTGGACCGACCATTCCAGCACCGAGAACTCGGGCAGTTGCGCCGGCCTGAGCGCTGGCGACTGGGTCATCCTGCGCATGGAACTCTACGAGAACGGCGGCGACGCCGTGGCGCAATTAAGCTGGTCCGGCCCGGGCATCGCCAAGCAGATCATTCCCGCCTACGACGGCACGCGTGGCCTCGGCTACGACGATACGATACCGCCGACCATCGTTTCGGCGACGACGAACTGCGGACTCGCCGACCGGGTCGCGGTAGTGTTCTCCGAGGCGGTCGACCCGGCGACGGCGACCGCCATTGGCAATTACTCGCTCAACCGCGGCGCCTCCGTGACCGGGGCCGCGCTGGCGCCGGACGGCAGGACGGTGTTGCTGCAGACTTCGATGCTGTCCTCAACGGGGAATTACCAGTTGACCGTCAACAACGTCGGCGATCTGACCGTGCCACCCAACTCCATTGCAGCCAATACGCGGGTGAATTTCAGCTACCCGGGCGGTGGCCTGCGCAACGGCCTGTCGGCGACCTACTATGCCCAGGGTGGCGTCTCCGGCGCCTTCTTTACGGGGAGCACGGTGTCGCGGATCGATTCCGTGGTGGATTTTGATTGGGGCGGAGGCAGTCCGGCGGTGGGCATTGGTGCGGACAATT
>JADYZH010000265.1 GCA_020853215.1 Sulfuritalea sp. | reverse complement strand
TGATGCTCGGCGCCATCGCCGACTACCTGCCATTTTCTCCCGAAGTGCTGCTGGCCTGCATCGACAAGCGTTTCACGCGCAAGGGCGAGAAGGTGGTCGAGGCCAATCGCCAGGCTTTTGCCGCCGGGCGCGATGCCGTGGCGAAACAACTTGCCGCCGCGCCGGCCTGACCCGAACCCGAGTCCAATCCAATGACTGCACAAATCATCGACGGCAACGCCCTCTCCGCGGAAGTCCGCGGCCAACTCGCCGAGCGCGCCGCCGCCCTCAAGGAAAAGGGCATCACGCCCTGCCTGGCCGTGATCCTGGTCGGCGAAGACCCCGCCTCGGCCGTATATGTGCGCAACAAGGTCGCCGCCTGCGAAAAGGCCGGCATGCGCTCGCTGCGCGACGTATATGCACCCGACGTCGATCCGGCCGTGGTCTTCGCCCGCATCGCCGAACTCAACGCCAATCCGACCGTGCATGGCATCCTGGTCCAGTTGCCGCTGCCGAAGCACTTCGATTCGGAAGCCGTGCTCGAAGCCATTTCCCCGGAGAAGGACGTCGATGGCTTCCATGCCGAAAACGTCGGTGCGCTGATGCAGGGCAACCCGCGCTTCATCCCCTGCACGCCCTACGGCGTCATGAAAATGCTGGAGAGCGCGAACGTGCCGCTGAAGGGCGCCGAAGTCGTCATCGTCGGCCGCAGCAACATTGTCGGCAAGCCGATGGCCATGCTGCTGCTGGCGCAAAGCTGCACCGTCACCATTTGCCATTCGCAGTCGAAGGACCTGGCCTTCCACACCCGGCGTGCCGACATCCTGGTGGCCGCGGTCGGCCGCGCGAAGATGATCACCGGCGACATGATCAAGCCGGGCGCCACGGTAATCGACGTCGGCATCAATCGCATCGCCGATGGTCCCAATGCGGGCAAGCTCTGCGGCGACGTCGATTTCGAGTCGGCCAGGGAAGTTGCCGGCGCGATCACGCCGGTGCCCGGTGGCGTCGGACCGATGACCATCACCATGCTGCTGGCCAACACGCTGGAAGCCGCTGAACGTACGCAAAAGTGAGGTGCGCAAAATGAATCCACTGGTCGGCATCGTCATGGGCTCGGATTCGGACTGGCCGGTAATGCAGGCCGCCGCCGAAATGCTCAAGGAATTCGGCGTGCCCTTCGAGGCGAAGGTGGTCTCGGCGCACCGCACCCCCGACCTGCTGTTCGACTACGCCGCCATGGCGCAGGAACGCGACCTGCGCGCCATCATCGCCGGCGCCGGCGGCGCGGCCCACCTGCCCGGCATGCTAGCGGCGAAAACCATCGTGCCGGTGCTGGGTGTGCCGGTGCCTTCCAAGCATCTCAACGGCCTGGACTCGCTACTCTCCATCGTGCAGATGCCCAGGGGCGTGCCGGTCGCCACCTTCGCCATCGGCGAGGCCGGCGCCGCCAACGCGGCACTCACCGCGATCGCCATCATCGCCACGGCGAACGACGATTACGGTCGCGCGCTGGCGAAAAAACTCGAGGACTTCCGCTCGCGCCAGAGCGAGAAAGTCCTGGCGATGAAGCTGCCCGAGTCCTGAGACGCCCGGTGGACATCGCGCCAATCCGGGACTATTTCACCGGACTGCAGGATCGCATCATCGGTGAACTCGAGGGCACGGAAGGCCAGCCCTTCCTGCGCGACGCCTGGGATCGCCCGCAAGGCGGCGGTGGCATCTCCCGACTGATCGAAGACGGCAAAGTGTTCGAGCGCGGTGGCGTCAACTTCTCGCACGTCAAGGGCGAGCAGATGCCCGCCTCGGCGACCGCCCACCGCCCCGAACTGGCGGGTCGCCGCTGGGAGGCGATGGGTGTTTCGCTCGTCATGCACCCGCGCAATCCGTATTGCCCCACGGCGCACATGAATGTCCGATTCTTCGTCGCCGAAAAGTCCGGGGAAGCGCCGGTCTGGTGGTTCGGCGGCGGCATGGACCTGACGCCCTACTATGGCTTCGAGGAAGATGCGGCTCACTTTCACCGCAATTGCCGCGACACGCTGACGCCCTTCGGCACCGATGTCCACGCGCGCTACAAGAAATGGTGCGACGACTATTTCTTCCTCAAGCACCGCAACGAGGCGCGCGGCGTCGGCGGCATCTTCTTCGACGACCTCAGCGAAGGCGGCAACGGCGGCGAGACCCCGTTCCAGCGTTGCTTCACTTTGACCCAGGCCGTCGGCAACAGCTTCACCAACGCCTACCTGCCGCTGATCGCCCGCCGCCGTGACATCGCCTACGGCGAACGCGAACGCGACTTCCAGGCCTACCGCCGCGGGCGCTATGTCGAATTCAACCTGGTCTGGGATCGCGGCACGCTGTTCGGCCTGCAATCGGGCGGACGCACCGAATCCATCCTGATGTCGCTGCCGCCCATCGCCAAGTGGCGCTACGACTGGCAACCCGAAGCCGGCAGCGCAGAAGCCCGGCTCTACACCGACTTCCTGCCGCCGCGCGACTGGCTCTAGCAAACCGCTAAAGAACCGCAGCGGCGCGATAGTGGCGTGCCGCCAGCGCCGACTCTTCCAGATGTTCGAGCAGTTGCGCCAATTCGACATGTGCGGCGCGGGAGGGAGTGACGGCCAGCGCGGCTTCCAGATAACTCCTCGCCTTGCCCCACAGTTGCTGCTGCCGGCACAAGCGGCCAAGGGTGAGCAGCAAGGAGCCGTCGCGCGGCATCCGCTGCAGCCATTTTTCGGCCTGGGCGATGCGTCCGAGGACATCGCCGGCAGGCTCCCCCGGCTTGCCGCATTCGCCGTAGGCCAGCACCAGTGCGGCATCCCAGTGTTCGGCCAGGGCATCCTCGATCACGCGCTGCGCTTCGCGGCAATCGCCGCCCGCCATCAGTGCGCGCGCCGTTTCCAGCGCCAGCGCCGGCTCGGCGCGGTCGCCCTCATCCAGTTCGTGCCAGTACCGCATCAAGCCGACCGGATCGTCGCGCAATCCGCGCAAAGCCTCGCGCACGGCACGGCTGCGGATCGGCGCTGCCTGGTCGGTGGTCAGGGCCTGGTGCTTTTCCAGCTGGCGTACCAGGCGCGCGACTTCGCGCCAGTTGCCAAGGCCCTGCTCGGCGCGCACGCTGAGCCGCATGGCGGCGATATGCTTTCCTTCGAGCGCGGCAAACTGCTGCAGGACATTGCGGGCGTCATCGAAGCGGCGGTCTTCGAGGGCGAATTCAGCTTCGGTCATCAGGCGGGCGGCCTGCAGGCCGGAGGCGTCGTGCGACCGCACGCGCGCAGCCCAGTCCGCCGAGCGCGCGGCATCGCGCAGGGCATGCGCGGCGCGCCAGCCGGCCAGCGCGAGCATGCCTGCACCCGGATGATCGTGGCGGATCTTTTCGGCACAGCGCACGGCATGACCGTAACGCCCTTCCTGCAACAGGCGCCATGCGTCGCGCAGGGCAAGGGCCGCTTGCTCCTGCTGCCGCCGCGCGCGGAACTCGGCAACGGCGCGCGGCAGGGCCAGGACATGGCTGGCCGCGCGCGCCAGCAGGTAGATGAGGAAGAATCCGGCAATCGCCGCCAGGATGAACAGGTTGAGCGAAACTTCGGCACGCCATGGCGGCAGCACCAGCAACACGTAACCCTCGTTGTAACGGGCGGCAAGCGCCAGACCGACCGCCAGCGCGGCAAGGGTCAGGAGCCAGAACAGGGCACGCATGCCGTCCGCGCTTATCTTCCCGGGCCGGCTACGCGGTCGCGGGGAAACTTCAGATTGCGCAGGGCGGTCAGGGTTTCCGCCAGCCCCGGAAGATCGAAGCTGACATCGGTCGCTGCCAGGGTCTTCAGGGTTGCCTGGGCAGCCTGCACCGGCTTGGCACGACCGTCGAAATATCGGTCCAGCAGCTCGCGCGACTGGCGGACTTCTTCGCGGAAAACCTTGCCGTCGCGTTGCAGGAGCGCCAAGCGCGCATTGAGCAGGCGCAGTTTCAGGTTCTCGCGCAGAAAAAAGCTCTGGTTGGGCGAAAGCAGCGCGGGATCGCCCTGGTCGATGCGTTCGATGCGCACCAGTTGCCTCAACTCGCGCCAGAGGTCCGCGCCCAGGTCGCGCCAGTAATCGACGCTGGCAGGTTTGGCGGCAGCCGGCTTGGCCGTTTCCGCTTTCGGCCGCTGTTCGTAGGCCAGCGGCAGGCCGTCGACCGCCGCAACCACGCTTTCGATCTTCAGCGACAAACCGCTGATATTGGCACCCGGAGTTCCCTTGAGGCGTTCGATGTCGCGCGCGATCAGCTTCCTGACAGGCAGGAACTGCGGCTGCACGGCACGGACGAGGCGCGCCTCGGCGCCCTGCAGGGCGATCAACGCCGCCTCGACGTTGCCGGCGAACTGCAGTTGCTGCATGGCGATCACCACGGCCTGCTCGACCTCGGCCAGCAGGCGTTCGTCGCGGGTGCTGGATATCTCCTGGTACATAGCTTCCAGTGCCACGGCCTGGCTTTGCGTCTCGGCCAACTTCGCTTCCAGCACGCCGACCTTGGCCTGCAGGGCAGCCAGAGTTTCCTGGCTTTGCCGCGCCAGCGTGCGGCCTTCCTTGGCCAGGGTTTCACCTTCGCCCAGCCGCCGCGCCAGCTCCTCCTGCAGCTCGCCGACCTGCTGGCGGGTATCGAACCATTGCGCGAGGACTATCGCCAGCGCCACCGCGGCGACCAGCAAGGCCGGCCGGCGCAGCACTTGCCGCCAGCCGCCGGAGGGCGGCACGGGATCAGTTTGGACAGGAGTTTCCATGGGAGGCGAAGTATTGCACGAGTCCGGCGATCAGGCCGTCATCTCCGGGGGCGGTGGGAATGACCTTGCCCAGACCGAGGGCGAGTGCCTGTTCCGCGATGCGCTGATGCGGGACGAAGGCGGGCGTCTTCTTCAGCCACGCCCGGCCGAGACGCCCAACCATCTCGTGAAAATTGCGCAAACCTTCGCTGCTGGTCAGGGTCACCGCATCGATCTGCCCGACTTCCCACAATTTGAGCAGGGGTGCAGGATCCAGCTGCGGCCGCGCGCGCCGGTAACAGGTCACATATTCGATGGCGGCGCCACGCGCCTTGAGGGTATCGCCCAGCACCTCGCGCCCGCCGTCGCCGCGAAAAATGATCACGCGCTTGCCCGCGACCGCGGTCAATTCGGGGAGTTCAAGCAGGGCTTCCGAGTCGAAGCGCAAGGGCGGCGACAGGACGTCGCGGATCCCGTGGCGTGCCAGTTCCCGTTCGCTACTCTTGCCCAGGGCGGCCACCCGCAAGCCGGCAGGCCAGCTGCGACGAGCCAGGATCAGAGCCAGCGCCTTTTCGATTGCATTCGGGCTGACGAACACGGCAAGGTCGAAGTCGTCGAGGCGAATCGCCGCATCGAGCACCGGTGCGACATTATCGATGTCGCGGATTTCCAGCACCGGGTAGAGCACCGGAATCGCTCCGTGCCCGGCCAGCGCCGTTGCGAAATGCGCCGCCTGCCCAGCCGGGCGCGTCACCACGACATGGCGTCCGGCCAGGCTCACGCTCAGGAGCCGAGCGCGGCGAGGATCTCGGCGGCGCCCTGGCAGCGCAATTCGGCCGCCAGTCGCAGGCCGAGGTCTTCCGGATCGGCGGCGCTACCGGAGAGTTCGGCATGCGCCATGCGCGTGCCGTCGGGGGCAGCGACGAAACCGCGCAAACGGAGGCTGCCTGCGCGCATTTCGGCATAGGCGCCGAGAGGCACTTCGCAGCTGCCGGCCAGCGCGCGCGACACGGCGCGTTCGGCGCGGACACAGGCGGCGGTGGCGGGATCATTCAGCGGTGCGACCCAGGCGGCCACGTCCGTGCGCGCAGCCAGCGCTTCGATGCCGAGCGCCCCCTGCCCGGCCGCAGGCAGCGAGGCCTCGGCCGAGAGCACGGCGCGAATGCGCGCGCCGAGGCCGAGGCGCGTCAGTCCGGCGGCAGCAAGGATGATGGCGTCGAACTGGCCTTCGTCGAGTTTGCGCAGGCGCGTATCGAGGTTGCCGCGCAGCGGCGTCACCGCCAGGTTGGGGTAGCGCGCACGCAGCTGGGCTTCGCGGCGCAGGCTGGAGGTGCCGACCACCGCACCCGGCGGCATGTCTTCGAGGCTGGCGTACTTGCCCGAGACGAGGGCGTCCAGCGGCACTTCGCGCGGACCGATGGCAACCAGGGAAAACTCCGGCTCCATCTGCATCGGCACGTCCTTCATGGAATGCACGGCAAGGTCGGCGGAACCGTCGAGCAGGGCGGTCTCCAGTTCCTTGACGAACAGGCCCTTGCCGCCGACCTTGGAAAGCGGCCGGTCGAGGATCTGGTCGCCGCGCGTGGTCATGCCCAGCAGCTCGACCTTGCACGCCGGATACAACTGCTGCAGCAGGCTGCGCACATGCTCGGCCTGCCACAGGGCGAGGCGGGATTCGCGCGTGGCGATGACGATGCGTTGGGGCGAAGCCACGGAAGAAGCAGTGTTCACAATCGGTTCCATCCAGAAATGAATTATAGGAGCGAAGCCGCTCGCCCACCGTTTGCAGCGGTATCGCAGCAGCATGATTTTGCTGATGATTCTAGCAGTCCGCGACGGGAGCCGCGCGAAACGGCAGGTACGCCGGCAGGATTTGCGGGCACTGCGGGACATCCTGCATGCGACGCCGAGAACAACGCCGCCCGCGGGCGGCTATCACAGCGGCGGGAGTAATGTCAGCCGGGCGCCGGCCGCGCCAACGCAGCGCTTTCCATCCATCGCTTGATGCGATTTGCATCACCGACACGCGTCATCCGGCCCCATGAGTCGAGCAGTACGATGATCGTCGGCTTGTTGTTGAGCCAGGCTTGCATCACCAGGCATTTACCGGCCTCGTTGATGTAGCCGGTTTTGGACAGGCCGATCTCCCACGACGGATTCTTGACCAGAGTATTGGTGTTGCGGAATTGCTGCTGGCGACCAGCGATGCTGAACGCGCCGTCGATGGCGGTGGAAAATTCCCGGATCAGGGGGTACTGGTGAGCGGCGTCGACCATTTTCGCCAGGTCGCGCGGGCTCGCCACGTTGGCCGCGGTCAAGCCGGTCGCGTCGTGAAAACGGGTATTGGCGAGCCCCAAAGCCTGCGCCTTCCGGTTCATGGCGGCGACGAAAGCCTCACGCCCGCCGGGATAATGCCGCGCCAGGGCGGACGCCGCGCGGTTTTCCGACGACATCAGGGCCAAGCGCAGCATCTCCTCGCGCACCAGTTGGGTACCGACCCTGAGGCGCGAGCGCGTACCCTTGATGATATCGACATCGTCCTCGCCGATGGTCAGGGTCTCGTTCAGGTCCGGGACGGCATCCAGGACCACCATTGCCGTCATCAGTTTGGTGATCGATGCGATCGGCAGAACGGCGCTGGCGTTCTTCTCGAAAAGGATCGTGCCGGTAGCCTGGTCCTGTACCAGCACTGCAGCAGACTTCAGCGCGAGATCGTGCGTATCGTCCAGCGATGCCTGGCGTTGCGGCGACTTCGCACGCACCTTGTTTTCGGGCTTCAACTGCACCGCTACCCGGGAAACCTTCTTCTTGGCGGCGACGCTCTTCTTTTTCTCGCCGGCCTCGGCCTTCGCCGGCGCAGCACCGGTGCCGACCATTGCGGCAGCCAACAGCATAACTAATGCGTTCTTCATGAAGCTGCTCCTCCTGCACTGGACCGATTCTAGCAGAGGGTACCCACTGCGGAACATGCTGTATTGCTGATTATCCTTGCAAATAAGCAGGTTGAATGATCAATTTCAGTAACGACTTTAACTCAAATCAAGGAATTCGACGACTTCGCTTCGTCGCGCCAGAGTGTCTGCGTAACCGAGATCGATCAACGCCCTGGTGTAGGGTTGCTCGAACAGAAGGTAGCTCGTCAGCGCGCCGCCATTCCGGTTCATGGCGCCAATGCCGCGCAGCAAGGCCCGCACCGGCCAGGGCAGGGCCTGTGCATGGCGTGCGGCGAGGTGGTCAAGACGCTGTGACGGAGCGATGGTCAGAACCTCGATCGGGCGCAGCGTCGTTCCCTTGTCGCGACGCACCGTGTCTGGAATCAGCGACAGGGTGGTGTTGATGCGGTTCATCCGCTCCAGATCGACCGACATGCTGTCGAGGAAGATGCTGGACAGCGCATGGCCGGCGATCTGCGCCAGCGAGGGATAGCTCGCGCTGCCAGGCCGCTCGGTTTCGTCGGCAAGGCGTCCGGCACCGATGACCAGGATGCGATCGGCGCCGAGATGGATCGCCGGCGATATCGGTGCGACCTGTCGCATCGAGCCATCGCCGAACCATTCCCGGTTGAGATGCACGGCCGGAAAGATAAAGGGTATGGCACTCGATGCCATCAGGTGGTCGAGGGAAATCTCGGCGGGTGCGCCGACCCTCTGACTGCGCCGCCATGGCGCGATATCGGCACGTCCCTGGAAAAAACTCACGCTCTGGCCGGATGAATAGCCGGAGCAGGTAATGCTGATTGAGTGGAGGGCCCCGCTTTCGATCGCCCGTCCGATGCGACTGAAGTCGATCCTGCTCTCCAGTAGGCCACGCAGCGGCGCGTTGTCGAGCAGCGAGCGCGGCGCGCGGCGGGTGAGCCAGCCCAGGGCCAGCGTCGACAGCCAGCGCGCACCGGAGAGGCCGATGCCCGCTGGATCGGCACGATATACCTGATGCGCGCTGAAGTTCTCCCAAACGCGCACCAGGCCATCCACGCCAGCGCCGAAATCATCCGCCGCCGCCAGAGAGGCCGCATTGAGTGCGCCGGCCGAAGTGCCGCACAGAATCGGAAACGGATTGCGCCGCGGCTCGCGCAGCAACTCGCGAATCGCCTTCAGCACGCCGATCTGATAGCCGGCCCGCGCACCACCGCCGGTCAGGATCAGGGCGGTACGCGATTCGGTCATGGCAAGGTCAGCCGCCGATCCTGGCCTGCTGCTGCGCCTCGACCGAGAGCAAGGCCGTGACATTGACGATACGCCGCACAGTTGCAGTTGGCGTCAAGACATGCACCGGGCGCGCCGCGCCGAGCAGCATCGGGCCAACGGTGAGGCCATCACCGGCGGAGGTTTTGAGCAGGTTGAAGGCGATGTTGGCCGCATCGAGTGTCGGCATGATCAGCAGGTTGGCCTGCCCCGTCAGCGTCGAGTTGGGGAAGACCTGGCGCCGGATCTCGGCCGAGAGCGCCGTGTCGCCGTGCATCTCACCATCGACTTCGAGGTCGGGCGCCGTTCGGCGCAGGATCTCCAGCGCGCGCCGCATCTTGATCGCGGTCGGTGTGTCCTCGGCGCCGAAGTTGGAATGCGACAGCAGCGCGGCGCGCGGCGTCAGGCCGAAGCGGCGCACTTCCTCGGCGCCCAAGCGCGTCAGCTCCGCCAGTTGCTCGGCGGTCGGGTCGTAGTTGATATAGGTATCGCCAATGAACAACGTGCGCTTGGGCAGCACCAGCATGTTCATGGCATAGTAATGCTCGATGCCGGGCTTGCGGCCGATTACGTCCTCGACGTAGCGCAGGTGCTGGGAGTGCTTGCCGAAGGTACCGCACAGGATGCCGTCGGCGTAATTGTGGCGCAGCAGCATGGCGCCGATCAGGGTCGTACGGCGGCGCATCTCGCGCTTGGCATACTCGATGCCGACGCCCTTGCGGCAGGTCAGCTCGTAATAGTCCTGCCACAGCTCCTTGTAGCGCGGATCGGAATCCGGATTGACCAGCTCGAAATGCTCGCCGGCGCGGATGCGCAGGCCATAACGCGTGATGCGCTGGCCGACCACCTCGGGGCGGCCGATCAGGATCGGCTTCGCCAGCCCTTCGTCGACCACGGTCTGGGCGGCGCGCAGCACGCGCTCGTCCTCGCCTTCGCAGAAGACGATGCGCGCCGGCGCCTTCTTGGCCGTGGCGAACACCGGGCGCATCAGGAGGCCGGTGTGGTAGACGAAATCGTTGAGCTTGTCGCGGTAGCGCTCCATGTCCTCGATCGGACGCGTGGCAACGCCGGAGTCCATCGCCGCCTTGGCCACGGCCGGCGCCACCTTGATGATCAGGCGCGGATCGAAAGGCTTGGGGATCAGGTATTCGGGGCCGAAGGCCAGATCCTCGGTGCCATAGGCGGCGGTGACCACCTCGGATTGTTCGGCATGCGCGAGCTCGGCAATCGCGCGCACCGCCGCGACCTTCATCGCCTCGTTGATGGTGGTGGCGCCGACGTCGAGCGCACCGCGAAACATGAAGGGGAAGCACAGCACGTTGTTGACCTGGTTCGGGTAGTCCGAGCGCCCGGTGCCGATGATCGCGTCCGGCCGCACGGCCTTGGCCTGCTCGGGCCGGATTTCCGGATCAGGATTGGCCATGGCGAGGATGATCGGATCGCGCGCCATGGTCTTGACCATCTCGGGCTTGAGCACGTCGGCGGTGGACAGGCCCATGAAGACATCGGCGTCGGGCATGGCGTCGCCCAGGCTGCGCGCGTCGGTCTTCTGCGCGTAGCGCGCCTTGGACGGATCGAGGTTTTCACGCCCGATGTGGATCACGCCCTTGCTGTCGACGGCGTAAACATTCTTCGGGTCGAGGCCCAGGCTCACCAGCAGGTCGAGGCAGGCGATCGCCGCGGCACCGGCACCGGAACAGACCAGCTTGACCTTGGCGATGTCCTTGTTCACCACCCGCAGGCCGTTGAGCACCGCGGCGCTGGCGATGATCGCCGTGCCGTGCTGGTCATCGTGGAAGACCGGTATCTTCATGCGCTCGCGCAGCCGCGCTTCGACGTAGAAGCACTCCGGCGCCTTGATGTCTTCAAGGTTGATGCCGCCGAAGGTCGGCTCCAGCGAAGCGATGATGTCCACCAGCTTGTCCGGATCGTTCTCGGCGACTTCGATGTCGAAGACGTCGATGCCAGCAAATTTCTTGAACAGCACGCCCTTGCCTTCCATCACGGGCTTGCCGGCCAGCGGGCCGATGTTGCCGAGGCCGAGCACCGCCGTGCCGTTGCTGATCACGGCAACGAGGTTGCCGCGCGAAGTGTACAGCGCCGCAGTGGCAGGGTCGCGCACGATTTCGTCGCAGGCGGCCGCAACGCCGGGGGAGTATGCGAGCGACAGGTCGCCCTGGTTGGTCAGCGCCTTGGTCGGGGTGACGGCGATCTTGCCGGGTTGGGGGTAGAGGTGATATTCCAGCGCCGCGGCGCGGAGACGTTCGTCCATGCTTGCTCCAGTATGTTTTTTTAGGTGAGGTCGCGATTTTAGCGCCGTGTCGCCGCTGCCGACTTTTCGCCCTTCGCCGGTGTGGCCTGGCGATTCCCGCCGCGCCGGGAAAACTGCCGCGGACGCATCACACATCGGCGCGAATTTCGTTCGCTCCGGCCCGTCGACGGCAGCGGCCGGCGCGACGTGGGGTGGGCGATTGTGGGATAATTATTTCCCTACCCAAGGCTACGCCCGGGCTACCCATCCCGGTATCGCCGACTACGGGACGGCCGCCGATCCCGACCGATCGGCCGGCCGTCCCGTAGCAATTTGCAAATCAGAGTGGAGATAACGCGTCATGACCCAATCCAAACCAATTAATGCCCCGGCCCATGTCAAGCACGCACGGCTAGCCGCCTGGGTGGCTGAAGTTGCGGCACTCACCCAGCCGGATCACGTCGTCTGGTGCGATGGATCGCAGGAGGAGGCAGACCGCCTTTGCGAGCAGATGATCCAGTCCGGCAGCATGGTCCGGCTCAACCCGACCAAGCGCAAGAACTCCTACCTGGTCCAGTCCGATCCGTCCGATGTCGCCCGCGTCGAAGATCGCACCTACGTCTGCACTACCGATCCCGACGATGCCGGCCCCAACAACAACTGGGAACACCCGGACAAGATGAAGGAAACCCTGCGCGGCCTGTTCAAGGGCTGCATGCGCGGACGCACGATGTATGTCGTACCCTTCTCCATGGGACCCATCGGCTCGCCGATCGCCCACATCGGCGTCGAACTCTCCGATAGTCCCTATGTCGTGGTGAATATGCGCGTCATGACCCGCATGGGACGTGCGGTGCTCGATCAGCTCGGTGCCGACGGTACCTTCGTACCCTGCCTGCACAGCGTCGGCCATCCGCTTGAAGCCGGCCAGAGGGACGTCAAGTGGCCCTGCAACAAAACCAAGTACATCTGCCATTTCCCCGAGACGCGTGAAATCTGGTCCTTCGGGTCCGGTTACGGCGGCAATGCCCTGCTCGGCAAGAAGTGCTTCGCCCTGCGCATCGCCTCCACCATGGCACGCGATGAGGGCTGGCTGGCGGAACACATGCTGATCCTCGGCGTCGAGTCTCCGGAGGGCGAAAAGTCCTACGTCGCCGCAGCCTTCCCTTCGGCCTGCGGCAAGACCAATTTCGCGATGCTGATTCCGCCGCAAACTCTCGGCGGCTGGAAGGTGACCACCGTCGGCGACGACATCGCATGGATCAAGCCCGGCAAGGACGGGCGTCTGTACGCGATCAACCCGGAGGCCGGCTTCTTCGGTGTCGCCCCGGGCACCAGCGAGAAAACCAACTTCAACGCCATGGCGACCCTCAAGGAAAACATCATTTTCACCAATGTCGCGCTGACCGACGACGGCGATGTCTGGTGGGAAGGCATGAGCAAGGAGCCGCCTGCTCATTGCATCGACTGGCAGGGCCAGGACTGGACGCCGCAGATCGCCAAGGAAACCGGGCGCAAGGCGGCGCATCCGAACTCGCGCTTCACTGCCCCGGCCAGCCAGTGCCCTTCGATCGACAAGGACTGGGAGAACCCCGCCGGCGTGCCGATCTCGGCCTTCATCTTCGGTGGTCGCCGGTCGACGACCGTGCCGCTCGTGTTCGAGGCCTTCAACTGGAACTACGGTGTGTACATGGC
>JADYZH010000264.1 GCA_020853215.1 Sulfuritalea sp. | reverse complement strand
TGCGCGCGAAGTCGAGATAGGGCCGCGCCGCCGGCTCGCCGACTGCGAGGCCCGCCTGGCGCGCATAGGAAAAGGCGGCCGGCGCGTGGACCGGTGTCGAAGGTGCTGCCGCTTCAGCTGCCGAGAGTGGGGTGGCCAGCGTGCGCTGCAGGGCGTGAAAGACGAACTGGTGGATGCCGCGCGCGTCGCGAAAGCGCACTTCGGTCTTGGCCGGATGCACATTGACATCGACGCCGGCCGGGTCGAGTTCGAGGAACAGGACGTAGGCCGGGTGGCGCTGGCCGTGCAGGATGTCGGCCCAGGCCTGGCGTGCGGCGTGCGTCAGCAGCTTGTCGCGGACGAAGCGGCCATTGACGAAGAAGTATTGCTCGTCGCGCCCGGAGCGCGAATAGGCCGGCAGCGCGGCGAGCCCCGACAGTCGCAGCGGCCCGGCGCCGGCGTCGAGCGGGCGCGCATGGGGGAAGAACTCGTCGCCGATGATTTCCCTCGCGCGGCGCGAAAAGTCGGCGCTGGCGAGACGGCGCTTGATGCTGCGGTTGTGGCTCAGCGAGAAGGCGACCTCGGGCCGCGCCAGCGCCATGCGCCGCAGCACTTCGTCGCAGTGCGCGTATTCGGTCGCTTCCGACTTGAGAAATTTGCGTCGCGCCGGGGTGTTGTAGTAGAGATCGGCGACCTCGATCACCGTGCCGGCGGCGAGTGCGGCGGGCTCGATGTTGGCGGAATCGCCGCGCAGACGGAAGGCATGCGCTTGCGACGGATGACGACTCGAAATCGTGACCCTCGCGACGGATGCAATCGAGGCCAGCGCCTCGCCGCGAAATCCGTAGCTGGCGACGCGTTCGAGGTCATCGAGGCTGGCGATCTTGCTCGTCGCATGCCGGCTCAGTGCCAGCGGCAGGTCGTCGGACGCGATGCCGCTGCCGTCGTCGGCGACGCGGATCAGGCGCACGCCGCCTTCTTCGAGCTGCACGTCGATCTTCGTGGCGCCGGCGTCGAGGCTGTTTTCCAGCAGTTCCTTGAGCACCGAGGCCGGGCGCTCCACCACCTCGCCGGCCGCGATCTGGCTGATCAGCAGGTCCGGCAGCGGCTTGATGATTCCCATGGGTCGGATTATAGCTTCCGGTAAAATCGCGCCTTTCCGTATCGACCCCGCGCCCCGTGGAACTTCTCGCCCAGTTCATCGACATCGTCCTCCATGTCGACAAGTACCTCGCCATGCTGTTGGCGCAGCACGGCACCTGGATCTACGTCATCCTGTTCCTTATCGTGTTTTGCGAGACGGGGCTGGTGGTAACGCCCTTCCTGCCCGGAGATTCGCTGCTGTTCGTCGCCGGGGCGCTGGCGGCGACCAGCGGCGGAACATTCCGGATCGAGATCGTGATCGCGGTGCTGCTGGCCGCGGCGATCCTCGGCGACAACACCAACTACTGGATCGGTCGCTGGTCCGGCAAGCGCATCCTGGCCTGGGGCGAGAGCCACCCGCGGTTCTTCAACCGCAAGGGCTTCGACATCGCGCATGCCTATTACGCGGCGCATGGCGGCAAGACCATGCTGGTGGCGCGCTTCATGCCGTTCGTCCGCACCTTCGCACCCTTCGTCGCCGGCGTCGCCGGGATGCCCTATCCGCGCTATTTCGCCTTTGATCTCGCCGGCGCCTTCCTCTGGGTCTTCTCCCTGTGTCTGGCCGGGTACTGGTTCGGCAACATCCCATGGGTCAAGGCCAACCTGTCGCTGATCATCTTCGCCACCATCGGCCTCTCGCTGCTGCCGCTGTTCCTCGCCTGGCTGCGCCACCGCCTGGCGCCGAAGGCCTCCTGATCATGCGTGGCGCCGCCACCGCCGGCATCCTGCTACTTCTGGCCGGCTGCGCACAGACCGCGGACACGGCGCGTGTGGTGGGCAGTTCGGCATCGAGCTTCGACCCAAAACAGGTGGGCAAGAGCGACATGGATCGCGTCGCCGATGCGCATCAACGCGCGATATTTTCCAGCGTGCGGGTGCTTGCCGAAAAACTCTACCGGCGCAATCCGCGCGAATGGAAAAAGGGCGGCCATGCCAGCATCGAGAAGGCGCTGGACCGGCTGCTCGACCCGCGCACCGGCTGGCGCGTGGCCGAGGCGGCGGGCCGCACCGGCAGCGCCGCGATCCTGCTCAGCCTGCGGGCCGACTTCGACGGCGACCGGGTGGCCGTCTTCATCGCCGGCATGGGCGGCATGCTCAACGCGGCCTTCGAGGAAAAGACGGAATTCTTCATGCTCGACGAGCTCGACGCGCAGAAGCTCTACAACAGCGCGCGCAACCTTGAAATCGCCGCCTGGAAACTGGCCAATGCGCGCGATGCCGCCGGCGCCCCGCTGCTGCTCAGCAATGAGATGGCGCAGGGCGGGCAGCCGGCAAACCTGAGCTTCGAGCGCGAATTCGGCAAGATGATCGGCAACCTCGACATCCTTTCCGCCCTGGTCGCCGAAAAGGGGCACCGGATCATCGCCCGGGTGGTGCAAAACCTTGCCACGGCGGTGTTCCTGCCGGTGGGGAAATTCTGATGAAGCGCTATGTCATCCTGATTTCCGGGCGCGGCAGCAACATGCAATCGCTTCTCGATGCCGGCCTGCCCGGCACCTGTGCCGCGGTGGTCAGCAACCGTCCCGAGGCGGCGGGTCTGGCACTGGCCGCCGCGCGCGGCATCGCCACCGTCGCTGTCGACCATCGCGACTTCGCCACGCGCGAGGACTTCGATGCCGCGCTGGCGGCCGAGGTCGGGCGCCACGCGCCGGACCTGGTCCTGCTCGCCGGCTTCATGCGCATCCTCGGCGACGGCTTCGTGCGCCGTTTCGAAGGCCGCCTGCTGAACATCCACCCCTCGCTGCTGCCGGCCTTTCCCGGCATCCAGACCCACGCCCGGGCACTGGCGGCCGGTGTGCGGGTGCATGGTTGCAGCGTGCACTTCGTTACCCCGGCGCTCGACGGCGGGCCGATCGTTGCCCAGGCCGCGGTACCGGTACAGGCCGGCGATGACGAGGCCGGTCTCGCCGCCCGCGTGCTGGCGGAGGAGCACGTGCTATATCCGCGTGTCGCACGCTGGTTCCTCGAAGGACGGCTGGCTCTGTGCGACGGCCGCGCCCGCGTCACCGGCGAGACGGCAGTGACCGCAGCGCTCCATGTGCCGCAAACTGCCTGAGGGCGCCGCTGCGATGCGGTTCTGAGATGCCGCTCCTTCTTGCATTGGCAGCTTCGGCCCTGCTCCACGTCGCCGCGGTGGTCGCTCCGGGCTGGACCTTGCCGGAAGCGCTCGAACCCGATCCGACGCCGACCATCGACGCCGTGCTGGCCAAGGCGCCGGCGCGCGCTGAACGTGCGCCGGTGGCCAAGCAGGTGCCGAAACCGCCCGCCAGGAAGCCGGTTCCTTCCGCCGCGGCGCAACCTGCTGTCGTTGCGGAGACACGGTCCGCGCCTTCTGCCGTCACCGCTGCGGCACAAGTCGCCGCAGAGCCCGCGATTGCCATTGCCGAGCCGAAAAGCGAAGTATCCGCTGCGCCGAGCGATCCGGCCAAGGCTCTCGAACCGCCGGCTTCGCAAGCGGCGGACCTGGCGCTGCCGGCCAAGGGTCGCATGCGCTACATCGTTACCCGCGGTGAAGGCGGTTTCATCATCGGCGAGTCCGTGCATGTCTGGGATCACGACGGCCTTACCTACCGGCTGGAAAGCCTGACCGAGACCACCGGGATCGCGGCGGTATTCAAGCCGGCCCGGATAGTCCAGCGCAGCGAGGGTGATGTCGGTGCGGCGGGCTTGCGCCCGCGCGAATTCCGCCACGAGCGCGCCGGCGGCATCGACAGTGCAAGCTTCGACTGGTCGCGCGGCGTCGTCGCCTATGCCGGGCGCGAGACAGGCCTGGTCGAGGGTACCCAGGACATGCTCTCGATGTATTACCAGCTGGTGCTGCTGGCGCCGCGCGGCGGTGCGGTCGAGATGCAGATCGCCACCGGCCGCAAACTGGCGAATTACCGCTTCGAGGTCCTCGGCGAGGAAATCCTGAGCTTCCCCGCGGGCAAGCGGCAAGCGGTGCGCATCAGGACGCGCAGCGGCAACGACCATATCGAGATGTGGCTGCCGGTCGGTGCGGACGAACAGGCGCGCGGCATGCCCCTGAAGATTCGCATCACCGATCGCAAGGGCGATATTTACGACCAGATCGCCGACGACCTGGCTGCAACCGAGACAAAATGAGCGTCGCCACCTACCGATTGGTCACAGTACGATGAAACAGGACAGAAAACAGGACCGGCGGCGGCCGGCCGGAGGCGCAAGGTCTCCGGCACGGATCGGCCCGGCGGCGCACGGAAAGCCGGGCCCTGCGGCCGTCGAGGCACCGCCCGCGGAGGGGCTCGGTGTCGATCTGCTGAATGCCGCAGTGGCGGCCACGGCGGGTCTGCTGACCTTCGCGCAGCCGGCCGATGCCGCGCTGTCGGCGTTCTTCCGGGCGCGCAAGAGCGGCGCCCGCGACCGTGCCTTCATCGCCGAAACCGCCTATGCCGTCCTGCGCCGGAAGCGTCTGCTGGAGCGTCTCGCCGCCTGCGGGCCGAACCTTGAACCGGCCTTCCTCGCGCCGGGGGCAACGCCACAGCGCGCACCCAGAGCCGTTCCCCCCCTCCCCCAACCCCTCCCCCGCGAGGGGGAAGGGGAGCTTCGAGAGTCGCTCCGCGACGTTCACGTTAAGGCCGCCGGTGCGCGCCGCATTTCGCCGCGCGAACTCGTGCTGCTGTCATTGTCGCGGGTGCGCGGCATGTCGCAACGCCAGCTGGAAGGTGCTCTGCTGCCGGGTGAAGCCGAGTGGCTGGCGGAGATCCGGCGCCAGCCGGAACCGGAACTGAGCCTGGCTGAGCAACTGGATTTTCCGGACTGGCTGGTGGAAAGTCTGATGCCGCGCATGACGCGGGAGGAATTGCGGGCACTGGCGCGCGCGCTGAACACGCCTGCGCCGCTCGACCTGCGGGTGAGCACGCTCAAGGCCGAACGCGACGAGGTGGCCCGTCGCCTGGCCGCCGACGGCCTCGTTGCCACGCCGACGCCCTACTCGCCGCTCGGCCTGCGCCTGAAGACCAAGCCCTACCTGGCGAAGCATCCTGCCTTCCTCGACGGCAGCATCGAGGTGCAGGACGAGGGTTCGCAACTGCTGGGCTATCTGCTGGCGCCCAGGCGCGGCGAAATGGTGGTCGACTTCTGTGCCGGCGCCGGCGGCAAGACGCTGGTCCTCGGCGCCATGATGCGCTCGACCGGTCGCCTGTATGCCTTCGATGTATCCGACAAGCGCCTGGCCAAGCTGAAGCCGCGCGCCGCCCGCGCCGGCCTGTCCAACATCCATCCGGCCTGCCTCTCCGGCGAGAACGACGCGCGGGTCAAGCGTCTCCAAGGCAAGGTCGACCGCGTGCTGGTCGATGCGCCGTGCTCGGGACTGGGCACGCTGCGCCGCAACCCCGACCTCAAGTGGCGCCAGTCGCCGCAGAGCGTGGCCGAACTCACCGCCAAGCAGGCCGCCATCCTCGCCGCCGCGGCCAGGCTGGTGCGCCCCGGCGGCCGCCTGGTATATGCCACCTGCAGCATCGTCGCCGAAGAGAACGAGGACATCGTCAACGGTTTCCTCGCCGCGCATGCCGACTTCCATCGCCTTTCGGCACAGGAGGTGCTGGCGGCGCAGGGCATCGCCATCGACTGCGGCGCGGACATGCACCTGTCGCCGCAGAAGCACGGTACCGATGCCTTCTATGCGGTCGTGCTGGAACGGGCCAAATGAAGCACCTTCTCGCTGCGCTGCTGCTCTGCCTGACCGTCGCCGCAGGAGCTGCACCACTGCCGGCGACGGGGACGGTCGAAGTGCTGTTCACACCCTGGGACGATGCCGAGGGCGCAATCATCCGCGCACTGGGCAAGGCGCACGAAAGCGTTCATGTGCATGCCTACCTGCTGACCAGCCGCTCGATCGCCAATGCGTTGCAGGAAGCCAGGGCGCGCGGTGTGGCGGTGGAGATCGTGGCCGACCGCGAGATGCTGGAAAAAAGTGACAAGTCGCTGCTGCCCCAGTTACAGGAAGGCGGCATCCCGATCTGGCTGGAAACCCGCTACGCCGCGGCCCACAACAAGGTGCTGCTGATCGATGCCGCCCGGGCCGATGCCGTCCTCATCACCGGCAGCTACAATTTCACCTGGTCGGCGCAGGCACGCAACGCGGAAAACCTGCTGATCCTGCGCGGCAATCCGGCGCTGGTGCGGCGCTACCTCGACAATTGGCGCCGGCATCGCGACGACGCGCAGAAAATGGACGGAGGCCCATGAAATGAAGCATAGCCCGGCGCTCAGGGTGTGGCAGGAAATCCATTCCTATCTGAATGAAGCGGATTTCGGCTGGCAATTGCTGGTCCTCGGCGGCTGCCTGCTGCTGGCCCTGTTCGGCGAACGCCTGCTGCGAAGCCACCGGCCCGCGGACGGCCGTGCCTGGGAACTCGGTCACGGCGGTTTGCAGCGCGTCGCCTTTCCTTTGCTGGCGCTGCTGCTGGTGCTGCTGGCGCGCGCCGTGGCCCAGGGGTGGATCAGCGTCGGTCTGTTCGCCGTGGCGATACCGCTGCTGGCCTCGCTGGCCGTGATCCGCGTGGTGTTTTATGTTTTGCGCGTGAGCCTGGTCGGAGCCACCTGGCTGGCCTCCTTCGAGAAGGTTTTCGCGCTGCTGGTATGGGCCATCGTCGCCCTGCATATCATCGGCCTGCTACCCGACCTGATCGCCGTGATCGAATCGGTGGGTCTCAATGTCGGCAAGCAACGGCTCAGCCTGTGGGATCTGCTGCAGGGCCTGGTCGCCGTGCTGGTTACCGTGCTGGCCGCGCTTTGGCTGTCCAGCGCGATCGAGGCGCGCCTGGACCGCGCGGCCGGCCTCGACGATAACCTGCGCCAGGTCTTCGCGCGCCTGTCGAAGTCGCTGCTGATCGTGCTGGCGGTGCTGATCGTGCTGCCCCTGGTCGGCATCGACCTCACCATGCTTTCGGTGTTCGGCGGCGCGCTCGGCGTCGGCCTTGGCCTCGGCCTGCAGAAGATCGCCAGCAATTACGTCTCGGGCTTCATCATCCTGCTCGACCATTCCATCCGCATCGGCAACACGATCGCCGTCGGCGCCGACCGTGGCGTGGTGACCAGCATCACCACGCGCTACACCGTGCTGAAGAATGCCACCGGCCTCGAATCCCTGGTGCCCAACGAACTGCTGGTTGGCTCGGTGGTGCAGAACGAGTCCTACAGCGATACCCTGATGCGCGTCGCCCTGCCGGTGCAGGTGGCCTACGACAGCGACCTCGAGCGCGCCATGGCGATCATGGTGGCCGCCGCGCAGGCCCAGCCGCGCGTGCTGGCCGATCCGGCGCCGGCGGTCTTCCTCAAGGAATTCGCCGACTCAGGCATCAACCTCGAACTTGGCGTCTGGATCGCCGATCCGGGCAACGGCAGCGGCCTCTTGCGCTCCGAAATCAATCTGGCGATCTGGCGCGAGTTCAAGCAGAACGGCATAAGCATTCCCTTTCCGCAGCGGGAAGTCCGCATCATCAATGAGGCAGCCCATGAGTGAAACGCGACTGATCCACGGTTTCCATGCCGTCACCGCCAAGCTGCGCCACGCCGCCGACGACATCCGGGAGATCACCGTCGCCGAGGGCCGCCAGGACGGGCGCATGCGAGAGCTGCTGAAGCTGGCGGAAAGCCATGGCGTGCGCGTGATCCTCTCGGAAGCCAAGCGTCTCGACGGCCTCGCCGGCGGCAGCCGGCACCAGGGCGTGGTGGCAAAGGTCACGGCGCAGGCGAAGCACGTGACGCTGGACGACGTGCTCGACGGTCTGGCCGAGCCACCGCTGCTGCTGGTGCTGGACGGCATCACCGATCCGCACAACCTCGGCGCTTGCCTGCGCGTAGCCGACGCGGCCGGCGCGCATGCCGTGGTGGCGCCGAAGGACAGGGCCTGCGGCCTCAATGCCACCGCCATCAAGGTCGCCAGCGGTGCGGCCGACACGGTGCCCTACATCGTCGTCACCAACCTCGCGCGGTCCTTGCGCGAGATGCAGGAACGCGGCATCTGGGTGATCGGCGCGGCGGGCGAGGCGGGCAGGGAACTCTATGCCGTCGACCAGAAGGGCCCCTGTGCCTGGGTACTCGGCGCCGAGGGCGACGGCATGCGCCGCCTGACACGCGAGACCTGCGACGAACTGGCCAAAATCCCGATGCACGGCAGCGTGGAGAGCCTCAACGTGTCGGTTTCGGCCGGCATCTGTCTCTTCGAGGCGCGGCGCCAGCGCGGCGCCTGAGCGAGGGGTGCCGGTCCGGTCGTGACCCGCGGCATGGCGGTACATAGCGCCGTTTGGGGCGGTACGCTATGCCCATTCACTATTGTTTCCTGCTATTCTTGAACGGGTCGATTTTTCGCCGGCGCAACGTGCAGCGGCCGGAAGTCAAGGCAGGGGTCATGCGTACTTTCCCGGTCATGCACGGCATGGCTTGCGGCGCGCGGTTCGACACGGTCGCCCGGTGGCCGGCGATCTTCATGGAGTGGTGGAATTGAGCAAGGACTATGTTTTCTGGGCGATCTTTGGGCTCGTCCTGGTCGGCATCGGCGTCAGCCAGTGGGATCGCCGCCGCCGGTCGCTGAAGGCGAAGGAGCTTGAGGAGGCCTACCGCGCCGGGCTCGCGGCCGCTGCCATGAACAAGCCCGGCGGCGGCCCCGCGACGCAGCCTCCGACCAGGCCCGCCACCGGTGCGCAGGAGGCCGCCTTCGACCCCAACGCGACGCGGATTCATTTTCGCGGGTCGACGGATGTTGCACCGGCGGCATCGCAGCATCGCAAAGCGGCGCCGCTGCCGCCGGAAAAAACACCGAGGCTGGTATGTGTCAGCGGCAGCCAGAAGGATCACAGCTTTCCGGTTACGGCGACCGGCATCACCATCGGCCGGGAACCGAAAAACGATGTCGTCCTCGCGGATCCACGGGTGTCATACCACCATGCCTGGATCGGCATCGTCGACCAGAAGGCGGTGCTGCGCGACCTCGGCTCGACCAATGGTACCTTCCTCAATACGCAGATTGAAACGCCTGTCAGCGAGGCTGCCCTGAGTCCCGGCGACACGATCTTCTTCGGCGGGCACGGACGCGACCAGTTTCGTTTCGTGCTGGACTGAGCGACAATCCACGTCCGTGCCGGACGGTGGTTCTCAGCGTGCCTCGGTGAGCAGGGAGGCCCCGAGCAAGGCGCGACGCTTCAGCCAGGGGCTGGGACGGTAGCGTGGATCGCCGTAGAAATCCTGCATGGCTTCCAGGATCGCCAGTATCTTGCGCGGCCCGAGGGTGTCGCCGAAGGCGAGCGGCCCGTGCGGATAGCCGAGGCCGAGCCTGACCGCGCGATCGATGTCGGCCGGGCTCGCGATGCGCTGCTGGGCGATGTCGCAGCCGATGTTGACGATGCAGGCGACGATGCGCTGGGCGACGAAGCCGGCGCTGTCGCGCATCACGCTGACGGCACAGCCGTCCGCGGTGAACAAGGCGTGCGCGGCATCACGCATTGCCGGGGCGGTCAGCGGCGTGGTCATCAGGCTGCGGCGGGCACCCCCGCCGGCCGTGATGCCGAACAGGCAGTCGATGCCGACGGTGTGCTGCGGGTCGAGTCCCTGCTCGACGCAGCAGGTGGTGACGTCGGCGCCGAGCGGAGTGACGACGCATAGGGTATCACTGCCAGGCGTGTAGTCGGATTCGACCGCGACACCGGTAGCTGCAGCGATTTCGCGCAGGATGTCGGCCCATTCCGGATGGGTCTGGCTGACCCAGACGCGGTCGGGCAGGGCGGCCGGCGCGGCTGCATCCGGGGCGATCGCGGGCTTGCCTTCGGCGTAGTCATAAAAGCCGCGCCCGGTCTTGCGGCCGAGCAGGCCCCCGATCAGGCGCTGGGCGGCGATCGGTGAGGGCCGGTAACGCGGCTCCTGGTAATACTGGTGGTAGATCGATTCCATCACCGGCTGTGAGACATCGAGGCCGGTGAGGTCCATGAGTTCGAAGGGGCCCATGCGAAAGCCGGCGGCCTCGCGCATGATGCAGTCGATCTCGCGGAAATCGGTGATGCCTTCGCCGAGGATGCGCAGCGCCTCGGTCACGAGGCCGCGCCCGGCATGGTTGACGATGAATCCTGGTGTGTCCTTCGCACGCACCGCCGTGTGACCCATGCGCCGACCCAGTTCAAGGAGCGCGTCGGTAGCCCATGGTGCGGTGAGCAGGCCGTCGACGACTTCGACGATCTTCATCAGCGGCACGGGATTGAAGAAGTGGAAGCCGGCGACGCGCTCCGGTCGCTTGCAGGCGGCAGCGATCGAGGTGACCGAGAGCGACGAGGTATTGGTGGCGAGGATGCAGTCGGCGGCGATGATGTCTTCCAGTTGCTGGAACAAAGCCTTCTTGACGTCCAGGTCTTCGACGATGGCTTCGACGATGACCTGCGCCAAAGCCAGCTCGTCGAGGCGTTGCACGACTTCGAGCCTGGTCGAGGCGGCGGCGAGCGCATCGGCGGATATCTTGCCTTTGTCGGCCAGCGTCGCCAGGGTGCCGACCACGGTTTCGCGGGCATTGGCGGCGGCGCCGTGCAGGGCGTCGAACAGCAGCACGCGGATGCCGGCCTGGGCCGCGATCTGGGCGATGCCGCGACCCATGGCGCCGGTGCCCACGATGCCTAGGCAAAGCGATGGCGACTGGATGTCAACGGGCATGCGGATTCTCCTCGGGGTGTTGCCGGCCGGTTGTTCAGGCGGGCCGGATTTACGGCTCAGGGTTCTACCAGAGTTTCCACCAGGGCTCTTTCTGATTCAGGCCGCGTACGTAGTACTCGCTCTTGGGGAAGTTCCGGCGCATCACACGCTCCGCGTCGTCGCGCAGGTCGGCCATGCCGAGCGCATCGTAAGCCTTGATCATGATGAACAGGGCCTCTTCGTTGGCGGGAGCATCCGAATAGGTCTTGACCGCGTTTTGCGCTCGGTTGACGGCGGCAACATAGGCTTCGCGCTTCATGTAATAGCGGGCAACGTGCACCTCGTGAGAGGCCATGGCGTTGATCAGGTACTTCATGCGCGCCGTGGCATCTGGCGTGTACTTGCTCTCGGGATATTTGGTGACCAGCACCTTGAAGGCGTCGAAGGAGTCGCGTGCCGCCTTGGGATCGCGCTCGGTGAGGTCCTGCAGGGTGACGTAGCCCATCAGGCCGAGGTCTTCGTTGAAACTGGCCAGGCCCTTGAGGTAGTAGGCGTAGTCGACGTTGGGATGGTTCGGGTGCAGGCGGATGAAGCGGTCGCAGGCGGCGATCGTCGATGCCGCCTCGCCCTGCCGGAAATAGGCGTAGGCGACTTCCAGCTGCGCCTGCTGCGCATAGCGGCCGAAGGGGAAGCGGGCTTCGAGCTTTTCGAAGTACTGGATGGCCTTGTCATAGGCCCCGTCGTTCATCGCGCTCTTGGCTTCGCTGTAGAGCTTGTTGGCGGACCAGCCGGCGGTCTCGTCCTTCTGCTCGGGCAGCATGCCGCAGCCGCCCAGCAGGCCCGTGCCGATGCTCGCGCCAATGACCACGATCGGGGCAAGCGCCCGCAGGAATGCCGCTAAACTACGCATGGTGAAAACCTCGCACGAATTTCCGGCGGATTATAGCCCAAGCCCCGCCGCGCCCCGGAACGCGGAGGTGCCTTCCGAATGGGCCGGCTGGCGCTTCGACGCGGTGCTGGCCAAGCTCTTTCCCGAGCACTCGCGCAGCCGCCTGCAGGGCTGGCTGAAGGAGGGTCTGATCCGCCTCGATGGCGCCACGGTCGAGCCCAAGCGCAAGGTCTATGGCGGTGAGCGGATCGTCTTCGCGGCGGAGTTCGCCGCCCATCTCGCCGCGGTCTCGGCGGCGAATCGCACCGATGCGGCCGAAAACATCGCGTTCACCGTGGTGTTCGAGGACGATGACCTGTTGGTGATCGACAAGCCGGCCGGACTGGTGGTCCATCCCGGCAACGGCAACGCCTCGGGTACCCTGCTCAATGCGCTGCTGCACCATGCGCCGCAACTGGCGACCATTCCCCGCGCCGGCATCGTGCATCGACTGGACAAGGATACCAGCGGCCTGCTGGTGGTGGCGAAGACGCTGACGGCGCAGACCGACCTGGTGCGCCAGATGCAGGTGCGCTCCGTCAGGCGGCATTACCTCGCGCTGGCGCTGGGCACGGTCGAGCGCGACGGCACGGTCGATGCGCCGCTCGGCCGACATGCCGTGCAGCGCACGAAAATGGCCATCGTCCGTGCCGGCGGCAAGGAAGCGCGTACCCATTACGCGGTGCTCGAGCGCTTCGCCAGGGCCACCTTGCTCGAATGCCGCCTGGAAACCGGACGCACCCACCAGATCCGCGTCCACCTGGCGTCGATCAAGCATCCGCTGGCCGGCGATCCGGTATACGGCAAGACGAAGAGCGGCGATGTGCGCCTCGACGCATTTCCGCGCCAGGCACTGCATGCCTGGCGTCTGGCGCTGCGGCACCCTGCAGGCAGCGAGGAGATGGCTTGGGAGTCGCCCTTGCCGGCAGACTTCGCGCAACTGCTGGAATCCTTGCGTGCCTGAATTCATCCTGCCCGACTGGCCGGCCCCTGCCGGTGTGCGCGCCCTGGCGACGACGCGCGGCGGCGGGGCGAGCGCACCGCCGTGGCAAGGTTTCAACCTCGGCGACCATGTCGGCGACGATCCGCATGCGGTGGCGGCGAATCGTGCCTTACTGCGGCGCGAACTACCGGCAGAGCCCGTGTGGCTGAGTCAGGTGCATGGCACGCGCTGCGTCGATGCCGCCACGGCGAGGCCCGGCGAGCAGGCCGATGCCAGTTTCTCGCGGAGCCGCGGCGTGGTCTGCACCGTGCTCACCGCCGACTGCCTGCCGGTGCTGTTGTGCGACGAGCATGCGACCGTGGTTGGCATCGCCCATGCCGGCTGGCGCGGTTTGGCCGCCGGCGTCATCGAGGCGACGGTGGCGGCCATGGGCGAACCGGGCAGCGCGTTGATGGCCTGGCTCGGGCCGGCGATCGGACCGCAGGCTTTCGAGGTCGGCGGCGAGGTGCGCGAACTGTTCCTCGCCGGCGATGCCGCAGCGGCGGATGCCTTCGTCCCCGCCGCCGGCGGGAAATGGTTGTGCGACATCTACCGCGTGGCACGCTTGCGCCTGCAATCGCTCGGGATTCGCCGTGTCGCCGGCGCCGACTTTTGTACGGTCAACGATGCGCAGCGGTGGTTTTCCCATCGCCGCGACGGCGTCAGCGGACGCATGGCCAGCCTGGTCTGGCTGGAATAGTGCCGTCGGCTTATTCGTCGGTCGCTGCGCGGGGCGGATCCGGTTTGTTTTTTCCGGTCTCGCTGCGCTCCGCCGCTGTCCGGTTGCGCCGCCGCTGCGGCGTGCCGAACAGCCAGAGGAAGAGGGCCAGCGGCGCGAGTCCGTAAAAGGTGAACGTAAGCACGGCGGCGGTAAGATTCGCTTCCGTGGCCGCCATGAGCAAGGTGACGTAGAGCCAGCCGATCGCGATTACATACATGTCACGATTTTACGGACATGCGACAGAGAGCGCCTCGCTTGACAGTGTTTATTGTGCAGTGCAAAATCAACCCCGTTTTTTCAGGAGTACCGGATGTCTTCCACCCCCGACCAGAATGCCGCGATGCAAGCCATGTTTCAGGCTGGAAATGCCATGGCGCAAGGTTTCAGCCAGTTTCTCGCCCAGCAGCAGCAACGGGCGGCCGCAACCCCGGGGGGCTTGAATCCGGCCGCATGGGCTCCCGAGTCGGAAGCGCTCAAGGCGCTGCAGCAGGAATGGATGGGGCGGCATGCGCAGCTCTGGCAAGGCATGCTGGGCAAGGCTGCGGACCAGCCCGCGCCGCAGGTCGTCACTGCGGAGCCCGGCGACAAGCGCTTCGATCATCCGTCGTGGAGCGCGAGCCCGGTCTATGACTACCTGCGCCAGGCTTACCTGATCAATGCCGAATACATGAAGCGGATGGCCGATGCCGCGCCGGTCGCCGACGGCCAGGCCAAGACCCGCATGCGCTTCATGGCGCGGCAGATGATCGACGCGATGGCGCCGTCCAACTTCCTCGCCACCAATCCCGAGTTCGTCCAGACCGCACTCGAAACCAAGGGCGAAAGCATCCAGCAGGGCATCAAGAACCTGCTGGGCGACCTGGAAAAGGGCCGCATCTCGATGACCGACGACAGCGCCTTCGAGGTCGGCCGCAATCTCGCAGTCACCCCCGGCGCGGTGGTGTACGAAAACGAGCTGATGCAGCTGATCCAGTATTCGCCGCAGACCGAAAAGGTGGCGGCGCGGCCCTTCCTGATGGTGCCGCCCTGCATCAACAAATACTACATCCTCGACCTGCAGCCGGAAAATTCCGTGGTGCGCTATACGGTCGAACAGGGCAACACGGTGTTCCTGGTTTCCTGGAAGAACGTGCAGGCCGACCTCGGCCACCTGACCTGGGACGACTACATCGAAAAAGGTGCGCTGCAGGCGATCAAGGTGGTGCAGGACATCTCGAAGATGGACCAGATCAATGCCCTCGGTTTCTGCGTCGGCGGCACCATCCTCAGTTCCGCGCTGGCCGTCGCCAGGCAGCGCGGGGAAAGTCCGGTGGCCTCGCTGACCCTGCTCACCACGCTGCTCGATTTTGCCGATTCCGGCGAGATAGGCTGCCTGGTCGACGAAACCGCGGTGCAGGCGCGCGAAGCCACCATCGGCAAGGGCGGTCTGCTGCGCGGCAGCGAACTGTCGCAGGTGTTTTCCGCCCTGCGCGCCAACGACCTGATCTGGCAATACGTGGTCGGCAATTACCTGAAGGGCAACAAGCCGCCGGCTTTCGACCTGCTCTACTGGAACTCCGATTCGACCAACCTGCCCGGCCCCTTCCTGGCCTGGTATCTGCGCAACATGTACCTGGAAAACAACCTGCGCGTTCCCGGCAAGCTGGAAATGTGCGGGGTCAAGGCCGACCTCGGTCGTGTCGACATGCCGGCCTTCATCTTCGCCAGCCGCGAAGATCACATCGTGCCGTGGAAATCGGCCTACCAGAGCCGCAAGCTGCTGGGCGGCGATGCGACCTTCGTGCTGGGCGCCTCGGGGCATATTGCCGGCGTGATCAACCCGGCGACCAAGAACAAGCGCAGCCACTGGCTCAACGACCGCACCACGGCGAACGCCGACGAATGGTTCGACACCGCGACCGAAGTCAAGGGCAGCTGGTGGCCGGTTTGGGCGGATTGGCTCAAGCGGCACAACGGCGGCGAAGTGCCGGCGCGTTCGCGGCTGGGCAGCAAGGACTACCCGCCGGGCGAGCCGGCGCCGGGAAGCTACGT
>JADYZH010000263.1 GCA_020853215.1 Sulfuritalea sp. | reverse complement strand
TATTGCCTGTTGCCGTGAGCAATTTTCGCCGGTCGCTTGCCTACTCTGCGCCGACACCACGGGCGGTCAGAGCGCGTCGCGACATACCAGTCGAAACGATGGGTAAAGTGATGGATAGAAATAGAAAGGCTCTATTCGCATTTAATCGGCGCGCTGCCCGTCGCTGAAATCGACACGGCGCTGGTGGTCAAGGTGCTGGGGCCGATCTGGGAAACCAAGACCGAAACCGCCACGCGCCTGCGCGGGCGCATTGAGAAGATTCTCGATTGGGCCACGGTCAGCAAGTATCGCCAGGGCGAGAATCCGGCGTGCTGGCGCGGCCATCTGGAGAATCTGCTCGCCAATCCGCACAAGGTGGCCAAGGTCGCGCATCACCCTGCTCTGCCCTGGCGCGACATCAGCGCGTTCGTGGGCACACTGCGCAAGCAAGTCGGCACGGCGGCTCGCGCCCTCGAATTCACGATCCTCACCGCCGCCCGCTCCGGCGAAGTGCGCGGCGCGACCTGGGCAGAAATCGACCTCGATGCCGGCCTGTGGGTCGTGCCCGCCGAGCGCATCAAGATGGGCAAGGAACACCGCGTGCCGCTCGCGGCATCGGCCATCGCGTTGCTCAACGAACTGCCGCGCGAGGGCGATCTGGTCTTCCCCGGATCAAAGGAAAACCAGTCACTCTCGGACATGAGCCTCACCGCCGTGCTGCGCAGGATGAAGCGCACCGACATCACCGTGCACGGCTTCCGCTCCACCTTCCGCGACTGGTGCGCGGAATCGACCAACTTCCCGCGCGAGGTCTGCGAGCATGCGCTGGCGCACAGCCTGCCGGACAAGGTGGAAGCCGCCTACCGGCGCGGCGACCTGATAGACAAGCGCGTGCAGTTGATGAAGGCATGGGCCGACTACTGCGCCCAGCCCGCCGCCGAGACTGCGGCGGCTACGGTAACGCCGATACGGCGCAAGCGGTCGGCGAAATAACGAACTGCGCGGGCAGTCAGGCCGCAACCAGCACCGACACCAAGCCCGCCGCATGATTCGCCGCCTTGGGGCGAATCACGATCTCCACGTCCCGGTCAAGCTGGGTGATGAAGTGCAGCAGTCGCTCGGATGAGAACCGGCTGAGCTTGTAGTTCCGCAGCTCGGAAATATGCGGCTGGGGGATGCCGAAAATTTCGGCGACCGCAGTCTGGGTGAGCTTGCGTTCCTTGATCAGATCGTTGAGGCGCATCGCCAGTTGCGTGCGCAGCTTGCGTTCGTCGGCATCGGCAAAGCCGAGGTCTTTGAACACGTCACCCGTGCCCACGTCCACCAGTTCAGTCTTCTTTGCCATAGCGCACCTCGTAGTCATTGCGGGCCAACTTTAAACGTTCATGGATCAGGTCGACGTCGGTCTTGGCGGTACGGATGCCGGACGGCGATTTCTTCTGGAAGCAATGCAGCACATACACCGCCTTCGCGAACCGCACCGTATAGGCCACCCGGTAGGTGTCACCACGATGATCCTCGACCAACTCGAATACTCCCGGCCCCTCGCCCTTCCAAGGCTTTGCCGCAGGCGGCTGCCCACCCAACTGCACAACACCCAAGCCGTAGCCGAAGTCGCCAACCACGTCGCCGGGAAAATCCAGCAGATCGCGCTTGGCGGAACCAATCCAGTGCAGCGGACGCTCTTGGCGGGATGGGGAACTCATGGGACAAGTATACCGTATTGGGTATCTTTGGCGAACTGTATCGCAGGCGATGGACGATGCCCTGCTATGATCGCATCGCTTACGGCGCAAGCCGTCCGTCGAACGGGGGAAACCCTGGCGACACAACCTGCCGAATCGGAACATCGACCGAGCAGCCCAGCGGCCACCATCGAGTGGCCGTTGTCATTTCTGCGCTATCGCCGTATCGCCAGCGCCGACTTTCACTGCCGCGCCGCCGGTGATCGCCGCAAGCCCTCTGCCCTCTCCGTCACGGGCCTTGCAATCAAAGCCGTCCAAGACTGACATCGCGCAGGGCGCGATAGTTCTGGACACGAAAACCTTCAATCATTGCCATCTGCAATTCCTCCAAACAACTTTGAGCGAATTATCCCCGCTATAGGCGCCGTTCCGTCCGGACGAGGCCGGCGAGTATCGGCGGCGCAAGGCGCAGTTCGTCGCCCTGCATGTGGTGATAGCCGCCGAATGGATGCGCAATGCAGCAGGTGGCACGGTCTTGACCTTGCAGGCTGACACGATCCGGCATCGTAGCCGTCCGCTTCACCGCAGGTAAGCGGCGGCGGGCCACGAAGTGCGAACGGCGAGCGGCCTCCCAGCGTAGCCGCCGAAGCCGTGAGCGGCTTTATGCTGACGGCGCAGGCGGCGGGCAGAACGCGAGGAAGCGCGGACAGGGCAAAAGTCGGCGCTGGCGGGACGGCGATAGCAGGAGAGATAGAGCCGTGACGCAGCTTCACCGCGTGACGGCGTGGTTCAGATGACGACGAGGTAGCCGCCTGCAAGCCGCAAGCCGGCGAGCGGCCTTTTCGCTGGCCGGCGCAGTGGTGCAGCGGCGGCGGGGCAGGAGGTGCGGCGGTGATCGAAGGCACAAAGCCAGTGCGCGGCTTCATGCGCTCTGGCGTGATTCAGTGCGTGATGCGGTAGCGACGGCGCGGGGCTTGCGGGTCTTTTGCAAGGCCCGTGACGGAGCGGTCGGAGACTAGTCCGCATCCCAAAGTCAGTCCCGATAGGACGGCAATTCAATAGAAGTAGCCGCGTGGGTACAAGTGTGGGTAGAAAACAAAAACGCGCCCGAAGGCGCGTCATTGCTAATACATTGGCGGAGTGGACGGGACTCGAACCCGCGACCCCCGGCGTGACAGGCCGGTATTCTAACCAACTGAACTACCACTCCGCGTTGGAAGGCGCGCATTCTGCCATAGAGCGGCCTCACGGTGCAAGAAATGTTCCGCCGGCGGCGTTGTCTGCTTGACACCAGGCCGCCCAAAGGCTGCAATGCCGGTCTCTCCACCGCATTTCGAGGTAGCCATGAGCCTGCAATTCATCAATGCCGCGGATCTCGTCGTCCACTGGATCGCCGGCCAGGCAGACGCCGGGGGCGGCACCCGTCGCGGCGAGGTTTTCGCCCCGGCGCATGGCCGCATCTCACGTCCGGTGGCGCTGGCCGAGCGCGCCGACGTGGACCGCGCCGTGGCAGCAGCGAAGGCCGCATTTGTCGAATGGGGCACGGCGGCGCCGCAGCGCCGCGCCCGGGTGATGTTCGCCTTCCGCGACCTGGTGGAAAAGTACGCCAGAGACATCGCTGCACTGATCACCGCCGAGCACGGCAAGACCCTGCCCGATGCCCTGGGCGAAGTGCAGCGCGGACTGGAGGTCATCGAATTCGCCTGCGGCATCCCGCAGCTCCTGAAGGGCCAGCATTCGCACGGCATCGGTGGCGGCATCGACCACTGGAGCCAGCGCATGCCGCTCGGTGTCACCGCCGGCATCACGCCTTTCAACTTTCCGTTCATGGTGCCGATGTGGATGGTGCCGATGGCGCTGGCCTGCGGCAATACCTTCATCCTCAAGCCCTCGGAGCGCGATCCTTCGCCTTCGCTGTTCGCCGCCGAATTGCTGCATGAGGCCGGGCTGCCGGACGGCGCCTTCAACGTGGTACAGGGCGACAAGGAAGCGGTGGATGCCCTGCTGGAACACCCCGATGTGCAGGCGGTGTCCTTCGTCGGCTCGACGCCGATCGCGAAATACATCCAGGCTCAGGGCATCGCCCACGGCAAGCGGGTGCAGGCCCTGGGCGGGGCCAAGAACCACATGGTGGTGATGCCCGATGCCGACCTCGACGGCGCAGCCGATGCGCTGATCGGCGCCGCCTACGGCTCGGCCGGCGAACGCTGCATGGCGATTTCGGTCGCCGTGGCGGTCGGTTCCTGCGCCGACGAACTGGTCGCCAGGGTGGTCGAGCGCGCGAAAAAACTGAAAGTCGGCGCCGGCGACACGGCAGATGTTGACATGGGGCCGCTGGTGACCGGCATCCACCGCGACAAGGTCGCCGGCTACATCGCCGCCGGCGTCAAGGAAGGTGCGACGCTGGTACTCGACGGCCGTGAAGGGCTCACCGGCCAACTGGCTCAGGGCTTCTTCATCAATCCAACCTTGTTCGACAACGTCACTGCCGGAATGAGCATCTACCGTGACGAAATATTTGGCCCGGTGCTTTGCGTGGTGCGCGTGCCGACCTTCGCCGCGGCGGTGGACCTGATAAACCGCAACAGCTTCGCCAACGGCGTCGCCTGCTTCACGCGCGACGGCGGCACGGCGCAGGCCTTCGTGAAGACCATCGAAGTCGGCATGGTCGGCATCAACGTGCCGATTCCGGTACCGATGGCCTGGCATTCCTTCGGCGGCTGGAAGGCCAGCCTGTTCGGCGACCACCACATCTATGGCGAGGAAGGCGTGCGCTTCTACACGCGCTACAAGAGCATCATGCAGCGCTGGCCGGGTTCCGGATCCAAGGGCCCCGAGTTCGTCATGCCGGTGAACGAGTGACCCAGGCCCGGGACTTCGGCGAGTTCGACTACGTCATTGCCGGTGGCGGCACCGCCGGCTGCGTGCTCGCCAACCGGCTATCGGCCGATCCGGAGGTCACGGTGCTGCTGCTCGAGGCCGGCGGCAAGGATGACTGGATCTGGATCCACATCCCGATCGGCTACCT
>JADYZH010000262.1 GCA_020853215.1 Sulfuritalea sp. | reverse complement strand
TGCAAGGCGTTGCCGTGGCGGATATGCGCGCTCTTCACCAGCGGGATGCGCAGGATGGGCTCGCCGAAGATCTCGCTGGCCTCAATGTTCATCTGGTGGTCGGTCAGCCACATCGCGACCTGCGCCACCTGCGCCGGGAATTCCTCGATCTCGATGCCGTAGAACTGGTCGACGTCGACCGTGATCGCCTGGAAGACGTTGCCCCAGCGCTGGCCGAGTTTCTCGGCGGCGCGCAGCACCTCGATTTCGACCCGCCGCAGTTCGCGGTAGCTGATGACGAGGAAATTGCCGCAACCGCAGGCGGGATCGAGGAACGCGAGTCGCGAGAGTTTTTTCTGGAACTCGAACAACTGGTTCTTGTTGCTCTTGACCTTGTCGAACTCCGCCCACAGCTCGTCGAGGAACAGCGGGCCGATCAGCTTGAGGATGTTCGCTTCGCTGGTGTAGTGCGCGCCGAGCTGGCGGCGGCGGTCGCGCGCGTCGAGTTCGATCACGGCCTGAAACATGGCGCCGAAAATGGCCGGCGAGATCGCGCCCCAGTTCATCGCGCACAACTCGATCAGCAGGCGGCGCATTTCCGGGTTGAACACCGGCGGGTCGAGGCGTTCCTCGAACAGGCGGCCATTCACGTAGGGAAAGGCGGCGAAGATTTCGGGCAGGGACTTCTGGCGGCGGTCGGCAGGCGTGCTGAGCACGACGAACAGGCGATGCAGTTCGTCGCCGAGATCGGAGGCATCCTCGGCGGTATGGTTCTCGATCAGGTCCTGCAGCGCGTCCTTGGGCTGGAAAATGCCCGTGTCGTCGGCGAACAGGCAGAACAGCAGGCGCACCAGGAAAACTTCGAGTACGTGGCCCTCGTAACCGTCGCGCTTGAGCAGGTCGTGCAGGTCGCCCATCTTCTGCACCGCTTCGACGTTGATCGGATCCTGCTCGCGCACTTTCTGCCGGCGGTAGCCGGCGATGAAACCGAACAGGTGCATCTTGTGCGGGAATTCCTTGAGCGCCAGCTCGTGGGATATGCCGTCTTCCAGGTCGTGCAGGACGATGCGCCGGAAATCGGAAACGATGACGTAACGCGGAAGTTCCTTATCCGTCAGGCCCTCGAAATAGTCGGCGGCCTGCTGAAAGGCCGCATCGAGGTCGGCGCCCGCGCTTTTGTGTTCGGCCAGCAGCAAGCCGGGCCAGAACACGTCGATGCGCCCCATGCCACGATGCTTGAGGCGGGAAACCGTCTTTTCATAGACCGCCACGCGGCGGCGCTGGACGCCGAAAACGGCGAAGAACTCGTTCCAGAAAGTTTGCGCCTCGGCCCGCTCGGAGGTGGCGTCCGCCCATTCCTTGGCGAAGCGTTGCGCGTTGGCGCGGATGTCGGACCAGAGCAGCGGCATGATGAGGCGAGCAGGCTATGAAGGCCGCATCATAGCCGAGCTCAGAACTCCAGCGGGTCCACGTCGAGATGCCAGCGCAATCCGCCGGGCATTTTCAGCGCGTAGAGCTGTTCCATCCACGCCGTCAGGAAGGACTGCAAGGCCGGGCGGCTCAGGGATTCGACCAGTAGCTGGCCGCGCTCCAGGGTCATCAGGCGCTGCAGGCGCATCGGCACCGGATCGTAGAGCGTGACGCCGTCGGCGATGGCTTCGGCTGCCTTGCGCGCGGTGGCGAGGAAGGCCAGCGCCTGCTCCATGGACCGCGCTTCGGCGCGCAGCATGGCCTGGAAGCTGAAGGGCGGAAAGCCGGCAATGCGCCGTTCGCCCAACTGGCTTTGCGCGAAGCGCACGTAGTCGTGGTCGATCAGCGCCTGATAGAGCGGATGGTCGGGATATTCGGTCTGGATCAGCACTTCGCCGGGCAGGTCGGCACGGCCGCTGCGGCCGCCGACCTGCATCAGTTGCGCGAAGAGCCGCTCCGGGGCGCGGAAGTCGGCGGCGAACAGCGCCGCGTCGGCACCGACCGCACCGACCAGCGTCAGCAGCGGGAAATCGTGGCCCTTGGCCAGCATCTGGGTACCGACCAGGATGTCGGCCTCGCCCGCATGGATGGTGGCGAGCAAGGCCTGCCATTTTTTCGGCGTGCTCGCCGAGTCGCGGTCGATGCGCAAGACGTGGGCTTGGGGGAAGCGTTCGACCAGCATGGCTTCGAGGCGCTGCGTGCCGCGCCCGAAGGGCAGCAGGTCGACGTTGCCGCAATCGGGGCAAGCACGCGGCACGCGCGCTTCGAAGCCGCAGTGGTGGCAGCGCAGGCGCTTGTCGGCCAGGTGCAGTACCAGGTTGGCGGCGCAGCGCCGGCAACGCGAGATCCAGCCGCAGGGCGGGCAGGCCAGTACCGGCGCATAGCCGCGCCGGTTGAGGAAGACCAGGCTCTGTTCGCCGCGGTCGAGGCGGCTTTGCAGGCCGGCCAGCAGCGCGGCCGAAAGGCCTTCCTGCAATTTCTCGCGCCGCGTGTCGATGATGCGCACCGCGGGCATGGCCTCGGCCACTGCGCGCTCGGGCAGTTCCAGCATTGTGTAGCGCCCGGTGCTCGCGTGGTGGAAGGTCTCCAGCGAAGGCGTGGCGGAACCGAGCACGATGGGGATGTTCGATTGATGCGCGCGCCAGATCGCCACGTCGCGCGCAGAGTAACGCAGGCCTTCCTGCTGCTTGAACGAGGCGTCGTGTTCCTCGTCGACGATGATCAGTTGCAGGCGCGGCATGGGCATGAACACCGCGAGCCGGGTGCCGAGCACGATCTCGGCGCGTCCGGCGTGTGCCTCAAGAAAGCCGCGCGCGCGCGCCGCGTCGGCCATGCCGCTGTTGGCGCAGACGATGTGCGCGGCGGGGAAGCGTGCCGCGACGCGGCCTTCGAGCTGCGGCGTCAGGGCAATCTCCGGCACCAGCATCAGCGCCTGGCCGCCGCGCGCGAGCACGGCATCGATCGCACGCAGATAGACTTCGGTCTTGCCGCTGCCGGTGACGCCGTGCAGCAGCATGACGTGGAAGCCGGCGGTGTCGAAAATGGCGGAGACCGCCGCCTGCTGTGCCGGCATCAGTCGGGGTAGCGGGGGCTGATGAACGGCGTTAAAAGTCGGCGCCGGCGATACGGCGATTTTGGCCGCTGGCTTCTTGATGCGCGGCAGCTTGCCGCGCCGCAGCATCGGCGGCAGGGCGAAGGAAGTCACTTCGCCGAGCGGGGTCTGGTAGTAGCGTGCGCAAAAATCGCAGAGCGCGAGCCACTCGGCGGGCAAGGCCGGCATGTCGCGCAGGATCGCGGCAACTTCTTTCAGCTTGGCATCCGGCTGTTCGCTCGCCGTGGCCAGATCGACGATCACCCCGGTCCGCAAACCCTTGCCGAAAGGCACGGTAACGCGCCGGCCGACGTCGCTTTCAACGGCGTCGGGTGCGAGGTAATCAAAGAGTCGCGGCAAAGGCAGATCAAGGGCAACGCGAACGATGTTCATGCCGCGTCATATGCTTGCGGATAAATGCTCGACAAAACCTTGGCATCAGCCTTCAACCCATTGCCGCATATGAGAAAATTGCTTACCCACAAATTCTGTGGATAACTTTGTGAGTAAGGGTCCGGCAAAAACCCTAAGTGACCGTCGGGCAAAGGCATTTTCATCTCTGTGCAATATTTGAACAAAATAATGTTGTTCAAAAACAGTTAGTTAATTCGATGTCGGTGGTAGACCCCAGTGAAATAGGGGTTGTCAGCACGCTTACCAATTTCTGTGAATAAGTCAATAGCCGAAGACTTTTTTCACCCCCTTGGCAAGCCTTGCCGGGCGGCCGTTTTCGGGCTGGGGGGTGTCGCAAAGCGCGCCCCCGTTGGCCTGCCAAATCAGCCCCGCGCGGAACCGCGCCGGCTGTGGCTGTGCACGGTGTCAACCAATATTTTTACGTTTTCCGGCGGGGTGAATTGGGAAATGCCGTGGCCGAGATTGAACACGTGGCCGCTTGATTTGCGGCTGTCCGCCGCGTCGCTGCCGTAACTGTCCAGCACGCGCCGCGCTTCGGCCGCGACCTTCTCGGGCGCGGCGAACATGGCCATCGGATCGAAATTGCCTTGCAGTGCAACGCGGTGGCCGATGCGCCGGCGCGCCGCGCCGAGATCGGTGGTCCAGTCGAGCCCTACTGCATCGCAGCCGGTGTCGGCGATCGCTTCCAGCCACTGGCCGCCGCCCTTGGTGAACACGATGCAGGGTACGCGCTCGCCGTCCTGCTCGCGCTTGAGGCCGGCGATGATGCGCTGCATGTAGTCCAGCGAGAACTCGCGGTAGGCCGCGTGCGACAGCACGCCGCCCCAGGAATCGAAAATCATCACGGCCTGGGCGCCGGATTCGATCTGGGCGTTGAGGTAGGCGGTCACCGCGGTCGCCGTCACGTCGAGGATGCGGTGCAGCAGGTCGGGACGGTCGTAGAGCATGGTCTTGATCGTGCGGTAATCCGTCGCTGCGCCGGAACCGCCCTCCACCATGTAGCTGGCCAGGGTCCACGGGCTGCCGGTGAAGCCGATCAGCGGCACCGAGTTGCCCAGGGCGCGACGGATCTCGGCTACCGCGTCCATCACGTAGCGCAGATGCACGTTCGGGTCCGGCACCGTGAGGTCGCGGATCGCCCACTCTTCGCGCAGCGGGCGTTCGAAGCGCGGGCCCTCGCCCTCGGCAAAATACAGGCCGAGGCCCATCGCGTCGGGCACGGTGAGGATGTCTGAAAACAGGATGGCGGCGTCCAGTTCGAAGCGTGCCAGCGGCTGCAGCGTGACCTCGCAGGCCAGTTGCGGGTTCTTGCACAGTTGCAGGAAGCTGCCGGCGCGGCGCCGGGTCTCGTTGTACTCGGGCAGGTAGCGTCCGGCCTGGCGCATCAGCCAGACCGGGGTGTAGTCGACGGGCTGGCGCAACAGGGCACGCAGGAAGGTGTCGTTCTTGGGGCGGGCCGAGGGTGACATGGAGAGCCGATCGACGAAACGAAAGCGCGGATTATCGCACTAGCGCCGCCAGAAGGCCGGCGTCAGCACCACCAGCAGGGTGAAGATTTCCAGCCGGCCAAGCAGCATGCCGAAGCTGCAGACCCAGGTCTGGAAGTCGGTCAGCACTTGGTAGGTCGTTGCCGGCCCGACCTGGTTCAGCCCCGGTCCGGTATTGTTCACGGTCGCCACCACGGCGGTAAAGGCCGTCAGGATGTCGAGTCCGGACAATGTCATCAGCAGCGTCAGCGCGACGAGGAAGCACATGTAGGCGAAGCCGAAGGCCAGCACTGCGGTCAGGATGTCCTGCGGCACCGCCCCGCCGCCGACGCGCACCGGCCACACCGCTTTCGGATGCATCGCCCTCAGCAGTTCGCGATACACCTGCTTGTATAGGATGATGGCGCGCATCATCTTGATGCCGCCGCCGGTCGACCCTGCGCTGGTGGCGAAGCTGCAGAGGAACAGCATCCACAGCGGGGCGAAGATCGGCCAGGTGTTGTAATCGACGCTGGCGAAACCGGTCGTCGTGGCGATCGAGACGACATTGAACAGCGCGTGGCGGAACGCCGTGGCGAACTCGGGATAGATGCCTTGCCAGTGCAGGTAGATGGCGATGCCGAACACGCTGGCCAGCGTCACGCCGAGGAAGTAGCGCGCCTCGGGATCGTGGGCGTAAGGCAGCAGGCTGCGGCCGCGCACGGCGAGGAACAGCGTGGCGAAGTTCATCCCGGCGATCAGCATGAAGACCACCGTGATGCCCTCGATCAGCGGCGAGTTCCAGTGGCCGAAGCTGGCGTCGTGGCTGGAGAAGCCGCCCAGGCCCATGGTGGTGAAGGAATGCATTACGGCGTCGAACCAGCTCATGCCGGCCCAGCGGAAGGACGCGATGCAGGCCAGCGTCACCAGGCCGTAGACCAGCCACAGGCCCTTGGCCGTCTCCGTCATGCGCGGCGTCAGGCTGGAATCCTTCATCGGCCCCGGCGTCTCGGCCTTGAACATCTGCCGGCCGCCGATGCCGAGCAGCGGCAGCACGGCGACCGCCAGCACGATCAGGCCCATGCCGCCGAGCCAGACCAGCATGCCGCGCCAGAGGTTGATCGAGGGGGGCAGGGTGTCGAGCCCCGCGAGCACCGTGGCGCCGGTGGTGGTCAACCCGGACATGGCCTCGAAGTAGGCGTCGGTGAACGACACGTTCAACTGCAGGATGAAGGGCAGGCAGGCGAATACCGGCAGCAGCGCCCAGACCATGACCACCAGCAGAAAGCCGTCGCGCACCTTGAGGTCTTCCCTGTGCCGGCGCGCCGTCCACCACAGGCCGAGGCCGACCGTCAGGCTGATCAGCATCGCCTCGTCGTAGGCGGTCTCGGCACCGTCGCCGGCATAATGCGAGAAAAGCAGCGGCGCCAGCATGGTCAGCGAGAAGCAGGCGAGCAGGATGCCGAAAACGCGGACGACGGGATAGTAAGGCTTCATGCCGTGAATCAGAGGAACTGGAAGCCGACCTGGAACAGCTTCTCCACCTGGGGCACTTCGCGCTTGCGCACGCAGAACACGATGACGTGGTCGTTTTCCTCGATCACCGTGTCGTGGTGGGGAATGATCACCCTGGCGCGTTTTTCGTCGACCAGGAAGCCCTCGCGCTGCACCACGGCCAGTTCGCCGGTGTCGCGCACGATGGCGCCGATGTGGGCGCCCTTGATCGCCGGCAGCTCGTCGATGCGGCGCCCCACCACCTTGCTGCTGTTGCGGTCGCCATGCACCACCAGCTCCAGCGCTTCGGCGGCGCCGCGGCGCAGGCTGTGCACGCGCGCCACGTCGCCGCGGCGGCAGAAGGTCAAGAGCGAGCCGATCGACACCTGCGCCGGCGAGAGGCCGATGTCGATCGGCCCGCCCTGCACCATGTCGGCGTAGGCGCGGCGATTGATCAGGGCCAGCACGCGGCTGCAGCCGAGGCGCTTGGCCAACGAGGCCGCCATGATGTTGTCCTCGTCGTCGTTGGTCAGGGCGAGGAACATGTCCATCTCGTCGATGTTCTCCTGCGCCAGCACGTTCTCGTCGGTGGCCTCGCCGTGCAGCACCAGGGTCCGCTGCAGCCGGGTTGCGACGTGCTCGGCGCGCGCCGGGTTGCGCTCGATCACCTTGACGTCGTGGTCGCCTTCGAGCGCCAGCGCGACGCGGGCGCCGATGTTGCCGCCGCCGGCGATCATCACCCGCCTGACCGGCTTCAGCATGCGGCGCAGCTCGCGCATCACCGGCCGGATGTGCTCGCCGGCGGCGAGGACGAAAACCTCGTCGCCGGCCTCGACGATGGTATTGCCCTCGGGGTCCACCGACTGGTGCTCGCGGAAGATCGCGGCGATGCGCGCATCAACGCCGGTCGGCAGGTGTTCGCGCATGGCCTTGATCGGCTTGCCGACCAGCAGGCCACCCTCGTAGGCGCGTACGCAGACAAGGGTTACGCGGCCATCGGCGAATTCGAGCACCTGCAACGCCTCGGGAAAATCGATCAGGCGCGCGATGTAGTCGGTGATCTCCTGTTCCGGGCAGATCGCATGGGTCACGCCGAAATGCTCGTCATCGAGCAGGCTCTTGTCTTTAAGGTAGTCGGCCGACCGCAGCCGCGCGACGCGGGTGGTGACGTTGAACACGCTGCGCGCGATCTTGCAGGCGACCAGGTTGGTGGCATCCGACTGGGTTACCGCCACCAGCATGTCGGCATCTTCCATGCCGGCGCTCTTCAGCACCGAGGGCAGGGCGCCGTTGCCGACCAGGGTGCGCACATCGAGACGGTCGGCGAGGTCTCCCAGCGCCTCGCGGCTCTGGTCCACGATGGTGATGTCGTTGGCTTCCGAGGAAAGCGCCTCGGCCACCGAGGCGCCGACCTGGCCGGCGCCGAGGATGATGATTCGCATTATCTGAGCCCCAGGTCTTTCAGCTTGCGGTAAAGGTGGGTGCGCTCGAGTCCGGTCTTTTCCGCCAGGCGCGTCATGTTGCCGCCGTCTTTTGCCAGGTGGTAGGCAAAGTACATGCGTTCGAAGGCCTCGCGCGCCTCGCGCAAAGGCAGCTCGATGACTTCCGGTGCGAGGCCGGCCGGCACGAGATCCGGCTCACCGGTCGGCGCCAGCAGCTGTAATGCTTCGTCCTCGCCGATTTCCTCGCCCAGGCTGGCCAGCGCCAGCGATTTCACCGCGCTCTTGAGTTCGGCGTAACCGCCGCTCCAGGCATGCTGGCGCAGGGCGTTCAGCGCGGCGCTGGAAAACCGCCGCCGCGGCACTTCGTCGTTCTCCATCAACTGGGTCAGCAGATGGGTGGCGATGTCGGGCACTTCGTCCTTGAGTTCGGCCAGGCCGGGCACGCCGAGGCCGGTTTCGAACAGGCGAACGAGCCCGCCCTCGTCCCAGCCCAGGGCCAGCAGTTCCGCGCTGCTGTGCGTCGTGGCGGTGACCAGGCGCAGGCTGTAACGGTCGAGGCGTTCGGCGGCGAACAGCAGGTTCTTCTGCTGCAGGCGGGTCAGGCGCGCCAGTTCCTCGCACCACAACACGCCACCCGCGGCACGTTGCAGCATCTCGGTGCTGAGCGGATTGGTTTCGTGCGCCAGGTCGATCCATGGCTTGCCGGCAACCTGCGCCGAGCGTGCCACCAGTTCGACGATGCCACCCGGCGCCGAACGCAGCAGCAGCAGCGGGCTCTTGGCCAGCACCTGGTCCAGCCGGCGCTTGAGGTCGCGCAACGGCCCGGGGCGCGCGAAGGCGCCCAGCGACAGGCCGCCGCCGACATGGCGGGCGCCGCGTTCGAGCGCCTTCCTTACCGCCGCCAGCAGCTTCTGCATGCCGATCGGCTTCTCCAGGAAATCCAGCGCGCCGATCCGCGTCGCCTCCACCGCGGTGTCGATCGTGGCGTGGCCCGACATCATCACCACCGGCATGTTGAGCTGGCCGTTGCCGCCCCATTCCTTGAGCAGCGTGATGCCATCGGTATCGGGCATCCAGATGTCGAGCAGGACCATGTCGGGACGCCCGGCCTCGCGCGCCGCCCTCGCTCCCGCGGCGTCTTCCGCGAGCTGGACGTCATGGCCCTCGTCGCGCAGTATTTCCGAGAGCAGTTCGCGGATCCCGACTTCGTCATCCACCACCAGTATTTTCGGCATTTTCCTAAACCCCTTTTGCCGCAACCTGCGTTGCCAGCGGCAACCAGATGCTGACCTCTCCACCATGATCGCTGGCGAGCCGGATCTCGCCGCCATGATCATCCACAATTTTTTTCACGATCGCCAGGCCGAGCCCGGTCCCTTTCGATTTCGTCGTGACGTAGGGCTCGAAGGCGCGCGCAAGAATCTGCGGCGCAAAGCCCGGGCCATTGTCCCTGACCGTCAGCCGCACGCGCCCGGCGTCCTGCGCCATGGTAATGGCAATCCGCGCATCGGCGACCCCGGCGAGGGCATCCTGGGCGTTGGTCAGGACATTGTGCAGCACCTGGCGCAACTGGTTGGCATCGGCCAGCACCAACGGCAGGGAAGTCGGCGCCGGCGCTACGGCGATCACGGTGCGCGATTCCTCGTAAAGACCCAGTACCTCGCCCAGCAGCGCCGCCAGATCGAGCGGGGCGAGCTGCGGCAGGGGCGTGCGCGCATAGTCGCGGAAATCGTTGACCATGTTTTTCATCGCCTCGACCTGGTTGACGATGGTCTGCGTCGCGCGATCCAGCAGTTCGCGCGAGGCGCCGGTCAGCTGGTCGGCCAGCTTCAATTGCAGCCGCTCGGCCGAAAGCTGGATCGGCGTCAGCGGATTCTTGATCTCGTGCGCCAGGCGCTGCGCCACCTCGCCCCAGGCGGCCGAACGCTGTGCGGCGATCAGCTTGGTGATGTCGTCGAACACCACCACGTAGCCGCCGCCGCCGCCCGCAGCCGGCAGCGCCGTGCCGCGCACCAGCAGTGCCTGCGGCATGCCGTCGGGGCGCGCGATCTCGAGTTGCTCCTGCCATTCGTCGCCGCGCGCCGCGAAGCCGCCGAGGATGGCGCCCGCCAGGGTCTCGTGGCGCGGCCACTCCTGCAGCCGCTGCTGTTCGAAGCCGGCCAGATCGTCGCCGAGGATGGCCTGGGCGCCACGGTTCGCCGCGCGCAGCCGGAAGCGCAGGTCGAAGGCCAGCACGCCGGCCGACAGATTGGCCAGTACGGATTCGAGGTAGGCCTGGGCCGCTTCCATCTCGTGGCGATGGTGTTCGGCCTGGGCCCGCGCCTCGCCCAGCTGCTGCGTCATGCTGTTGAAGGAATGGGTCAGCACACCGAGTTCGTCGGAGGCTTCGACCGTGGCGCGCGGCGCGAAGTCGCCGGCCGCCACCGCCCGGGTGCCTTCGGCGAGGATCAGCAGCGGCCGCGCCAGGCGCTCGGCGAGGAAGAAGGCCAGGGCGATCGCGGAGAACAGCGCCAGCAGGAGGGACAGCGTCAGCGTCAGGGTATAGATCTGCTTGAGGCCGGTCCGGCCGAGTTGCAGTTCCTGGTAGTCGCGATGGGCCGCCGCGACGCTCTCCGCACTCCTGGCGATCGACGGCGGCACCGCCTGCGTCAATTGCAGGACGCGCGGCTCGGAACCGAGGCTGCCGTCCACGGCGGCGAGGGCGCGCACCATCAGGCCGCCGCCCGGTGCCTCGCCGATTTGCGCCAGGCCGCGTCCGCCGCGCGCGGCACGCAATTGGCTGGGTGCCGGTAATGGCGGCAGCAGGCTGCCCAGTTCGACGGAACTGCTGCCCAGCACCTGGCCGGACAGCGTCAGCAGGATCGCAGTCTGCGCGCCGGCCTGCTCGCGCAGCCGGTTGAGGCGGCTCGGACCGATGAAAGCGCCGTCGCCCAGGTCCAGGGCCGCGTCGCGCGTCTTGGCCAGCAAGTCGGCCTGCAGGCCGTCGAGCACGCTGCGGCCGAGGTTGAGGCCGCCCTCCAGGGCGGTATCGACGCGCACGTCGAACCAGGAATCGATGCTCTTCACCGCGAATTGCATCGATACGCCATACACCAGCGCACCGGGCAGCACCGCCATCAAGGAGAGCATCAGCAGCAGGCGCGATTTCAGGCGCGAGCCGAACACGCCGCCCTTGAAGTCGCGCCGCAGGCGCCGCAGCTGCAGGCCGACCAGCGCCAGCAGCGCCAGCGCGGCGACCCCGTTGATCGCCAGCAGCCAGGTGTAGTTCGCCGCGAACAGCGCCGTGTTGGCCGATGCCGAAGCCAGCAGGAACAGGAGGATGGCGCCCAGCGCGGCGATGACTGCGAGCGCTACCCTCACTGCGCCACCACCGGTGTGGTGAGTTGCCAGCGCAGCACCTTGGCCTCCACCTGCAGGTCGCGGTCCACGATGGCGTCGACCTGGAAAGGCTTGGGCAGCTGGCTGCGATCGAGTGCGAGGCGCACCGCCGCTTGATAGGACTCACCGGCCTTGAGCGCGTCCTTGTCCAGCACCGGCAGTGCCGCGATGCGTCCGACCACGCGCATGGCTTCCTCCAGGCTACCGAAGTTCTGGTGCAAGCTGCCGGTACTCAGGCGGTATTGTCGCGTCAGGCTGCTGTAGGCCAGGCGATAGTTCAGGCTGCGCGTGGTGATGTGTTCGTTGACCCAGTACTTGCGGCTGCGCTCGAGCACGAATTCGAGCTTGAAATACAGCGGCACGCCGCGCGCCACGGCGTCTTCGAGCCGGTTGCCGAGATCCATCTTGAATTCCGCGGACAGCGTGTAGCCGTCCTCGCCGGGGGTCAGTGCCGCACGCTGCGGCTCGATGCTGCCGGCCCGGGCGAACGCCGCCGCGAGCAGCAGCAGGAGCAGCAGCCCGGCCTCAAGCCTTTTGCAGCAGCGCGTAATAAAAGCCGTCATGTTCGGCATCGGGCAAGGCGTACGGTTGTGCGTCGCGGTCTTTCGCTGCGGGTGTCGCATACAGGGCCGGCAGACGCCGCGCATCGGCATGGCGGCCGACGAAGGCTTCCACCTGGGCGCCATTCTCCTCGGTGAATACCGAGCAGGTGGCATAGACCATTTTGCCACCGGGGGCGAGAGTGCGCCACAAGGCATCGACAATCGCCGCTTGTGTTGTTGCAAAACCGGCAATGTCGGATTCGCGCCGCAGCCATTTTGCATCAGGGTGGCGGCGCACCACGCCGGAAGCGGAACAGGGGACATCGGCCAGGATGCGGTCGTAGAGACGGCCATCCCACCAGGCACCGATGTCGCGCGCATCGGCCACCGTGACCGTCGCCGCCAGGCCGAGGCGCTGCAGGTTGCCGCTGATGCGCGCCGCGCGCGGCGCATCGGCATCGAGCGCGGTCAAGTCGATGGCGGCGCGTTCCAGCAGGTGCGCCGCCTTGCCGCCGGGTGCGGCGCAGGCATCCAGCACGCGCATGCCATCCTGCACGTCGAGCAGGCCCGCAGCGGCCTGTGCGCCCCAGTCCTGCACCGAACACAGTCCGTCGGCAAAGCCGGGGATGCGTTCCACCGGCAGCGGCTTTTCGATCAGGATTGCCGTCTCGTCCAGCGCGCGCGCGACGATGCCCGCGGCAGCCAGCTGCTGCAGAAAGTCGGCGCCGGCGACACGGCGCGAATTGACGCGCAGGCACAGCGGCGGATGGCTGTTGCCGGCGGCGAGTATGGTTTGCCAATGCGCCGGATGGTCACGCTGCAGGCGCGCTATCCACCACGCCGGATGCTGCCAGCGCGCCACCGGGTCGGCGTCTGCCTTGGCCAGCAATTCTTCGCGACGGCGCAGGAAATTGCGCAAGACCGCGTTGGCAAGTTTCTTGAACTGCCCGTGACCGAGGCGTGCCGCGGCCGTCACCGCCTGATCCACCGTGGTATGGGCTGCGTCCGGCCGCGATTCCAGGCGCGTCAGCGCAGCCAGTAGCAAGCCGCGCGCCGTCGCATCTTTCAGTGGGCGTTCCAGCAATCGGTCGAGCAGGAAATCGCCGCGGCCGAAGGCGCGCAAGGTCGGATAGGCGAGGTCCATGGTCGCCGCGCGCAGTGGCGCGGCAAGCCCGGCACGGGCCAGCGCGACGTCGA
>JADYZH010000261.1 GCA_020853215.1 Sulfuritalea sp. | reverse complement strand
TCGCGCGGCAAGACCTCGATCGGCATCGAGGAGCCGGCCCTGTTCAGCGAACCCGGCGTGTTCATCGTGCGGCCCGATGGTACGCTTTATTATGGCGCGGTGCAGACCATGCCCTTCGCCCGCCCGTCTTTCCAGGACCTGCTGGGCGCCATCGACTTTGCGATCGCCAAGGACTACCCGGCGCGCGGCGAATACACGGGCGACGTATGAAGCAGGGCAGTGGAGGGTGTTTTTCGACTGACAGCGCGATGGGAGGCGGACAATGATCGAAGGTGGCTGCCTGTGCGGCGGCATCCGCTACCAGTATGACGGCGAGATTGATGAGATTTCGATCTGTCACTGTTCGCAGTGCCGCAAGGCGCAGGGCTCGGCGTTTGCGGCCGTGAGCCCGGTGGCCACCGAGCGTCTGCGCATCCTTGCCGGGGCGGACCTGCTCAGGGAATATCGCTCGTCGCCGGACAAGGTCAGGGCCTTCTGCGCCACCTGCGGCAGCCCGATCTACAGCGCGCTTGACCAGCGGCCGGAAGTCAGGCGCCTGCGCCTGGGCACCGTGGATACGCCCTTCACCTGCGCCAATGCCTTCCACATCTACACCGGCTCGAAGGCGTCGTGGTGGGATTGCGACGACGGCTTGCCGCGCTTCGCCGAACGCAAACCCTGAGCGTACATCGTATGCTGCCGAAAACACTGGACGAACTCGACCGGGTCCGCGCTTCCTGCAGAGCCATGGTCAGGCGCCGCGCCGCCACCTCCGGCGGCATGTCGCTGATTCCGATTCCAGGCGTGGACATCGCCGGCGATGTCGGCCTGCTGCTGCAACTGATTCCGGCGATCAACCGGAAATTCGGGCTTACGCCCGAGCAGATCGAAGAACTCGATCCGCGGCATAAGGTGCTGATCTACGCCATGCTGAAACAGGTCGGCGGCAGCATGGTGGGGAAGGCCATCACCAAGGCACTGGTGGTGGCGGCCCTGAAGAAAGTCGGCGTACAGCTTTCCGCCAAACAGGTGCTGAAGTACGTTCCTTTTGCCGGGCAGGCGGCCGCCGTGGCGCTCAGCGTCACGGCGATGATGTATCTGGGCAACTCGCATATCGAAGCCTGCTATCAAGTTGCCAGGGGAGCGATCAGGAAATGAGCCGGAGTTTCGATGCTGCGAACTTCCTGATCCCGCAAACGCTGGAAACTGGACGCCTGCGGCTGCGGCCCTTTGAGCACGACGACTGGCGCGCGTTGCATGAGCATTTTTCGGATGCCGAATGTACGCGCTTCACCTTCCGTCGCGCCCTGACCGAAGCCGCGACCTGGCGTGCCATGGCCAGCATGGCCGGGCACTGGCTGCTGCGCGGCTACGGGCCGTATGCGGTCGAGGAAAAGGCCACCGGCAGCGTGCTGGGCACGGTCGGTCCCTGGTATCCGCTCGAATGGCCGGAGCCGGAGATCAAGTGGACGCTGGCGCGCCGCCACTGGGGCAGGGGCTACGCCAGCGAGGCGGTACGCGCCGTGCAGCGCATGGCGCACCAGCACCTGCCACAACTGCGCCTGATCAGCCTGATCGACAGCCGCAACGAGGCCTCGATCCGGCTGGCGCTGGCGGTCGGCGCGACGCTCGAACGCGAGATCGAATTTGCCGGCTGGCCGTTCCACGTCTATCGGCATCCGGAACAGCCGGGCGGGATCTGACCAGGGAGATCGCTGTATGGAACTACGCACCCGCATTGCCCTGCCGTCACTGCTGTTCGCCGTCGCTGCCGCAGCCGCCGATTTGCCGCCGGGCAACTGCGCGGCGCCGCAGGCGGAGACCGACCTTTCGAAGTGTGATTTCTCGCGCAAAAAACTGGCAGGCCGGGACTTGCACGGCGCGCGGCTGGCGGGTGCAAAGCTGGAGAGCACGGATTTCACCAAGGCTAACCTCGCCGGTGCGGATTTGCGCGGCAGCAATGCCAAATGGGCCAGATTTGTCGGGACCAGGCTGACCGGGGCGGACCTGCGCGATGCCGACCTGTTTCATGCGATTTTCGATGACGGCGACCTGAGCGATGCCAAGCTTGCCGGCGCCAACCTGTTCGGCGCCAACCTGATCAATACCCGTGCGGTGCGCGCCGACTTTTCGGGCGCCTACCTGAAGGATGTGTTGATGGAGGGTATCGATCTCTCCGGCGGATCGATCCGCAACTGCTACGCGTTCCGCGGCGTGTTTTCCGGTGCCCGCCTGGTCGGCGCGGATTTGTCCGGAGCCGACCTGACCGGCGCGGCGATGGAGCAGGCGGATTTCACGGATGCCAAGCTCAGGGCGACCCGGCTCAAGGGCGCCACCCTGCGCCAGGCGATATTTTTCAAGGCCGACATGAAGGATGCCGACCTGGCCAATGCCGATGTCTGGAACGCCAGCTTCGACCAGGCGCGCAACCGGGACGAGTCGGTGCAGGAGGCGCTGGTCGAGCCGTTTGTTGTCAGGGATCGGCGTTAGCCCTGGGGCTGCCCGACGGAGAATGAACTCCGCAAATGCAGAAATAAAATTAACCGCTTGGATGGCGGGGCCACAAGTCTTATAGTGGACCTGTCACACCCACCCGAGGCGGAACCCTGCTTCCGGTGGTTGACCGAGTCGGTGTCAACGCGCCGGCTTCCTCAGTAGATCGGGAGCAACTCCCGGCTGCGACGTGATTGGAGTGACGGTGTCCGCCCTCAAGGCTGGAGCCGGAGCTTTCTGGATCGCCGTTTCCCTTTCGGTTGGCACCCGTGCCTGACACGCACCGGGCATGAAAGGGCGTGGCGGGAAGACCATGTTCGACGTGCGGTTTATTGAGATCTAAACCAAATCGCATTACGGGGGAAGGGCGACGTTGGAGTCGTTGACGAATCTCGCGGTGGCAGGTGGCTTCATGGCCGGTCTGGGCGTGCTGCTCGCGCTGCTGCTCGCCATCGCCAACAAGAAGCTCTACGTCTTCGAAGACCCGCGCATCGGCCAGGTCGAGGACCTGTTGCCCAAGTCCAACTGCGGCGCCTGCGGCCAGGCCGGCTGCCGCGACTTCGCCGAGAAGGTGGTCGGCGGCGATACCATTCCCGCCAAATGCACGGTCAGTTCGCCGCAGCAGCGCCAGGGCATCGCCGACCTGCTCGGCGTCGCCGCCGGCACGGTGGAAAAGCAGGTGGCGCGCCTGGCCTGCGGCGGCGGCCGCCATGTCGCCTTCCTGCGCGCGCGCTACGAAGGCCTCAAGACCTGCCGCGCGGCGGCCGTGGTCTCGGGCGGCGGCAAGGAATGCGCCTGGGGTTGCCTGGGCCTGGCCGATTGCGCCAACGTCTGCACCTTCGATGCCATCCACATGGACCTGCATGGCCTGCCGGTGGTGGATAGCGAGAAATGCTCGGCCTGCAACGACTGCGTCGAGGTCTGCCCCAAGGGCCTGTTCAGCCTCGAAGCCGTCAGCCACCGCCTCTGGGTCGCCTGCAAGAACCAGGCGGACGGCGACACCGCCGAAGCCTCCTGCGAGGTCGCCTGCACCGCCTGCGGCAAATGCGTCGCCGACGCGCCGCTGAAACTGATGCAACTCGCCAGGAATCTGGCCGTGGTCAATTACGACTGGAACGACCAGGCCACGCGCGAACCGATCGAGCGCTGCCCCACCGGCGCCATCGTTTGGTTCGAGACCCCCGACCACGCCGTGAAGGGCGCGGCGGCGAAGAAGATCCTGCGCAACGAAGTCCTGCCGCTGCACGTCTGAATCCGTTTTTGAGGAAGCTGCCATGAGCCTGTCGATGATCAAGAAAATATTTTCCTCCACCCTGCTGCCGCAAACCGGCGCCGGCGTCGCCGCGGGCAAGGTCAAGTACCCCGGGGTGCGCGATGCAGTGGACGGCAATACCGCCGTCATTCACGTGGAGCGCGAGTCCTCGGATGCCGCCGGCGCCTACCCGATCACGCCCTCGACGCAGATGGGCGAGTACTGGGCGGAGGAGGTCGCCAAGGGCCACCTCAACATCTCGAACAAGCCGCTGATTTTCATCGAGCCGGAATCGGAACATGCCGCCGCGGGGGTCACCGCCGGCATGGCAATGACGGGGCTGCGCGCCAGCAACTTTTCGTCCGCGCAGGGCGTCGCCTTCATGCACGAATCGCTTTACGCGGCGGTCGGCAAGCGCCTGCCCTACGTGCTCAACATGGGCTGCCGCGCCATCACCAAGGCCTCGCTCAACGTGCATGCCGGCCACGACGACTACCACTGCGTCGATGACACCGGCTTCATCCAGATGATGGCGAAGAACGCCACCGAGGCGGCCGACCTCAACCTGATCGGGCGCAAGCTGGCCGAGTTGTCGCTGACGCCGGCCATCATCGGCCAGGACGGCTTCCTCACCAGCCACCTGATCGAATCCTGCGTGCTGCCCGAGCGCGAACTGGTGGCCGAGTTCTGTGGCAAGCCCGACGACATGATCGATTCGCCGACCCCGGCGCAGCAGATGCTCTACGGGCCGAAGCGGCGCCGCGTACCGGCGATCTGGGACGTGGACCTGCCGCTCTTGTCGGGCTCGGTGCAGAACCAGGACGCCTACATGCAGGCCACGGCCGGCCAGCGCCCGTATTTTTTCGACCACGTCGAGGCCCTGGCCGACGGCTGCATGGACGAGTTCGCTTCCCTTACCGGGCGCGGCTACCAGCGCGTGTCGGGTTTCAAGACCGAGGATGCCGATTACGTCATCCTCGGCATGGGCAGCATGATCGTGCAGGCCGAGGCCGTCGCCGACTACCTGCGCGAGACGCGCAAGCTGAAAGTCGGCGTGGTCAATCTGACCATGTTCCGCCCCTTCCCCGGCGACCTGCTGGGCCGCGTGCTGCGCGGCAAGAAAGGCGTCGTGGTGCTGGAACGCACCGACCAGCCCCTCGCCGAGGACCTGCCGGTGATGCGGGAAGTGCGCGCCACGCTGATGAAGTGCGTGGAAAACGGCATGGCCGCGGCGCAGGGACAGAAGGAGGCGCCCTACGCCGGCTACGCGGTATATGCCGCGGCCGAAATGCCACGCCTGTATTCCGGCTGCTACGGCCTCGGTTCACGCGACCTGCAACCCGAAGCACTGATCGGCGCCGTCGAGAACATGCTGCCCGACGCGGCGCAGCGCAAGTTCTTCTACCTCTCGATCGACTTCGCGCGCGATCCGCTGAACCCGAAGGATGAGGTGCACCAGCAGGACCTCGCCGACAAGTATCCGAACATCCGCGCCCTCGGCGTGCGCGGCTCGGAGAACCCCAACCTGCTGCCCAAGGGTGCGATCACGGTGCGCATGCATTCGGTCGGCGGCTGGGGCGCCATCACCACCGGCAAGAACCTGGCGATGACCCTGTTCGAATTGCTCGGCTGGGACATCAAGGCCAACCCGAAGTACGGTTCGGAGAAGAAGGGTCAGCCGACCACCTACTACCTCTCGGCGGCACCCGAGCCGATCCGCATCAACTGCGAATACGTCTATGTCGATGTCGTGCTCTCGCCCGATCCGGCGGTATTCGGCCACAGCAATCCGCTCTCGGGTTTGAAGAAGGGCGGCTTCTTCATCATCCAGTCCAACCTCGGCAAGGAAACCTGGGCCGGCTTCCCGCTCTGGGCGCAGAAGTTCATCGTCGATAACGAGATCCGCGTGTTCTACCTGGATGCCTTCCAGATCGCCCGCGAGGAGGCCGGCGCCGCCGAACTGCAACTGCGCATGCAGGGTATCGCCTTCCAGGGCGCCTTCTTCGCCGCCAGCCCGACCATGGCCAATGCCGGCCTCACCGAGGATGCGCTGTTCACCGCGATCGAAGCCCAGTTGCAGTCCAAGTTCGGCGGCAAGGGCGCGCGCGTGGTGGCCGACAACCTGCGCGTGGTGCGCCGCGGCTTCACCGAACTGACCGAAATCGTCGAGAAGGAAGTCGGCGTCACGCGCAAGGGCTTCGTCAAGAAGGAAGCCGGCCTGCCAGTCATGTTGCGCCAGCTGCCGGCACCCGACGGCGCGCAACTGGGCAAGGTCGGCGACATCCATCGCTTCTGGGAACAGACCGGGAACTTCTACCTGACCGGCAAGGGCAACGACAACATCGTCGATCCCTTCATCGGCGCCTCGCTGGTGCCGGCCGCGACCGGAGTATTCCGCGACATGACCGGCATCCGCTTCGAGCATCCGGAATGGATCGCCGAGAACTGCACGGCCTGCGGCAACTGCTACGTGGAATGCCCGGATTCGGCCATCCCCGGCCTGGTCAGCTCGGTCGGCGACGTGCTGAACACGGCGATCAACCGCATCGAGACCGGCGGCACGCCGACGCGCTACCTGCGCCGCGCCGCGCGGTCCATCGAGAAGAAGCTGCGCGCCCTGGTCGACAATGAAGGCGGCTTCGTCCGCCCGCTGTTCGACCGCGCCATGGATGCCGTGTTGGCTGAAACCCCCGAAGCCGAGCGCGCCGGCCTCGCCGCCGAATTCACGCAGTTGCAGATCCATCTCGGCGGCTTCCAGTTCTCCGCCACCAAGCCCTACTGGGGCAACCGCGAGAAGAAGCAGAAGGGCAGCGGCGGCCTGTTCTCGATCACCGTCAATCCCTACACCTGCAAGGGCTGCGCGCTGTGCG
>JADYZH010000260.1 GCA_020853215.1 Sulfuritalea sp. | reverse complement strand
TCTGCGTGCCGTCCAACGCGGCGCAGGTCTACCACATGCTGCGCCGGCAGATGCTGAGGAAGCAGCGCAAGCCGCTGATCGTGATGACGCCGAAATCGCTGCTGCGCCACAAGGACGCCACCAGTTCTCTCGAGGAACTGGCTAACGGCACCTTCCAGACCATCATCGGCGAGATCGACAAGCTCGACCCGAAGAAGATCACGCGCATGGTCACCTGCGCCGGCAAGGTGTATTTCGACTTGCTCGCCGCAAGGCGCGAAAAGAAGGTCGACAACGTCGTTCTGGTCCGTGTCGAGCAGCTGTATCCCTTCGACGATCGCCGATTGTTCGAGGAGATGGAGAAGTATCCCAACCTCAAGGAACTGATCTGGTGTCAGGAAGAGCCGATGAACCAGGGTGCCTGGTATGCCAAGCACCATCGCCTGGAACGGCTGATCAAGAAGGGACAGATACTTGACGCGGTGGCCCGCAGTTCATCGCCGTCCCCTGCCGTCGGCTACGCCGCCAAACACGCCCAGCAGCAGAAGGAAGTCGTCAACGCTGCCCTCGGCATCAAGGAATAACGGAGAAACCATGATTATCGAAGTCAAAGTCCCGCAACTGTCCGAATCAGTGGCCGAAGCCACCCTGTCAGCCTGGCACGTCAAGGAGGGTGACGCTGTTGCCCGCGACCAGAACCTGATCGACATCGAAACCGACAAGGTCGTGCTCGAACTGCCGGCACCTGATGCCGGCGTGATCGTCAATATCCTCAAGCAGAACGGCGAGTCGGTGACCTCGGGCGAAGTCATCGCCCGGATCGACACCGAGGCCAAGGCCACTGCAGCCGCGCCCGCCGCCGCCAAACCAGCAGCGACTCCTGCGGCGACTCCCGCAGCCGTGGCGGCAACGGCAATGCCGGCGGCGCGCAAGATCATGGACGAGAAAGGCATCTCGGCCGCGGACGTTCAGGGCTCCGGGCGTGGCGGCCGCATTCTCAAGGAAGACGTCAGTGGCGCTGCCAGAAGCGCCGCGCTGGTCGTTGCGACCGCTAAAGCCGCCGTGTCGCCGGCGCCGACTTCTTCGCCGAAGGCGGCCCTGCCGCAGCCCGGCGTGATCAATGCCGACGCCATCATCGCCGACCGCCCGGAGCAGCGCGTGCCGATGACGCGCCTGCGCGCCCGCGTCGCCGAACGCCTGGTGCAGTCGCAGTCCACCAACGCCATCCTGACCACCTTCAACGAGGTAAACATGGCGCCGGTGATGGAAATGCGCAAGAAGTACCAGGAAAAGTTCGAGAAGGAACACGGCGTCAAGCTGGGCTTCATGTCCTTCTTCGTCAAGGCCGCGGTCGCCGCACTGAAAAAGTACCCGGTACTCAACGCCTCGGTGGACGGCAACGACATCGTATATCACGGCTACTTCGACATCGGCATCGCCGTCGGCAGCCCGCGCGGATTGGTGGTGCCGATCCTGCGTGATGCCGACCAGATGTCGCTGGCCCAGATCGAGAAGAAGATCGCCGAATTCGGTACCAAAGCCAAGGACGGCAAGATCTCGATCGAGGAACTCACCGGCGGCACCTTCTCCATCTCCAACGGCGGCGTGTTCGGCTCGATGCTGTCGACGCCGATCATCAACCCGCCGCAGTCGGCCATCCTCGGCGTACATGCGACCAAGGACAGAGCCGTGGTGGAGAACGGCCAGATCGTGATCCGCCCGATCAACTACCTCGCCATGTCCTACGACCACCGCATCATCGACGGTCGCGAGGCGGTGCTGGGCCTCGTCACCATGAAGGAGGCGCTTGAAGATCCGGCGCGCCTGCTGCTCGATGTTTGAGGATCGCGACATGGCAAACAGACAATTTGATGTAGTCGTCATCGGCGCCGGCCCCGGCGGCTACGTCGCCGCGATCCGCTGCGCGCAACTAGGCATGTCCACGGCCTGCATAGAGTCCGAGTCCTATGCCGATCCCAAGGGCGAAGTCCGCCTCGGCGGTACCTGCCTCAACGTCGGATGCATTCCGTCCAAGGCCTTGCTGCGCTCGTCCGAACTCTTCGAGGAAGCGCGGCACGGCTTCCAGATGCACGGCATCTCCGCCCAAGGCGTCAAGATCGACGTGGCGACGATGATCAAGCGCAAGGACAACATCGTCACCCAGCTCACCGGCGGCATCAAGGGCCTGTTCAAGAAGAACAAGGTCACGCTGCTCCCCGGCCACGGCAAATTCATCGGGCGTGAGGACCACCGCTGGCGCGTGGACGTCAATGGCGAGATCATCGAAGCCACCCACGTCATCGTCGCTACGGGGTCCAGGGCGCGCCACCTGCCGGGCATCCCGGTCGATAACAAGATCATTTGCGACAATGCGGGTGCTCTTGATTTTGATGCCACACCGAAGCGCCTCGGCGTGATCGGTGCCGGCGTGATCGGCCTGGAGCTGGGCTCCGTCTGGAAGCGGCTCGGCTCCGAAGTCACCATCCTCGAAGCCATGGCCGATTTCCTCGCCGCCGCCGACCAGGCCGTGGCCAAGGAAGCCTGGAAGACCTTTACGCAGAAGCAGGGCCTCAACATCCAGCTCGGGGTCAAGATCACCAAGGTAGAAACCGGCAAGAAGGGCGTCACGATCGACTACGAACTTGGCGACGAGCCCCGGAGCCTGCAATGCGACCGCTTGATCGTCTCCGTCGGCCGCGTGCCGAACACGCAAGGGCTCGGCGCCGAAAACGTCGGCCTCGAACTGCGCCCGAGCGGCTACATCAACGTCGACCACAACTGTCGCACCAACCTGCCCAACGTCTGGGCGGTGGGTGACGTGGTTCCCGGCCCGATGCTTGCGCACAAGGGCATGGAAGAAGGCGTCATGGTCGCCGAATGCATCGCCGGCCAGAAAGGCCATGTTAACCTCGACACCGTGCCCTGGGTCATCTACACGCACCCGGAAATCGCCTGGGTCGGCAAGACCGAACAGCAACTGAAGAACGAGGGCGTCGAGTATCGCGCCGGTCAGATCCCCTTCGCCGCCAACGGGCGCGCGCTGGGGCAGGGCGACACCACCGGCTTCGTCAAGATGCTGGCCTGTGCAAAAACCGACCGCATCCTCGGCGTGCACATCATCGGCGCCAACGCCTCGGAGCTGATCGCCGAAGCCGTGGCCGCCATGGAGTTCAATGCGTCGGCGGAAGACATCGCCCGCATCTGCCATGCCCATCCGACCTTGTCGGAGGTGGTGCATGAAGCGGCGCTGGCCGTCGACAAGCGGCCGCTGCACTTTTAGAATCGGGCCAACCCCCTAACAGGGCGGGCGGGTTCTCCCGGCCGCCCTTTTCATTGATGCCGCACAAGATACTCAAGGTCCCCAAGGACGGCATGATCGAAGGCTTCAATGCTGCGCTGGCTTTGCGCGGCATCAAGGCCGATCCTGCCCAGTTGGTCGCCGCGCAACGACTGCAGAAATTCTATGACGATCTACTGGCGCTCAAGGCGGCGCGTCGGAGCAGGCTCAGGAAGTTGTTGGTACGTCCGGAATTGCCGCGCGGGGTCTGGTTCTGGGGCGGCGTGGGGCGCGGCAAGAGCTTCCTGATGGACTGCTTCTTCGCCGCCGTGCCTTACCAGCGCAAGCGCCGCGTGCATTTCCACGCTTTCATGCAGGAGATCCACGGGTCCCTGGGCAAGTATCGCAACGAGTCCGATCCGCTGGCAAAGGTTGCCGCGCGTATCGCTCGGGAAACGCGGCTGATGTGTTTCGATGAATTTCACGTATCCGACATTGCCGACGCAATGATCCTGGGGCGCCTGATGAAGGCCCTGTTCGATGCCGGCGTACTGTTCTGCATCACATCGAACTATGCGCCAGCCGGGCTCTATCCCAACGGACTGCAGCGCGAACTCTTCCTGCCGACCATCGACCTACTGCAACAGAAGCTGGATGTCATCAAGATAGATGCGGGGGTCGATTACCGCCTGCGCCTGCTGGAACAGGCCAGCGTCTACCTGGCTGGAGGCGATAGCACCAACCGCGCGGCCCTCGTGAAAACCTTCGACGCGATCGCCGGCGGAAGCGGCCATGCCCGCCCGATTGAAGTGCTGGGGCGCACGCTGCCCGTGGTGTCCCGGGCACCGGGTGTGATCTGGTTCGATTTCGCCACGCTGTGCGGAGGTCCGCGCTCGCAAAACGACTACCTCTGGCTGGCCAGCCACAATCACACCCTGTTCCTTACCGGTGTGCCGAAAATGGGTCCGGACAAATCCAGCGAAGCACGGCGGTTTACCTGGCTGGTCGATGTGCTTTACGACCATCGGGTCAAGTTCATCGTCGGCGCGGCGTGTGCCGCGGAAGAACTCTACACGCAGGGGGTGCAGGCTGCTGAATTCCAGCGCACGGTCAGCCGCCTGGTGGAGATGCGTTCCCTCGAATACATCGCCAGCCAGCATCGGCAGGAGGAAACCCCACCGGCGGAATCCGCTGCCAATAGCGGGCCGGACGCCTCTTGATTTTCTCCCGGCAGACTCGGTTAGAATGAATCGAGTTCCCCTGAGGAGGAGAACCGCATGCTGCATCAAGGAGAAAAGGCACCGGAGTTTTCATTGCCGGACGCTGATATGGAATGGTTCGATTTCACGTCCCTGCGCGGCAGGCAGAATGCGGTGCTGTTTTTCTATCCGCGTGACGGCACGCCCTATTGCACGCTGGAGGCCGCCGATTTTTCGGACCATGAAAGCGAATTTGCCCGGCTCGACTGCGTCATCCTCGGCGTCTCGCGTGACGATTGCCTCTCGCACGCGGATTTCCGCGACAAGCATGGCCTGTCGGTACGCCTCCTGTCCGACGAGGAAGGCGAAGTCTGTCGCAAGTTCGGCGTGTCCCAGTTCCGCGAGCGGGACGGCCACAAGAAGCTCTGTGTAATACGTTCGACATTCATCGTCGACAAGGAAGGCATAGTTCGTCACGCCCTCTACGATGTGCAACCGAAAGGGCATGCCGCCGAGGTCTATCAGCTCGTCAAAGGCCTCAATGGCAAAGGAAGGCACCATGCTCATCGCTAGGAATACCGTCGTCACTCTCAACTACAGCGTGCGCGACACGGAGGGGGCTTCGATCGACGAAGGCACCAACCCGCTGGTCTATCTGCATGGCGGCTATGGGGGCATATTCGACCGCATCGAGGAGGAACTGCAGGGCAAGGCAGTCGGTGATGAGCTGGAAATCAAGCTGGAGCCTGAAGACGCGTTTGGTGAATACGACGCGGACCTGGTAGCGATTGAACCGCGCCAGCTGTTCCCTGAAAACATTGAAGTCGGCATGCAGTTCGAGCGCGGCGCCGAGGATGGCGAGAGCGAGGATGGTTTGTTTACCATTACCGACATCGCCGATGACAAGGTCGTCGTTGATGGCAATCACCCGCTGGCCGGCATCTCGCTCCTGTTCTCCTGCACCGTGACGGGAGTTCGCGTGGCGACTGCGGAAGAGATAACGCATGGCCATGTCCATGGCGAGCATGGGCATCATCATTGAGGCTTGCCGACCCGTTTGAACAGAAGGGGGCCGCGGCCCTCTTCGCGTTCACGTGTGGCTCATCTTGACCCTTTACGGCTCCGCCGTCACTGTCAAGTGGCCCTATGTTCCGGCGTGCTACGGATGGCTTTCCCTCGACCGGCGCGGCCGCTGGCGCTTGAAGGGCGAGATCGTAAGCCATGCCGGCCTGATTGCATTCATCAACAGCCGCTATGGCCCGGATGACTCGGGTAACTGGATTTTCAGCAACGGACCGCAGGCGGTGTACGTCGCTCTCGAATACACCCCGCTGGTGTTGCGCCTGCAAGTCGATGGCGCGCTGATCGCGCATACCGGTGCCATGACCGGACCCGCAACCGCCGCATACATCGATGACGAGGGCAGTGCCCTGTTGGAAACTTCGCTCGGGTTCGGACTACTGGACGACCGCGAACTTGTGGGTTTTCTTGGCGCCTGCATTGATGTGCGTGGTGCGCCGGCGACAGATGAGGCATTGCTCGCTGCGATCGCCGGGGACGCACAACTGTTCTGGCAAGGAATGCCGCTGCAGCGCATCCGGCGGCGCGACGTTGCGCTGCGTTTTGGTTTTCGACCCGACCCCTGTCCCTGAGTCATCTGCCTTGGTTGGCAGGGCGGCGGGAGAATCCGTTGCGGAAAGGCTCGACACCGGCGAGCAGGGTGCTCGAGGAGCAAGGATAATTGCGCATGCTCCCAGACACTGCAACTCCGTCCCTGACGCCGCGACGCCTTTCACCGCTGAAAGGCCTGCTACCCTTCCTGCGTCCTTACCGTGCGCGCGTTGTACTGGCGTTCATGCTGCTCTGCCTCGGGTCGGCCACCATCCTGGTGGTGCCGCTGGCATTTCGCGACCTGATCGATTTCGGCTTCGGCGACAAAGCGCGGAAGAACGGCGGCCTGCTCGGCGCCTTGAGCCTGAACGGACATTTCCTCGCCCTGTTTGGCTTGGCAGGTTTCTGGGCGCTTGTCATCTCGGCGCGTTTCTACATCGTGTCGTGGATCGGCGAGCGGGTAACCGCAGACTTGCGCAATGCCGTCTATCAGCGCGTGCTGGGGC
>JADYZH010000259.1 GCA_020853215.1 Sulfuritalea sp. | reverse complement strand
GCGGAATGCAGGACGGGACTGTCATCCACCAACGTGCCCGGCTGGCTGAAGCCAGCCTCACACGCATTGGGCAGCAGACCAGTAAAAAGTCGGCGCTGGCGGGACGGCGGGCGTCGGGTGATCGGCCGAAGCGGACGGCCGCCATTTCAGGTCGATGCCCGGATCGTACCCTCTGCGGACGGTCAAGCTATGAGATGTTCGATGGCAGGTCATTCATGTGGAGCAGCCGTTTAGCGCAGGTTCGCACGGAAAGCAGGTCGGCCGTATGTGGAGACTCCCATATGGCCGAGATCTAGCTTTCTCCGATCGTGAGCTTCCTGCCAAAATTTGAACCACGCCACGCTCGCGGTGTGTCCTTCCTGGCCAGTAAGCGTTCGCCTCAATTACATCAGTATTCGGGCTCCGAAAGCATCAACATCACCGGATCAGAAGGGCGTCGCACGTCCATCACGTACTTCTGTGTATCCACTTGCCGATCATGCAGGGTATTGCAGAGCAGTGCCCGGTCGCCGTAGGTTGTCGCTGAACGGCTCAAGAAGGTACTCAGGCTGACGGCCTCGGCCGTCACCGTCTGCATTTGCGCAGGAGGAACCGGCCGCCCGCCCAAACGTTGCTGCGCCAGTTCCTTGGCCGGTATCTGTATGCCGGTCATCCACTGGCGGATATTGTCGGCGAGCTTCGCCGCGGCGCGCGGCTCTTCTAGGCAGAGAAGGATCTCGATTCGTGCGCCGGCACAGGCGAGCAACCAGTGGAGCGCATCCCTGGCATCCTGACTACTGATCGTGCCTGCCATGACAAAGCGCGTGCGTGAATTCGCGGCAAGCGCCTCCGGATCATCGAGTCCCAACCCCACCAGTTTCTGAAAGAAATGTTGTACGAGGTAGTCGAGGTCCCGTTCCGCCTCCTGCCAATACCGCTTTCGCTCAGCAGGCGAAGACAGTTCGAATGCCGATTCCGCACGGTTCAGAGCGCTATAGCCTTTGGCGCGGAAATCGGTGTCGAGCGTCCTGGCGATGGCATTGAGCTGCCTGGCAATGCCATCCAGCTTGGCATCCATGGCCTTGAGCTTCGACAGCACCAGAGCAAAGCCGCCGATCGATACCCCAAGGTTCAGCACCGAGGCGGCGGCACCAATAGTCGCTACGGTTTGCAGGGTCTCCAAAAGGCTCTTGATCTGAACCAGTTGGGCGTTGGCGGCAACCGACGAAATAGCATCGAGTGCGCCCAGCGGACCGTTGGCCAAGACCTTAGTCAGCGCCCCGGCCGGCTGCAGATGGGTCACTACCTGCTTCGAAATCGCATCCTTGACCATCGAACCATCGACAAAAGCCGCACCAGTGGCCAACTTGATCCACTGTTCCGGAGGAACCTGCATGAGGATTGGGGTCACGATGTGTCCTCCAGTTTGGCAAGCTGTTTGCGCATTTCATGGGCGCAGAGCAGCGACAGGGTCGCCGGGATGGTCTTGCGATACGAGGTCGACATCAAGGCATTGGCGATGAAGGCGATCAGCGCCGGCGTCGAGACCAGGATGCCCCCCACCATGGCGGCCCCACCGCCCGACAACAGTTGCGCGCCCGACCACCAACCGAAAATCCTGACCACGATCCAGAGCCCAATCTGGGACAAGACCCCGCCGACCAAGCCGCCAACGACACCGGCCGCCGTGGTTTGCGCCACAAGGAGTGCGCCGCCACCACCCAGAAGACCTGCGGTAATGCCGGACGACAGCGACGATACGGTCACGGGCACAAATCCCGCTCGATTCCCCTTGGCACGAATGACCTCGCCCGTGTGATCCAACGAGTCATTGATGTTGTTCACCATCTTTTGCCGGTCTTCCTCGGAAAGCTTCTCCCACTGGAGCTTCACGAGTTCGTCGAAGAAGCCGAGGATCGCCGTCTCAATTTCCTCCTCTGTATGGTCGTCGTCGATCCTGAATTTTGTCCAGCGGAGACCCGGCTTCATCTTGTCTGCAACGTCGATGAGGATTCGTTTCCACGGCAGATCATGATCATTCCGGAACCGGTTGCGCAGGGTATGGCCATGCACCGCGCGCCATTCCTTGCTGATCACGATAACCTTGTAAGCCTTGCTGCCCGGCGCGAAATTCTCGTCCACGGGCGCCTTGCCAAGGCAAGTCGTCCAGACATTCTTCAGCTCTGGGTCGTCCAGTTCGCTCAGCAACTGAAACAGGCGGTCGTTACCCGGCATCAAGTTACCTCCAGTAATCTGGCGTCTGCTTACCAACGACTCAAATGTCGGCGTCGAGTCGCCGTGCGATAGCAGCCTGAAACGCCAAGCGGTCGGCCAACACAACCTCCTGACCTACGAGCGGTTACCCAATGGTGGCTGCGGGTGATGCCTGAGAATTCCATTGGTTGCTGGGCCGGCCTGTTCGCGGACGTCGTACGGCAGCAGTTGACCGGCTGCGGAAAAATATCATCTGGATCGCCATCGAATGACGCAGTTCGACCCGGTTCTAATCTGACGCTAGTTGTGCAATTGCTGGTACTGAGGTGGTCCGTAGTGCTCCACCGAAGCGAGTGGTCTGGCATCCTGATGCAGGAAACGAAGGCGGCTGAGCAGCTACAACGATCTCGGCGCTCCTAATTCCAGCTCGGTATTGTTAGGCCGCATACCCTCTTTGGGTTAAGAAGACCGTGTCCGAAGGCAGCATCTAAATCGCCGAGCGCCTTCATCGTCTCACAAAGATCAGCGAGGTCCCATGCTAATACACCAGCGCTTACAGCAGCACCAGCACCGGGAGTGATTCGTGCCAAAAAACTGGAGACCCCCCGTGCTCCGACGGTGGCGACTCTTGATCCAATTCGTTGCGAGGTTGCTCGTACAACATTTGCCCGATTTAAGGATTGCGCCTTCAGGTCACTATGATCGACTGACAATTTTTTGTGCTTTCCTTGGAGGTTGGCGTGGTCACTGGAAAGCTTCCGATGCTGTCCAGCCAGTTCCTCATGTCGCTTGGCTACCTCATCCCTCTCAGCCCGTATTGCCTTTGTTCTCGATTCGACCTCGGCCTTTCGGGCCTGGGTGGGACTATTAGCGAGGATATCGTGCAAGGTAGCCGCTGAAACTGTAATCCCGATAAGCCGCTCAAGAAACCGATACCCTTCGGAGTGGACGTCGTTGATCATCAGAGTGGCTACATTGAGTGCAAGCAGGCCGACGACCATTACCGCCAAGGATGAGTTGACCCAAATTGAAGTCAGTGCGGACATCTTCGACTTGGTGGCTAGATTCTGAGGTTGATTCACCTGATGCCTCCTCTTGCTGATCTATGTGATCGCGGATTGAAACCTCGTGCGTATTCTCTGCTTAGGGAGGGTGGCTCGCCTTCGTCATATCTGAAGCCCGCTCCGCTGTAGGCTTCGGTTCCATTCTGCGTGGCCGCTAAACCGATGCATCGCTGACCGGGCCGAGCGGAGAAAGGAGCAGCACGCTTGGTCGAGACGCCTTCGTGGACTGTATGTCAGGTTCCGAAGTGAAGCTGCCTCTAGAATTATCGGTTAGCAGAAATGACGACAGGCAGGTCTTGGCCGGCAGCACTAATTGAAGTTCCAGCGTCGAGCGTCGCTTATCTCTGCATGGCCGAAACTCACTACGCCCCCATTGCCGACAATTGATCTGATCGTCGGTTCCAGAAAGTCGAATGAATGCTACAGACTAATCTCGGACATCTTCCAAAAAAAGCATTTAGGTTTCAAGTCGCCAACTTCCTGCGCCGAGCGATTGCTCCTACCATTCCAAGGCCGGCCAGCAGAAGGACGTAGCTTTCGGGTTCGGGGATCGGGGCGTAGACGTAGGTCACGCCGAGGTTGGCCACGATATTGGTACTCAGGCCCTGGCTCGACGGCGGATTGCCACCGGTTTGCGAGCCGGCAATGGCGAACGCGTCGTAGTTGAGCGTGGTCAGGAAGAAGCTCAGATTGCCAGTGCCGATGAAGTCACCCATGGCGGCCTTGACGAAGGTATTGCCGGCCGTAAGGGACGGTCCGGCGGCGATCCACATCGGCCCCTGCCCGACAACATTTTGATACTCAGCGAAAGTGAAAGTGCTGTCCGGCGTGCCGTTACCGACAATCCGGATCGGCGCATTGCTGGCGGTGATTGACACATCGCTAAAGGGCGCCGCGCCGGTGAGCGACAGGGAGTAGTCCAGCTTGTCCCAGCCGGCGTAGAAGTTGCCGTCATTGGCCGCGTAGATCTGCGTAGTCATCGTGGCGTCGAGCATGAATGTCGCCGATTGCAGCGTTCCCAGCCCCGGATTGAACTGGGTGAGGCCGATGGCCTGGTTGGCAAGATCGGTGACGCTGCTGAAACTCGTGCTGTAGGTCACCGAAGCGGCTTGCGCCGCAGTGCTGCCGGCCAGTGCCGTGAAGACGGCGCCTGCAACGACCAGCGAGCACACCACGCGATTCTTGCCAGATTTCATTGCTTTCTCTCCCACGGTAAGCTTTGTCGAATACGGGACAAACACTGCACGCCACCTCGGGGTAGCGCTTGAATCGATCGCGTGCCCACTGGCGCCAAGTTATTCCATGGATATGTCACGCTTTCGAGCGGCGACAGCCGATTGAATGGTCCCAATGGACTAGTTGTGAACGAACCGAACGAACCAGAGCCGACGCGGAACAAGTGTCGCTGACCGCTTCGGCCAAAAGTCGGCGCCGGTTCTACGGCGCGCGACAGGCCGGAACGAGCTCTGGCACCCCTGGCGGCGGCAGGGGTGTCGCGGGTGAGAGCGATTCGAGGAACGCGACGAGATCATCGATTTCGCCCTCGGACAGCTTGAGCGGCCTTAGGATGCGCTCGCCGTCGCTATGCAGGCGTTCCTGGTCGAGTTCCGAGTAGTGCCTCACCACGTCGCGCAGCGTGGCCAGGCTGCCGTCGTGCATGTAGGGCGCGGTCAGGGTCAGGTTGCGCAGCGTCGGGACCTTGAATTCGCCGAAGTTGCGATGTTCGGGCCGCAGGTGCCTCGTTGCCGTGGCATTGTTCACCGTCGCGTCGTCGTTATGCGCGCCGAGCAGGTTCCAGGGGCTCGCCAGCAGGCGCTTGATGCCGCCCTGGCGGCCCGGGTCGACGCCGTCCGGCTTGATGAAGAAGGGCCTGCCGATGTCGCCGAATTCCCCGTTGGTAAATAGCGGGCCGGCATGGCAGGTGGCGCACTGACCGCGACCGAGGAACAGGCGCAGGCCGCGCTGCGCCGCCGCCGGATAGGCGGCCACCGCCTGCGCATCGCCCTGCCGCAAGGCGTCGCGGAAGCGGTCGAAGGCCGTCGGCGGCGAGACCAGGGTCTCCTGCCAGGCGGCGATGGCTTTCGCGACATTCACCATGAAGTGCGGGTCGTCGGCATCGGGAGGTTTGCCGAAGGCCCGGCTGTAATGGCATGCCAGCACGGTTTTGCTGCGCAGGGTCCGCGCCACGCGCGCCGCCTTGCCGCCCATTTCGCGCGGGTCGAGGATGGGCCGCAGGCTGGCCGACCACAAACTGTCGTTGCCGCCATCCCAGCCGAACCAGCGCTGGTGGCGCACATTGAACAAGCCCGGCGTGTTGCGGATGCCGGTGACCAGCCCGCGCGCCACGGCGCGGCCATCCTGGAAGCCGCGCGCCGGGTCGTGGCAACTGGCGCAGGACAGGCGCCGGCCGGCCGAAAGGCGCGGATCGAAAAACAGGTCATGGCCGAGGCGTATCGCCGCGGCATGGGCCGACACCCGGTTGCCGGGATCGGGGGCCCACTGCAACGGCCATGGGCCATGGGCCGCGATCCGTTCGAGTTCGGCGGCATCGAAGCGGATGGCTTCGGCGGCCGTGGCGGCAAGCGCGAACAGCAGCGGCAGGGCCGCGCAAAGCCCTCGACGCACGCGGCGTTCAGTGAGCCCGGACGTCATGGGTCAGGCGCATGTGTTCCGTGCCGGCCTGGACCTCGAAGGCGAACTCCCACTGGCCCGCCATGTGCAGCATCATGCCGTCGATGCGAAAGCGCCCATTGCCCAGCGGCCTGATCGTCGGCCGGTAGTTCATGCCGTGCTTGTGCGCGGGCATGCGGGCGTCGACCCCGGTCAGCTGTGCG
>JADYZH010000258.1 GCA_020853215.1 Sulfuritalea sp. | reverse complement strand
CTCGGCGGCACCGGGCGCGACGTCAGCGTGCTGTTCTCCGACATCCGCGGCTTCACCTCGATCTCCGAGCGCCTCGGCGCCAAGGAAACCGTGGCCCTGCTCAACGAGTATTTCACCGACATGGTGGACATCGTGTTCGCCCACAACGGCGTGCTCGACAAGTACATCGGCGACATGATCATGGCCGTCTTCGGCTCGGTGCTGCAGAGCGACGAGGACGCCAGCAACGCGGTGATGGTCGGCAACAAGATGCTGACCGCCCTGCACCAGCTCAACCGCCGGCGCGCCGAGCGCGGCGACGAGGCGATCCGGATCGGCGTCGGCATCAGCACCGGCAACGTGGTCGCCGGCAACATCGGCTCCCTCAAGCGCATGGAGTACACCGTGGTCGGCGACCGGGTCAACCTCGCCGAGCGCCTGGAAAGCGCCAACAAGTTCTACGGTACCTCGATCCTGATCTGCGATGCGACCTGGGAGGCGGTCCGCCACCATGCCGCAGCGCGCGAGATCGACCTGATCCGCGTGCGCGGCAGGGACAGGCCGGTCGCCATCTACGAAGCGCTGGGCCACCACTCGGAAGACAGCTTCCCCCATCGCGAGGAAGCACTGGCGGCCTTCAGCGAAGGACTGCTGCGCTACCGCCGGCGCGACTGGGCCGGCGCCGAACACTGCTTCAGCGCGGCGCTGGCAGCCAATCCCGAGGACGGGCCGTCGAAGATCTATTTCGAGCGTTGCCGCATCTACGGCAGCACGCCACCGTCCGCGGCCTGGGACGGCGTATGGACCATGCCGCACAAATAGGCAGTGCAGGCCGGCGTCCGGGTTTGCCGGCGCGGCCCACCACAGCCCGGCCGCACTAACCGGGCGTGGTCCCCCTCGGGCCGACGCGGCGGCCCATCGCCAGCACCGTCAGCACCGCCAACACCTGCAGCAGCGCGACGCCCGGCAGCACGCCATTGCGGCCGCCGGCATCGAGCAGCATGCCGAAGGCCAGCGGCCCCAGCGCGAGACCGACGTCGAGCCCCGAATAGACGAAGCCATAGACGCGGCCGAAGGCCGGCGAGGCATTGCCGCCGGGCAGCGCTTCGGTGGCGACGCGCCGCACCAGCAGGTCGCGCGAGGGGCCGGCGAGGCCGACGCCGACGCCGACCGCCACCATCAGCGGAATCACGCTCCACGCCGGTGGCAGGCCGCTGGCCAGCACCGCGGCGAACACGGCGGCGCCGAACAGCGCGGCGCCGGCGGTGCGATCATGGGCATGCACGTGCACGGCGACGAAGCCGCCGACCACCATGCCCGCCGCCGAGCCGAGCAGGTAGCCGGTCAGCGCGGCGACGGCGGCGGCGGCCCCAAGGCCGTAGATGCCGCCCAGCACCGGCACGGAAAAACTCTGCAGGCCGCCGAACGCCGCCGTGACCAGCAGGAAGAACATGAAGGAGAGCCAGATCACCGGGGCGCCGAGGAAGCCGAAGGTCGGCCCTGGCGCCGTATCGCCGGCGCCGACTTTTTTCACGTCGTCATCCAGCAGCGGCCGCGCCAGTTGCAGCGCCGCCACGCAGCACAGGGCCACCAGCGCCGCCGCCAGCCCGGCGCTGCGCCAGCCGGCCCAGGCCAGCGCCATGCCGGAAATCGTCGCGCCAAGCGCCCAGCCCAGATTGCCCGACAGCCCATGCACCGAAAATGCGTGGCCCAGCCGGGTCGGCGACACTTTCTTGTTCAGCAGCGAAAAGTCCGCCGGGTGGAACACCGAATTGCCGAGGCCGGCCAGGGCCACCGCCAGCAGCAGCATCGGATAGTTGGCTGCCGCCGACAACGCCAGGCCCGACGCCGCCAGCAAGCTCACGCCCGCCATCAGCACGCGGCGCGCGCCGTAACGATCGACGACGATTCCGGCAAGGGCCTGGCCAACGCCGGAGATGGCGAAGAACACCGTCATCAGGAAACCCGCCTCGGTATAGCCGAAACCGAAGTCCGGCATCAAGAGCGGAAACAGCGGCGGTAACAAAAGATGGAACAGGTGCGAGGTGGCATGGGCCATGCCGACCAGCGCAATCACCGCGGCATCGGCGCGGACAGGGGTGTGGGCATCCATCGTTCGATGCTAACCGAAATCGGCGGCTGAAATATCCGCTGACACTTTTTCACAGATAGGCGCGCGATCCCTGCTTATCGTGCGCTTCATGGGCGGCGCAGGTGCGCGGCCCGCAAACCTGAGGAGATCGTCATCATGAAAACAAAGTTTCAGTGCAGGCTAACGTCGGCCTTGACGACGTCAAGCGCAGCGGCCGGAACTAATGTACAAACCTTGCGAGTCGGCCTGATCGCCACCACACTGCTGACCCTGGCCACGCTTGCCGCCCCGGCGCGGGCCGACACCTACCCCGGCGAAATCCGCCAGGATCGCCGCGAACTGCGCGCCGACTACCGCGAACTGGCCAGGGATCGCGCCGACTTCCGCCAGGCACGGGCCGCCGGCGACCTTGCCGGCATGCACCGCGAACGCATGGAAATTCGCCAGGACAAGCGGGAGATTCATCGCGACCGG
>JADYZH010000257.1 GCA_020853215.1 Sulfuritalea sp. | reverse complement strand
TTTAATCCGTCGTTCAAAATCGAAACTCTTCAGGTGGTCCTGCATCCGCTCGAAATTGTCTCGGTTCCAAACGAGCAGTTGGGTGAGTACGTGAAATCGCTGGCTACGGAGGGTAACCGCATCATGGACGCCCTTGATGAGTTGCTCACTCAAGCCTGGGGATGAATCGGTGGCCAGAAAGGTTCTGCCGCACTCGGCCAGGAGCGGCTGGTGGGAAAGTTTCCGCGAAGTAGACGTTCGAGCCCTATCCGTGTGATTGTCGATTGATAAGGAGACCGGGATCGGATAATCTCTACGTCATTCAATACCTTAAAGGCATTTCGGCCGTGTCCGTATTATTGGCAATAACCCGGACGTTTTTGCGTCTGAATAACTGTTAGGCCGCCCCCATGAATACGCCTCAGAGCATTACCGTAAACCTTGCCGGTGAATATCCAATCTTTAAGCGGGACGGTGATAAGTTGGTTCGCTTACCAGTGAGAGACGCCGGCCGACGGTACAGCCTCACGAGCAATGTACAAACGGGCGAGACTTACTACCTCGAGTACACCGACCAAGAAGAGGCTCAAGCAGATTTACAAAAAGCTGAGTGGGAAGCCGGCGCACCCAAGAGAGAGATAGAGGCAAAACGACAAGCAGATGAAGCTCGAAAATTCGAGGACGCACTCCAGTATCAAAACCGCGTGGTTGCATTCCTCGATATTTTGGGATGGAAGCACGCGGTTCTCTCAGAGGGCAATCATGTCGTAAAGATGCTAGGTAAGACACTCGCTCAATTGCAAGGCGTGACTAGTCACTTCAACTCGTTAAGAAAACTGCTTCCTGAAGACCAGAAATGGCCGGGGGATCCGGTCATGACGCAATTCTCAGATTGCCTTGTTTTTAGTGTCGAAAGCAATTCGCATGGCCGAGATGCTCTTCAAAATGCTCTTTTGATTCTTACATCCAACCTCATCCAATTTGGATTTCTTCTGCGCGGCGGCATCACGCGAGGCCACCTGTTTCATGATTCTGGCCTGGTATACGGACCGGCTTTGATTGAAGCATATGAACTCGAGAGTAAAGTGGCTTCAGCTCCTCGCGTGATTCTTTCCAAAGAACTGTCACTTGAGTGGGAGGGCCGGGAGATAACCGGAAGCTCCCCATGGATTCCCAGCGACGATGGGCACCTATTTTTTAATTTTCTGCCCCCTTTCATGGGGAATCCGTTTTTTACAGATCAAAAACTATGGCAGAACCGATTAACACCAATACGTGAACTGATCCTTAGTAAAGCGGCGGACTCAACATGCCCCGAGGACGTTTACGCCAAATATGAGTGGCTCGCTTCCTACTTTGACAGGGTGTGCGATGAACACCGGGGATTTGACTTGGAGCGAGTGACGGAACTAGCAACGCACATCCGCGCAGGGATGCGGGATGGCAAGGCCTGACATCTCAGTGCAGGGGACGCTGCGCGATAAAGCGTCGCGCAGCGCCCCTGACCTTGAACGTTCCTGAGCGTCCGCTTTCCTAGACTGGCTAGGTCCGCAATGGGCACAAAGCTGACTCCCACTAAGCCAAAAGCCGGACAATTAAACACCCCGATCTGATTGGCCACCACCCCGCGGAACGGCCGCCTCTCACATGAAATTCCAGTCCGGCAGCTATTTCATATCCGCCGGCAGCGGGAAGTCGGGATAGCGCTGGCGGAAGCGGTCGAGGCTTTGCGCCGCTTCCGCGTCACGCCCCGCAGCCCGCAGTTCGCGGATGCGCCGCAGCCAGGCTTCGGCCGAAGCGGCTTCCGGCGCCGCCAGTACCTTAGCCGCCGGCGGGGAAGATGCCGAAACATCCGTCTCGCTGCTGGCGCCAGGGCGACCGGCTTCGAGCTTGCCCACCGCGCGCGAAACAGCCGGTGCGGCGTCCTGTACGACGGCATCGCGCCGGGTTCCCTCGTCCCGCGCGTCGGCCCGCGAGGCCTTCCTGGTCTCGACCTCCAGCGGCACCGTGGCCGCTGCGGCGGGCGCCGTGAAGGGGCGCGGCTCGGGGCTGGCAGGCGGCGACGCCACTGCCTGCGTCGCGCCGGATGCCTCTTTCCGGGGCACAACCGGCGCGTTCCCTGCCGTCGGGGCGGTCTTTGCGGCGGAAGCGGGAGCCGCCACCACGGCATTGTCGGCCGCCGGCTGCCGCGTTATCCCGCCTGCAGCCGGCGCCGCCCGCATCTCTTCGCGCAACTGACGTTCCTGCTCGTCCATGACGCGCCAGGTCAGGGACACGCCGACGACGACTGCGGCGATCGCCGTCGTCGCCGGCAGCCAGCCTTTCCACCACGGCACGGGCCTTGCCTTCGACGCCGCCGCCGACTTCAGCTCGGCCCGCGCCGCATCGAGGATGCTGCGATCGAGCATGGGCCCCGGCTCATCGGTGGCGGCCTCGCGATACAAGGCCTGGAGTTCGCGCCGATTCGATTCGGGCATTTCGGACTGGGTCATCGCAGATCCTCCAGTTCCGCACGCAGCCGCGCGTGGGCGTAGCGCAGGCGGCTTTTCGCGGTTTCGAAGCCGGCACCCGTGGCATTGCCGATTTCCTCGACCGTCAGGCCGCCCTCGACCGCCAGCAGGAAGGCTTCGCGCTGCGGCGCCGGCAGCGCTCCGACGGCGGCCAGCAGGCGGCCGGCCAGTTGCGCGCGTTCGAGCAGCCGCTCCGGCTGTTCGCCGGCCGGCGCGGGATGGTCGGGCAGTTCGTCCTCGCCGGCATCGACCTCGAACTCGGCCAGCCGGCCGCGCGCGCGAACGCCGTCGATCACGCGGTTGTGGGCGATGCGGTAGAGCCAGGTCGTGAACCTGGCCGATACCTCGTAGCCGCCGCGGGCGCGCATCACCGACATCCATATCTCCTGAAACATTTCATCCGCCTGCTCGCGACGGCCGCACTGGTGCAGCAGGTAACGGAACAGCCGTGCCCGATGGCGCGCATAGAGCGCCTCGAAGGCCGCCCCATCGCCATCGCGCCAGGCCAGCATCAGCGTCTCGTCGGTGCGCGAATCATCCACGCCTAAAGTGTAAACGAGTGAGATCGCGTTTCGGGGTCAGCTCAGGATCCGGGTCCTTGCAGGCCGCAGGCGGCGGCCGCGATATCCAGCGAGCGCAGCCGCAGGTCCGCATCGAAGATGTCGCAGACCAGGATCAACTCGTCGGCCTGCGTCGCCCGCTGCAATTCCGCCAGCCCGTCGGCCACCGTCCGCGGCCCGCCGATCACCGCGGCGGAAAGGAACTCGTCGATTCCGGCGCGCTCCTGCGGATGCAGGGTCGCCATGAAATTCTCGACTGGCGGCGGCAGGCAGCGGCGGTCGCCATGCAGGATGCCGAGCACGCGTTGATAGACGCTGGTCGCCAGGAATCCTGCTTCATCGTCGGTGGGCGCGGCAATCAACGGGACGCCGATC
>JADYZH010000256.1 GCA_020853215.1 Sulfuritalea sp. | reverse complement strand
GGCAGTGATAGCGGCTTCGCTCGTCCCTGCATTCCATGGCAATGACCGCCTCGGCGGTTTTTATTTTTCATCCTGGCCGTCAAAGAGACGGGACGCGATAGAAAAAGCTCGCACGCCCAGATGCCATGGGCCTTTTGACGCATTGGTAGTCATCCTGCCACTGCACTAAATCCACAACTAAAACTCACGTCCAACGCTCAAGACAACGGGGGCCGCCGAATTTCGGTGGCCAGCAGGCAAGGCAATCTGCCATCCCCGCGATGAGAGTGAACCGGTGCGCAGTGAGTCAATGAGAGATTCAACACCGCACCGTCGGCCGCCATGCCGACAGCCATCCCCCCGCCGGGCGCAAGCCCTTCGCGATGGTGTGCGCGTGAATCCATGGGCACGAGGCCTGCCCCAAATAGCCTCATCCCGGTCGTGATCGACGACCAGCACTCCGCAGCGACCGGCTGATTCCGGTTCAACACTCACCAACGGGTGGCGGGGATCGGAGTGCGGTTGGACCCCGGATGATCGGTGTGGGTGCGTGATCTGCACCCCGCTTCGATCCTCGCCTCCCGTGGCCGGCGTTCAGTCATCGATCACCTTTAACACACCGAATTGGAAATCAGCATGAGCAAGTTCACCACGAAACGGAATTTTGGCTATGGCAAGCAGATGGACTGGGCCGGCCATCAGGCACTGTTGGATATCTATGGCCGGGGCCATTTCGGATCGGTGGCCAGTCATACCCAACGCTGGCGACGATTCTGCCGCTGGGCACTTGCAACTCGTGGTATTCGTGATGCCTGCGATATCGAACAGAGTGTCCTGGAGGCTTACGCATCCGATCTGGTCAGCCAGGTGCAGGAAGAGGTCATGGCTGTCAGCTACGCCCAGAACCTGATTGTCTCGGCGAACATCACTCTGGAAGCGTTTCGTCAGGACAAGACCATCCGCATCGACTCCCCGGCGAGTTTGGTAGGGCGGCGCCAGACCGTGCGCACCACCCCACCGGACGGGTTGGATTGGACTGTCGTCGACATGTTGGTAGCCGGCTTACGTGCGAAAAATTTGCTGCGGGCGGCCGTCATTGTCCTGCTGTGCCGCAGTTTCGGTGTTCGCCTCCGGGAGGCAATCCTCGCCAACTTGGCGGACTGGCAGCGCCAGGCAAGAGAACGTGGACAGATCGATGTCAGGGAAGGAACCAAAGGCGGCCGAGGCAGGGAGGTCGAGCGCTGGGTCCCCGTCAGCGAACGAGGTTCGGCCGCTCTCATGGATGCAGTCCGTGTTCGGAATCAGTTGGGGTGCGGACAGAACCTCCTCAAACCTGACGAGACCTTTGAGGCACTGGTCAATGACGGGGAAATCCATCGTGCCCGAAAAGTCCTGCACGAATTTGGCATCAAGGGCTATCACGATCTGCGGGCAGCACGAGCTTGCGAACGCTATGAGGAGATGTCAGGGTTTCCGGCGCCAGTTAAGCAGGCAGGACCATCGCCCGACAGGGAGGTGGACTACCAGGTCAGGCTGAATCTGGCGCGCGAACTCGGGCATGATCGTGTCGATGTCGTGTCCGCCTACGTCGGGGCGCGACCATGAGCATTGCTACCTTGCTGAAGCGTGCGCTGCCGGGCTCAAAATCGAGCATCTCCGGCCACATTGAACGGGGTGAGCGCATCGCGCATGCGATACAGATGCGCTTCAGCATCAGCGAACCCCGCCAGTGGCAGGCCAAGCATCTGCGCTGGGTGATGGAACGATGGGCCAGCGAGAAATCGGAGGCGACGCGCTATGATTACTGGCGGACGGTCCGGGCGTTGGCATCAGTTCTGAATCACTGGCCGGATTGGGAGCCGCATTTGCGAGGTGAGTGGTGCAGAGCTGGAAGAGGTGGGCGACCGTCGAAAATCTCCCATTCGAATTCATGCTGAGTCGCTGGGTTGAATCACCAGCGCTGGCAGCACCACCCACCAAGACTCCGATTTCAATCGTCCCCTGAATTCCGGATCGCCGATCATTGTCGATGAACGCCATACCAAACTCTCGACCACGGCGCGAACAATCTTGCCCTCCGGGATGTGGCCATTTTTGGCAAAGCGTCCGACGACCACACCTGACGAGGTTGTAATCTCCCGCCGGTCCCCTTGTTGAATAATGAACAGCGGATCGCCCACGGCAAGACTCGCAAGTTCTCGATGGATCGGATCGTTCTGCTGCTTATATCCAGCAAAGTCCAGGAATACGCCTCTCAGCCCAAGCGAAACGTAGCGCAGCGATAACTCAGGACGGCGTTCGACGGTTGCCGGTAACGGGGAACGGCAGGTCGTTTCGCCCGTGAGCGCTGGCGAGAATGGATTGGAACGCAGTGTTCCCTGACAAAGAACCAGATTCTCTTTCGCCCGCGTCATGCCTACATAGTAGAGGCGCCGCTCATCATCAGACGCTTCACGCCAGTCGCCGCCATCGAGGATCGCGACATGGCCGAACTCCCTTCCTTTGGCACCATGCACGGTCGAAATGACGAGGCGACCGCGCTGCGAGCGTCGTGCTTCGTTGCCAAACTCATACAGTTCGTCAAGCAGCCAGCTGGACGGAATGCAATCATCCGCCCAAGCCGCCTCGATCTCGTCAATGAACTGACCGAGCAGGGATTCCCATAAATTATCGGACCGCCCGCCGCCATAGCGAGCAAGGAACCAGCGCCTAAGCGCGGCCGGACGTATTCGTCGCTTTGGTTTGGTCCTGAGCAGTTCGAGCAGCGCATGTCCTTCGCGCACTTGATGCAGTCGGGGTTGACCTCCATCTCGGTCCGTTGTGGCGTAGCGTATGTCCTCGATCTCGCACCAGGCGCGGACAGGATCCAGGGTGGCGCGGTTGTGCGCCAGAACAGCGAAGTCAGACCAGTCCGCACCATGGGCAAGCAACTTGAGGCGCATGATTTCCTTCATGGCCACCTCAGCCTGACCAACGATATCGTCTGGTACCTCAAGCACGTGGACGCGCCCTGCTGCCAGCGTATCAATCGTAGCCCAGCGGCCACCTGCAGGAGCAGTTCGCCGGGCGTGATTGACGCGGATTGGATGTTCACGCTTCATGCGGTTGGTGCTCGATGCGATCAACTGGTTGGCCGCATCGATGATGTGAGCTGTCGAGCGGTAGTTTTCAACCAGATAATCGATCCGTGCTTCGTAATCCTGCTCGAAGCGACGGATGAATTCGTTGCTGGTGTTGCGGAAGGCGTAGATATTCTGGTCGTCGTCCCCGACCGCGAGTATCGTCAGCTTGGCGTCGCGGTCTTTGGTCTTGCGCCCTGCTAGCGCACTGATCAGGGCGTATTGGCGGGCATCGATGTCCTGATATTCGTCGACAAGGATGTAGCGGTAGCCTGCCAGCAGTCGATCTCTCAGTTCGTCGCCGTCTTCCGGCGTGGCAATGTCCTCGCGCCTGCCTTCGAGCAGTGCCAGTGCGTCGTCCAGGATGCGATCGAAGGCGATGTCCTCACCGCACTCGGCAAGTTTTGCCAGGCTCGTGCCGGTCAGGCGCAAGGCCATGGCGTGATACGTCAGAACAGTGATGCCGGCCGCGTCATTGCCGACCAGAGAGTAGAGTCGCTGCCGTACCTCGGCAGCGGCGGCGCGATTGAAAGTGAGCACCACGATGCTTCGTGCCGGCTCCCGTAGCACGCGCAGCAGATAGGCGACTCGATGCACGATCACGCGGGTTTTTCCCGATCCTGGTCCGGCGAGGATCAGGCGATTGGTGTCCCCCTTGTCCGCAACGATCTGCTGCTGCAGCGGATGGCGCAGATCCTCAACGATACGTCGATAGGATTCCTCGGTCGTTGCGCGCTCCAGCAACTCCCGTCGCCCGGCGAAATAGCTGCGGATGAAGTCGAGCTTTGGCAAAGTGAAGTAGGCGAGGACAAAGCTCAGTGCGTCCGAGAGCTTCTTGAGCCCGAGTCGCGCGTACTCTTGAATGACGTGCACCTGGAAATTCTTCTCGCCGTAATGCTCGCGCAGCGGGGCATAGTCGGCATTGGTGAAGCCCCGAGGTTTCTCCTCCGGGAACACATGGATGGTCATTGCCTGGCGAAATACACTTTTACCGCGGTCGATGATCAGTACGCCGTTGTCGTGAAGGTATAGCAAGCCCGCTTCGATGGCAGACACTTCATCCTTCAGCGTGGGGCCGAGCATCAGGTCGGCACGCATGGCGGCCGCCAACTCGCCCATTTTGCATTCGACCCTCAGATCGACGCCGCGCAGGTGGACATCGAGACGGGAGAGCAGAAACTGGAGCAGAACGCCCGCAGCCGCGCGGCGACGGCTGGCGATTTCGCGGATATTCGACCATGACCGTAACAGACGCACCCTCAACAGCTCTCGACGCATCACGCGCACATCGAACATGGCGCGACGCCCATGCGTTTCCTCGCCGAAGGGCCGCGCCAACGACCGCATCAGGATCAGGAGTTGGTCGGGCAGAACATCAGACCCCGAGCGCAGCTTGACCTCCTGACAAACCATGCGCAGGTTCATGTCCTGCCAGTCGCCTCCATCCGCTTCGGGTGCAAGCTCGGGCAGCAGATCGAGCAGGGTTGCTTCAAGGCGGCTCAACCGTTCCGCGCGGTCGCTTGATGCGTCCTTGACCCCACGGCGCAACAGCACGGTCAGTGAGATATCGTTGGTCAGAATCCCAAGGGTCTCCATCTGATGGAGCATGCGGATGCATTCCTCGCTCGGCATCCCCAGTTGCAGCATCAGTGCATCCGTGCTGATACCTTCGTCATCGTCGGCATTGATCAGGATCGAAACTAAGTCGAGGTACTTGCGCCGCATGTCATCTGATAGATCGGCACGTGCCAGGCGTTTGCTGGCATCCTCCAGCGAACCCACCTTGAGACTGCCTGGAAAAACACGGGTGTGGTTCTCGTTACGCTCTAGAAAACGGGCACGCTCAAGCCAAGCAAGGGCGGTACGGACCTTGGTATCTGCATCCGGGTTTTCTGCCTCGATAGACGTTTCGAGTTCATCGTCGGCGAGAATTTCACCGGGCGTGACGACCACGTCGATGCTACGGGTCTTCGCCGAATAGCGTCGTAGGCTACGCAGAATGCCGGCGATGTCCTGGCGCGTCAGGCGCGATCTGGCCGTCAGGGCGAACTGCGACTCCACATCTTCTTCGTCGTAAAGCAGGATGCAGCGAGATTCCTCCCGGTCGCGTCCGGCGCGGCCGGCCTCCTGCAGATAGTTTTCAAGGGATCCGGGAATCTCGGCATGAATGACGACGCGGACGTCCGGCTTGTCCACCCCCATACCAAACGCATTGGTGGCCGCGATGACGCGCAACTCTCCGGCGATGAAGTTCTGCTGGATATCCTTCTTGTGGCCGGGTTCCAGGCCGGCATGAAAATGTGCGCAGGCCCACCCCATGTCCTTGAGGAAGTCGGATATTTCCTCGCAGCTCTTGCGCCGGGCGG
>JADYZH010000255.1 GCA_020853215.1 Sulfuritalea sp. | reverse complement strand
GGCCGCTTCGAATACGAGATCGAGGCGGAGCTGGCGCACGAGTTCCGCCGCTGCGGGGCCCAGGCGCCGGCCTATTCCCCCATCGTCGCCGGCGGCGCCAACGCCTGCATCCTGCACTACGTGGGCAACAGCCAGCCGCTGCGGGACGGCGAGCTGCTGCTCATCGACGCCGGCTGCGAGGTGGATTCCTACGCCGCGGACATCACCCGCACATTTCCGGTGAGCGGAAAGTTCTCCCCGGCCCAGCGCGATGTTTATGAATTGGTGCTTGCCGCACAGCGGGCCGCAATCGCCCAGATCGCGCCGGGCCAGCCCTGGGACGCCCCGCACGAGGCAGCGGTGCGCGTACTGGCGCAGGGCATGCTCGACCTGAAGCTGCTCACCGGCAGCCTCGACGGCGTCATCGAGTCCGGCGCCTATCGCCGCTTCTACATGCACCGCACCGGCCACTGGCTGGGCCTGGACGTGCACGACGCCGGCGAATACAAGGTCGGCGGCCAATGGCGGCCGCTTGTTCCCGGCATGACGCTCACCGTCGAGCCCGGCTGCTACATCCGCGCCGCCGAAGATGTGCCGCGCGGACTATGGGACATCGGCATCCGCATCGAGGACAACGCCCTGGTTACCGCCGACGGCTGCGAGATCCTTACCGAAGCCGCGCCAAAATCGATCATCGAGATTGAAGCGCTGATGCGCGAACCCGGAGGCGCATGAACACACTCGCAAGCCGTGAGCAAAGCGAACTTGAATAGCCATCCCCTTCCTCGGCAAGGGGGGCGGGGGAATGGCTCGCAACTCGTTGGCGAGGCCGACCACGGCAACCTGCAGATTGCCATCGTCGGGGGGGGGCCGGTCGGTCTGTCCCTGGCCCTGATGTTGCACCGAATCGGCATCGACAGCGCCGTGCTCGACGCACGCCCGCCCGACGCGCCAGGCGACGACCGACGCGTGCTCGCCCTGTCGCACGGCACCCGACAGATTCTCGAACGCCTCGATGCCTGGCGCGCCATCGACGCCGCTCCGATCGCCACCATCCACGTCTCGCAGCAGGGCCGCCTCGGGCGCGCGCTGATCCGCGCCGAGGATGCCGGCCTGCCGGCGCTGGGCTATGCCATCGAAGCGGGCAAGCTGGCTGCAGGGCTGACCCAAGCCTGTGCCGCTGCCGGTGTGAGCATCCGCTGCGGGACGCGGGTGACGGATGCCCAGGCCGGCCCCCAGCGCGTGATGCTGCATTGCCTCTCCAATCAGGGGATCGCCAAACTGGAAACCCAACTCGTCGCCTGGGCGGACGGAACGGTCGGCGGGCCGGAAACTGCGGTGCGCCGCGACTATCATCAGCGTGCGATCGTCGCCGCCGTCGAAACGCGCCAGCCGCCGGACGGCATCGCCTACGAACGCTTCTCGCCGCGCGGCCCAGTGGCGCTGCTGCCGCTGCGGAATCATTTCGGCCTGGTCTGGTCGGCACCCGACTCCGAAGCGGATGCCCTGCTGGCCCTTGATGACAGCGCCTTCCTGTCGCGCCTTCACGACATCTTCGCCGGTCGGCTCGATTTCACCGCTGCCGGCCAGCGCGCAATCTTCCCTCTTGGCTTGCGTTACCGCAGCACGCCGGTCGCCGAGCGCACCGTCTGGCTGGGCAATGCCGCCCAAACGCTGCACCCGGTGGCCGGCCAGGGATTCAATCTCGCGCTGCGCGACGTATCGCAACTGGCCGATCTCCTGCAACCACGGCCGGCAGACTGCGGCGAGGCTGCCCTGCTGGCGCGTTATGCTGCAGCGCGGCGGCTGGATCGGCGCGGCACCATCGGCTTCACCGATGGAGTGGTCCGCCTGTTTGGCATGCAGGGTGCGCTGGCCAGCCACGCCCGCGGGGCCGGTCTACTGGCGCTCGACCTCCTGCCGGCGGCTCGGCGCTTTTTCGCGCGGCGCATGATCTTCGGTGCCAGGGCCTGGTAAATCCTCGGATAAATTGCGGCCATCGCCGCTTCACGACAGTTGATGCCGGCGGGCTGTGAATTGGGTTACAATTCGCGCCTTCCCCAAGTACCCGAAACCGCAGAGCGCCCGATGCAATTCGCCGGCTTCACGCTACGCAACAACTTGTTCGTCGCGCCCATGGCCGGAGTCACCGACCGCCCTTTCCGCCAGCTGTGCAAGAAACTCGGCGCCGGGCTGGCCGTCTCGGAGATGGTCACCTCCAACTCCCTGCTCTACGGCAGCGCCAAGACCCGGCGCCGCGCCAATCACGAAGGCGAGGCCCAGCCGGTCTCGGTTCAGATCGCCGGCGCCGACCCCGCCATGATGGCGCAAGCCGCCCGCTACAACGTCGATCACGGCGCGCAGATCATCGACATCAACATGGGCTGCCCGGCAAAGAAAGTCTGCAACGTCATGGCCGGCTCGGCGCTGCTGCAGAACGAGCCGTTGGTGGGACGGATACTCGACGCGGTGGTGCAGGCCGTGCCGGTGCCCGTGACCCTGAAAATCCGCACCGGCTGGGACAAGTCGAACAGGAATGCCCTGGCGATCCTGAAGATCGCCGAGCAGGCCGGCATCCGTGCCCTGGCCATCCACGGCCGCACCCGCGCCTGCGGCTACACGGGCAACGCCGAATACGAGACCATCGCCGCGGTAAAGGCGGAAGCGCGCATCCCGATCATTGCCAACGGCGACATCGCCACGCCGGAAAAGGCCAGGCAGGTGCTCGATGCCAGCGGCGTCGACGCGCTCATGATCGGACGCGCCGCCCAGGGCCGGCCCTGGATCTTCCGCGAGATCGAGCACTTCCTCGCTACCGGCGAGAAGCTGCCATCGCCGCGGGTCGACGAAATCCACCAGGTACTGCGCGGCCACCTGGCCGAGCTCTACGATTTCTACGGCTTCGAAACCGGCGTGCGTGTCGCCCGCAAGCACATCTCCTGGTACACCAAGGGGCTGGCGGGCGCCTCCCGTTTCCGCCACGCCATGAACCAGCTGCCGACGACCGATGCGCAGCTCGCCGCAGTCGACGAATTCTTTCTCGGCCTCGCCGCGCAAAACGATCGTCTCTACTACGTCGAGGAGCTCGCCGCATGAGCCGAGCCAGCCAACCCAGCCGCAGCGAGATATCCGAGTGCGTTCGTCGTTCCCTCGACCGCTACTTCAGGGATCTCGACGGCGAGAAGCCTTGCGCCATCTATGACATGGTCTTGCGCAACATCGAGCGGCCGATGCTCGAGATCGTGATGCGTGAAGCCGACGGCAATCAGACGATTGCCGCCGATATGCTCGGCATCAACCGCAACACTCTGCGCCGCAAGCTGGTCGAGCACAAGCTGTTGTAGGTCAGGCTCCGGCCCGACAGTCGGCCTGAAGGCCGACCCACCCTTTTTTGAATCCGGCAACCGACATGAAAATTTCCCAAGCCCTCATCAGCGTCTCCGACAAACGCGGCGTCGTGGACTTCGCCCGCGCCCTCGCCGAACTCGGCGTCAAGATTCTTTCCACCGGCGGCAGCGCCAAGCTGCTGCGCGAATCCGGCGTGCCCGTGACCGAAGTCTCCGACTACACCGGCTTCCCGGAAATGCTCGACGGCCGCGTCAAGACCCTGCACCCGAAGGTGCATGGCGGCATCCTCGGCATCCGCGGAAACGCCGAGCACTTGGCCACAATGCAGAAGCACGGCATCCCGACCATCGACCTGGTGATCGTCAACCTGTACCCGTTCGCGCAGACGGTGGCGAAGAAGGACTGCACGCTGGAAGACGCCATCGAGAACATCGACATCGGCGGCCCGACCATGGTGCGCGCGGCGGCCAAGAATCACGGCAATGCGGCCGGCGGCGTCGGCATCGTCACCGACCCCGAGGACTATGCCGCCATCGTCGAGGAGTTGAAGGCCAACGATGGCGCACTCTCCTACCCGACGCGCTTCGCCCTGGCCAAGAAGGCGTTTACCCACACCGCGCGCTACGACGCGGCGATTTCCAACTGGCTGACCAGCCTGGACGCCGACAACAAGCCGACCGCCTTCCCCGAACGCCTGCAGCTCGCCTTCGACAAGGTGGACACCATGCGCTACGGCGAGAACCCGCACCAGCACGCCGCGTTCTATCGCGAAACCGCAGCCGTACCGGGCAGCATCGCCAGCTACCGGCAGTTGCAGGGCAAGGAACTGTCCTACAACAACATCGCCGATGCCGACGCGGCGTGGGAATGCGTCAAGGC
>JADYZH010000254.1 GCA_020853215.1 Sulfuritalea sp. | reverse complement strand
CCTTCTTGCGCGACAGGCAATATACGATGCCGGCAGCACCGCGATAACCACCGAGGAAGTCCAGCAACTGGCGGCGCGGACTCATTTTCCCCACCGCCCGTTCGACGACGGTGTAGCGGATGTTGGGCCGGTCGAAACTCGAAACGAACACACGCGCCGCATCGAGGCCGAGCCGGGCGATGATTTCCTGCTGCGTCAACGTATCGGCGGTCGCGGTCAACGCGATGCGCGGCACCGTCGGGTAGCGCTGGTGCAAGGCCGAAAGCTGGATGTATTCCGGGCGGAAATCGTGGCCCCACTGCGAGACGCAATGCGCCTCGTCGATGGCGAACAGGGCCAGGCGCCCCTTGCCGTGCAGGAAGTCCATCAGGGCGAGAAAGCGCTCGGTCAGCAGGCGCTCGGGTGCGACGTAGATCAGGTCGAGCTCGTCCATGCGCAGCCGCCGTTCGATCTCGGATGCAGCGGAAAAATCCTGCGAGGAATTGAGGAAGGCCGCGCGCACGCCGGCCTGCAGCAGGGCGTCCACCTGGTCCTGCATCAGCGCGATCAGCGGCGAAACCACGACGCCGACACCCGGCCTGAGCATCGAGGGGATCTGGTAGCACAGCGACTTGCCGCCGCCGGTCGGCATCAGCACCAGCGCATCGCCACCGCCGACCATGTGCTTGATGATTTCGGCCTGCGGGCCGCGGAAGGACGGGTAGCCGAAGACGCGGCGCAGGATATCGAGAGGGGTGGTCATGCGGGTGATCTGATTCGGAGCACGGAGCGGGCCCGCATTATGCCCGCCTCCCGCCGCCAGCAATTTTTCACGGAAAGTCGGCGCCAGCGATACGGCGATAGCCTCTATCCGGCGATCTGCCGCAGCGCCTGAGTTGGCGTCACGATGGGAATGTCCCGGTGGTGCCCAAGTGCGAGCAGATCATCGTCGCCGGAGACGATCAGATCGGCCTGGGCGGCGAGTGCCAGAGCGAGGATCGCATCATCATCGGGGTCGCGGCACACCGGCACGGCCAGCGGTGGCGGCTCGATGAGTTCGGCCAAATGCCGCACCTCGGCCAGCGCACGTTAGCGCGACGTGCCCGAGCAGGAGAGGATTGCATCGAACTTTGCTCGGCCGATGACGACTTCGAATTCCGCCAGGAGCGCCGGGCTGCTGATCAGCGTCAGTGTGCCGGCACGTACATGTTCCAGCACGTCGTGCGGTGTCCCGTGCCAAAACAGGCCGGAGACAAGCACGTTGGTATCAATGACCACCCGCACGCTGTTTGCGCTCCGCACGTGCGGCCTTTACCTCGGCATTGATCTCTTCCATCGACATCGGCGGAATACCGGCCGCCGCCACGCGGTCGGCAATCGACAGCAATGCGTCGGCCGCCTGCCGGCGTCGGATCGCCTCGTTGAGCAGCCGTTCCAGCGCGGGTGCCGTCAGCAGTCCCGCTTCGCGCGCCGCCTGCGCCGTCGCGTCGGGTAACTCGATCTGGATCGTCGTCATGGTCAGGCTCCTTTTGCGCTCACGCGCTTTTGACAACGGAAAGTCTAGCACCGCCCCAGCCGCCCGACTATCACCATTCCCGCAAAAGTCGGCGCCGGCGAAACGGCGGCGGGTGCCCGTCCATGCGACACTTACGCCATTGACACCAAATCCCTGGAGCATGAGCATGGCAACCAACCCCGAAATCACCAGCATGGCGCTGTTCTGCGACTTCGAGAACGTCGCGCTGGGCGTGCGCGACGCCAAGTACGCGCAGTTCGACATCAAGAAGGTGCTCGAACGCCTGCTGCTCAAGGGCAGCATCGTGGTCAAGAAGGCCTATTGCGACTGGGCGCGCTACAAGGAATTCAAGGCGCCGATGCACGAGGCCGCCTTCGAGCTGATCGAGATCCCCCACGTGCGCCAGTCGGGCAAGAACTCGGCCGACATCCGCATGGTGGTCGATGCGCTGGACCTCTGCTACACCAAGTCGCACGTCGATACCTTCGTCATCATCAGCGGCGATTCGGATTTCTCGCCGCTGGTATCCAAGCTGCGCGAGAACAACAAGCGCGTGATCGGCGTCGGCGTCAAGGCTGCGACCTCCGACCTGCTGGCAGCCAACTGCGACGAATTCATTTTCTACGATGACCTGGTGCGCGAACTGCCGGCCAAGAAACCGCGCGGCGAGCGCAAGGCCGCGACCAAGCCGGCCGCCAGCGCCGCGGCCAAGCCGAAGCCGGAGGAGAAGCCCGAGGACCGCAAGCGCCAGGAAGCCATCGACCTGGTGGTCGAAACCGTCGAGGCCCTGCTCACCGAGCGCGGCGAGGACGAGAAGATCTGGGGCTCGATGGTCAAGCAGACCCTGAAGCGCAGGAAGCCCGGCTTCAACGAGTCCTACTACGGCTACCGCTCCTTCGGCGAACTGCTGGAAGACGCCATGAGGCACAAGTTGCTGGTCCTCGAACGCGACGAAAAGTCCGGCCAGCACATCATTCGCCTGTCATCGGATGATTGAGTCCGGCAGGTGAGCCAGATTCCAGAAATCAGGCCGGAGCAGTCGCTCGAACTGCTCAAGGAACTGCACATCCTGACGCGCGACGGCAAGCTCAACCAGGACAGCCGGCGCAAGCTCAAGCAGGTCTATCACCTCTACCAGTTCATCGAGCCGCTGCTGGCCGAAGTCATGGCGCAGCGCGGCGACCTGACCCTGGTCGACCACGGCGCCGGCAAGTCCTACCTCGGCTTCATCCTCTACGACCTGTTCCTCAAGGCCCGCGAAGCGGGGCAGGTGTTCGGCATCGAGACACGCGCCGAGCTGGTGGCAAAGTCCGCCGAACTCGCCCAGCGCCTGGGATTCACCCGTCTGTCCCTGCTCAATCTGTCGGTCGAGGAATCCATCACTTCGCCACACCTGCCGCAGCAGGCGGACATCGTCACCGCACTGCACGCCTGCGATACGGCGACCGACGACGCGATCCGCTTCGCCCTGGCGAAGCAGGCGCAGTTCATCGTGCTGGTGCCATGCTGTCAGGCCGAAGTTGCGGCGGTGCTGCGCCGGCACAAGAGTGAAGCGCTGGCGCAGACCGCGCTGGCGGAAATCTGGCGCCATCCCATCCACACCCGCGAATTCGGCAGCCAGATCACCAACGTGCTGCGCTGCCTGTTGCTCGAAGCCCATGGCTACCAGCTGACGGTCACCGAACTGGTGGGCTGGGAACATTCGCTGAAGAACGAACTGATCATCGCCCGCCGCGGCGATGCCCCGCGTGGCAATGCGCGCGAGCGGCTGGGGCGAATCCTGCACGAACTGAAGCTCGACGACCTGCGGGGGCGCTTCGATTACTGATGGCAAAAGTCGGCGCTGGCGGGACGGCGATTTGATCTGTCAAAGAAGCAAATCAGGCTGACCCCAAATGCTTAAAATCAGGTTGTTTCAGCTTGACGTAGAGCGCCAACCAGCGTCCGCACTACCTCTTGATGCGGCTCACTGAGTCCAGAAATAGCACGCATAAGCTCGTAGTCCAAAATCAAAGCAGGCGCCGACATTTTTTTGGTGCGCATCCCTTGGGGTAAATCACCACCAAATCGTAGCCATTCGCTTGAGCATCCCAACCACGAGGCCAGTATGCGTAGCTTTTCTTGGCTTGGTATTGCCTCACCGTACAACCATTTGCGAGCGGCATGTACAGATATTGGCTGCCCAGGATATCTACGATTGAATGCACGTGCCAGCGTCGTCGGGCTATCTACCCGCTCGCCTACCGCCTTAAGTACATATTTCAGGCGCTGGCTAAAGTTCTCGCGTTCATTGTCATTTTGCATAATTCAGCAAAGTAACAACCAAGAGACCTACTTACAGGTATTGTTTTAATAACTACTATTGGTTACATTTCGTAGATGAGGCTGCTGACAATTCCCCTATCTCTTGCCACCCTTTCTAACGTCGCAAGCATAGTGACCGCAATAACGGCGGTTGGAGCTCTGGCACTGGCAAAAATTCAATTGTCACAATCTGACCTTCAGGAGCAGTGGCGAAATTACAGTCAGATCAATGCGCGTTATTCGGAACTATACAAAGACCTGCCCACTGTATCGACGAAACAATCGCTGACCGAAAACGCACAACTTGGAGCCGAGATACACAGATGGTCCAAGCGATATTTTGACCTGACGTCCGAGGAGTACTGGCTTCATCTCAACAACTTACTGCCGCCTCAAACTTGGGAATGTCGGATTGCTCCTGGAGTCACCAGCAATTTTCAGGAACATAAATGGCTATGGACCGCCTACACGCAATGGAAAAGCGATGCCGGAACTGCTCACTTCACTGCGTTTACTCAGGCAATCGACAATCTTCAAAAAGAATTGCCGCCCTGTTCCACTCGCTAAAACCTTACGGTCTTTTCTGCCGTAACCTTCGAAAGGATATTGTTATGCGCACATTGCTCCGACTTGCTTCGCTAATTTCTCTGTCCGCAGCGCTGAACGGTTGCGCCGGACTTGAACCAGTAAGAGGCGGTTGGACTCTGAACAATGGAAGCAAGTTCACAATGATCAGATCAGGATGCACCATTGGAAGTGGTGAGTTTTTCAATAATTCATCTGCACCCGCAGGTCCAATAATTTATTTTGTAGCAACCAACAGCGCTGGGCGAACAATCGGAAGTTGGACGGCATTTTGCGAAAATGCAATTTCAGGGGGCTCATCCAAGTGCCGAATAAGCCGTCAGGGAAGTGACGATTTTATGGCCGCTGGGGGACTGGGTTGCCCGGATTACGCAGGCTCACTAAAGATAGTGAATACCCTAGGCCTGTGATGACAACACCGCGACACAATCTGCTTATGCTTTGAACCAGACTGTGCCATTGGGGTCAGCATCAATATTGTTTTGACCTACCCGTCCCACAAAAGTCGGCGCTGGCGGGACGGCGACAGGATGATGGGAGCGTCTGCCGTGAGCCTGGAGCCACGCGACTACACCGTCACCCGTCAATATCGAAGTCGCGAATGAACTGCTCCGCGCTGAGGATCGGGCAGGCAAATTTACCGGCAAGGCTCAGCAGATCCTTGTCGCCGGTTACCAACGCATCGGCCTTTCCCGCCAGCGCCAGTTCCAGAAAGATTACGTCGCATGCATCCCGACAGGGTGGCGTCGCCGGCGGCGGCGCGGGAATGCGCACGGTCTTGCAGTAGGGCAGGTAGTCCGCCAGCAGTTCTTCCTGCTCCTGCGCGGCCAGTTTGAACTTCGGGTAGGCCAAGGTGCGGATCAATTCGGCGGCTGTGGCGCGCGACACCAGTGGCAGCACCCGCTGAGCCTGCCACGCCAAGCGCAGCGGCGCGAGCCGGCCGCCCGCGAAGACCAGTGCCGACAGCACCAGATTGGTGTCGACCACTACCCGTGGCGGGCGCTTCATTTCTTGCGCGTGGTCTTGGCCGTCGGTGCCTGCCGCGCCCATCCCACGGCATCGGCAATGTCGTGTTCCTGCAGGTCGAGCTCGGCGAGCTTGGCGCGCACGGCATCGCCGCGCTGGATGCGTACCGGCGTCAGCACGATGCGGCCGTTGCTGGCTTCGACATCGAAGTATTCCGCCGCGCCGACCGCGGCAGTGATGCTTTTTGGCAGGGTCAGTTGGTTCTTCGATGTAAGTTTGGCAAGCATGGCGGTGGCTGATCAGGAAAGTAAGGATTCCTTACTTTACGCCGAGAATGCGGGGGCGTCCAGCGCCGCGGACAAGCGGCGCGAAAGGCGGCGCTGGTGACACAGTAGAGGATAAGGAGGATAAGGGGCCAGGCTCGAATTGATTTTGCATAGTCTGTTTCCCGCCTTTGCGGGAATGACGAAATCTCAAAAGTCGGCGCTGGCGGGACGGCGACAGGATGATGGGCGCGGCTGCGGGTAGCCCGGAGCCGCGCGACGCTGCCGTCACCCTTTGATATCGAAGCGCCGAAAGAACTCCTCAGCGCCGAGGATCGGGCAGGCGAATTTACCGGCAAGACTCAGCAGATCCTTGTCGCCGGTCACCAGCGCATCGGCCTTTCCCGCCAGCGCCAGTTCCAGAAAGATCACGTCGAATACATCCCGGCAGGGCGGTGTTGCCGGCGGCGGCGCAGGAATGCGCACGGTCTTGCAGTAGGGCAGGTAGTCCGCCAGCAGTTCTTCCCGCTCATGCGCGGCCAGCTTGAACCTGGGGTAGGCCAGGGCGCGGATCAATTCGGCGGCCGTGACGCGCGATACCAGCGGCAGCACCCGCTGAGCCTGCCACGCCAAACGCAGCGGAGCGAGCCGGCCGCCCGAGAAGACGAGTGCCGACAGCACCAGATTGGTGTCGATCACTACCCGCGGCGGGCGCTTCATTTCCTGCGCGTGGCCTTGGCAGCCGGCGCCTGCCGCGCCCATGCAAGGGCATCGGCAACGTCGTGTTCCTGCAGGTCGAGCTCGGCAAGCTTGGTGCGCACGGCATCGCCGCGCTGGATGCGCACGGGTGTCAGCACGATGCGCCCATTGCTGGCTTCGACGTCGAAGTATTCCGCCGTACCGACGGCGGCGGTGATGCTCTTCGGCAGGGTTAGCTGGTTCTTCGAGGTGAGCTTGGCGAGCATGGCGATAGCTATTCAGTAAAGTAAGGAATCCTTACTTTACGCCGAGAATGCGGGGGCGTCCAGCGCTGCGGACAGACGGCAAAAAACTCGGCGCTGGCGACACGGCACCAGTGCGTAGATAGAAGAAGAGAAAGGCCCGACGGCCAGCAGCCGCGGAAGAGAGAAAGGCGGCTACCACGGCCCTTCGGCGCTCGGGCTAGCCGATAACCTGGCCGATGACCTCTCGCAGTATGCGCAGATCGGCGGCGGAAAGCGTGCCCATGGTGCGCGCGACCAGACCCTGCTCGATGGTCGTAAAAACCGGTTTCAACACGGAAGGCTTGATCAGCCCGGCTGCCTGCCAGTCGGTAACGTGCGCTTCACCAAAACCGGGCGGCTGCCGCACCTGGCTGGTAATCGCCATGATGACGAGATCGCGGCGGCCGGTGTTGTAGCCGCTGCTGGAGACGACGACGGCGGGCCGCTTCTTGGCGCCCGACTGGTCGGTGAACGGAAACGGCACCAACACCACATCGCCGAAGGAATGGGACATCGTCACAGCCGATCGTAAGCCGCGTCTTCGTCGTTGTTCCACACCGCCGCGAAGCTCGCCTCGCTGGCACGGGTGGCGACCTGGGTGAGGCGCTGGTCATCCTCGCGCGTGTGCAGGAAGTCGACGAAGTCCTCGACCTCCGCCAGGCGTTGCGGCGGCAGTTGCTTGATCTTCTCGATCAAGACCTGTTCGCTAGTGCTCATTGTTCTGGCTCCTGTCCTGTCTTGAGCGGAAAGTGTAGCACCGACCATCTGCCTGAGCCATCATCGGTCCCATGCGGAATGCATCGAACCGGGGCTTGATAACAAGCCGGGCTCGAATTGCTTTTGCAAAGCCTGCCGTGGGGGGCTCGGCGATTTCCGCTAATCCACCTTGCCGTAGCGCGCCAGCAGGCGGGTGCAGGTGAACAGGATGACGCCGACCGTGGCGCTGATCGAGGCCAGCGGCAACAGCGTGCCGTCGTGGCTGCTGCCTACCCAGATGCCGGCCGCCAGCGCCGCGTACATGACGAGGCAGCCGAACAGGCCGGCGGCGGCGCCGGCTTTGTCCGAGAAGGGGGCGAGCGAGCCCGACTGGGTACAGGCGAAGTTGATGCCGTGGGCCGTCATCACCACGAATTGGGCCGCCACCACCAGCGTCCAGTGACTGATACCGGCCAGCACCAGCAGCAGGAAACCCAGGCCGCCCAGCATGCCGACCGTGGTGCCCAGCGCCAGCACGCGCGCCACGCCGATGCGGCCCAGCAGGCGGCGGCAGATCAGCGTACCGCCCAGATAGCCGAGGACACCGATAGCGAACAGATAACCGTAGTACTGGGCCGGTACGCCGAGCACCTTGATCAGGACGAAGGGCGTGCCCGAGATGAAGACGAAGATCGAGGCATAGGAGAGCGAGCCGGGCAGGGCGTAGGCCCAGAAGGCCGGGGTGCGCAGCACGTCGCGATAGGTGGCGGCAAGATGGCCCAGGCGCATCGCGTTCGGGTTGAGCTTGGGGTTGGATTCGGTCAGGTGGCGCAGCGAAGCCACCCACATCGCCAGGCCTGACAGCGCGAGGGTGACGAAGGCGGCACGCCAGCCGAAGGCCACCTGCAGGTAGCCGCCGAGGATCGG
>JADYZH010000253.1 GCA_020853215.1 Sulfuritalea sp. | reverse complement strand
TTCCGCGGCAAGGCCGACACCGCCAACCTGCGCATCATCCTGCCCGGCGCCATGCTCGGCGTCGCCCTGGGCTGGCTGACCTTCAGCCACGTCGATGCGCGCTGGATCAAGCTGCTGATCGGCATCGAGGCGATCGCCTTCGCCTTCGACCGCTTCCGCGCCGCGCGCAGTGCCGCCATCGCCGTGCCGTCGGCGCCGACTTTTCTGCCCGGCATCTTCTGGAGCGGGGTCGCCGGCTTCACCAGCTTCATCTCGCACGCCGGCGGGCCGCCGATCATGCAATACCTGATGCCGCAGAACATGGACAAGATGCGCCTGGTCGGCACCACGGTGATCTTCTTCACCGCGGTCAATTTCGCCAAGCTCGGCCCCTATGCCCAGCTCGGCCTGGTCGACCTGTCCAATCTCGCGGTCTCGCTGCTGCTGGCGCCGGCGATCCCCATCGGCTACTTCGCCGGTTATCGCCTTCTGCAAGCGGTAGACATGCGCGGCTTCAACCTGGTCACCGCCTGGACGCTGCTGGCGGCGGGGACGAAACTGGTCTTCGACGGAATAGCGGGCTAGCAGCCTGCTTCGGAAGTTTTGCCGCCAATGTGGGGCCGGCTTCAGCCGGCCATGGCAGACTGAAGTCTGCCCCACAATGGAACTGGCATTTCGCAAGCACTGCACTGGAGAGATATGCGCTTGCCGGTGAGGGCAGCGGATCAGCGCGGAGGTCGCGGGACCGCCGGCTGGCGCAGGGCGTCCGGGCCCTGGGCCGCTCCGCCCGGCAGGTCAGGCTGACGCTGCCCGATGCGCGCAGGCCTGCAGATCGACATGCCTTCCGCCGTCGCCATGCATGTGGCATCAATCACCTCATTGCGCGGAGTGACGACACGGCAGGGAGCGCCGATCGACTTACCCTCGCAGGAGGCGATCGCCCGGGCGCGGAGGTTACGCAGGCGTTCGCCGTCGGCGGGGATTTCCGCAGTCGGGGCCGGATCGGATATCGGTACCGGGACGCGGTCCCCCCGGCTGGCGGAGGGTTGGTCTGTCGTCCCTCCACTCTCCGCGATGCGAGCGTGTGCCCCCGGTTCGTCGGTGACTGCTGCGGACACCGGCGGCGTGGCCGGCGGCTTGGCCGGCCGGCGCAGGAATTGCTGGGCAGCGAACAGGGCTGCCACCAGGACCAGCAGGCTCAGGAAGGGATGGGCAATCATCGTCCGGCCAATGCGTCCGACCAGGTTCGTATCGGAATTCTCCTCCAGGCGCTCACTGGTTCGCGCTCGCACTGACGGCGAAGTCACATTCCGGCCCTGCCCGAGACCGGCCGCGTGATCGGCCTTTCTGCCGGCTGCGGAATCCATCCGTATCGGGTTGGACGGCAGGGTCCCGGCACGATCAGCCGCCGGACTGGTTTGACGGCCGCCGACGCCGGGCGGCGTGGCAACGGTGGCGAATCCGGTCGTATCGCCGACAAGCATCTTGCGCCATTCTCCGATGCTCTGCGGCCGCTTCGTTTCATCGACTTCCATTGCCTGGTCGATGGCTTTGAGGAACTGCGGCTCGAAGCGGCCTTCGCCGAAGAAAGTCGCGGGAATAATCGGATCCTGCTGCATCCGCTGAAGCGACACGGGCGGAACGGAACCCGTGACGATCCGGTAGAGCACTCCGCCCAAAGCGTAGATGTCGGACCACGGGCCCTGGTGGCCCTGTCGGGAATACTGCTCGGGCGGACCGTAGCCGTGGCTGAGGACGACCGTCAGCGCTTCGCTGGAGGTCGGCGCCCTTGCCGCGCCGAAGTCGATCAGGACAGGGCTGCCGTCGCTCGAACGCAGCACGATGTTGGCCGGCTTGATGTCCCTGTGCAGAAATCCCGCCGCGTGCACCGACTCGAGGCCATCGAGCAAAGGCATCAGCACGGCGAGCATGGCCTGCGTGTCCCAGCGCGTCGGATCCGCGGCCAGCGCCTGTTCCATGCTTTGCCCATCCTCATAGGCCATGACCATGTAGCAGGTACCGTTGCCTTCAAAGTAACGAAATACCTTGACGATGTTCTTGTGAGCGAACCGCGCCAGGGTCTGCGCCTCGCGCATGAAGCGGTCCTTGCCCCAGGAAAACTCGGCTTGGGCCTCGTCAGACTTCAGGGCCACGGCCCCCGTGAACTGATTGCGCACTGCCACGCCGGAGGGGAAATACTCCTTGATCGCCACCTTGAGGTGCAGATAGTTGTCCGCCGCCAAATAGGTGATGCCGAAGCCCCCCATGCCGAGGACGGCCAGGAGGCTATACTCCTTCAGAAGGGTGCCCGGCGGCAAGGCCGGGGAAAGGGTCTGCGGCAGTTCGGCAGCCAAGGCAAGGATCCGGTGGATGTCCTGGAGGGGCGACGGACAATGGTAACGCAAAGGACCGGGCACGCCCTCTCGCGTCCGCCAGACATGCCACGCAAGCCATTCGTCATGCTCGCAGGGGCCCGGGCGGCGGCTGCGGAAAGCGGCGTTGCAGCGCAACCCGGCCGCCGGATGAATCACTTCGCCAGCCTGTGCTCCCACCTGGCCCTTGTCCTGTTACTCCCGGGCGGCTGCGTCTATCTTCCCGAGACCACCACCCGCTACGACCCGGACTGCGGGATTTACGAGCGCAAGGCAACCATGCAGCCGCACCAGGTCGGATCCCTGATGGGATGCCAGGACGAGGGCTGCGCGGTTCTCCTCGTCGCCGCCGGCGCGGTGACCGCGGCGTCGGCGGTGATTTCCGGCAGCGTGGTGGTCGTCGGCAACGTCGTGTACTGGCTCGAAAAACAGGTCCAGTGCCGGAATCCGCCCCGCGAACCCCCGGATTCCGGGGCATTGCCCGCAAACCGGCAAGGCACCGGACTGCCGCCTTGAACCGGCCACGACCACCCCCACCTATCAACCATGCGACAACAACTCAACGAACTGCTCGAACGCATCCAGACCCTGCAGGAAGAGATCGAGGAAGAATACCGCCAGCACCGCGAGGACTTCCTGCGCCGGCGCGCCGAACTGGCCGACGAATTCCTGCGCCAGCAGCGGCGCTACAAGGTCGGCCTGCTGCGCTTCCTGGTCCGTTCGCGGCTGCTGGTGGCGCTCACCGCACCGGTGATCTACGCCGGCTGGATTCCCTTCCTGCTGATGGACCTGTTCGTCACCTTGTATCAGTGGGTCTGCTTCCCGATCTACCGCATCCCCCGGGTGAAGCGCGCCGACTACATCGTCTTCGACCGCGAGGACCTGCCCTACCTCAACCTGATCGAGAAGTTCAACTGCTTCTACTGCTCGTACGGCAACGGCGTCGCTGCCTACCTGCGCGAAGTCGCGGCGCGCACCGAGCAGTACTGGTGTCCGATCAAGTACGCGCGCCGCATCAAGGGCGCGCACGAGCGCTACCCGCGCTTCTTCGACTACGGCGACGCCGAGGCCTTCCGCCAGGGGCTGAACCGGCTGCGCCGCCAATACGACGAGTAGCCGGCTTCCGTCCGCTGCCGCCCGGAGGGATTGACGGTTACTATCCGCCTTCCCCTTCCGCAAGCCGCCCGTCCCGCATGCAAACCGACAGCAAGGAAGCGCCCCGCCCGGCCATCGTGGCCGCCGTGCAACTGCCGCAGGTCGACGACATCGAGTTCGAATCCTCGCTGGCCGAGCTGCGCGACCTGGCCAAGACGCTGGGCTTCGCCATCGTCGCCACCTTCACCCAGAAGCGCACCAGCTTCGACGCCACGGCCTACCTCGGCACCGGCAAGCGCGAGGAAATCCGCGAATTCGTCGACATGGAACCCGCGCCCGGCGCCTTCGAGAAGCCGCTGCATGGCGCCGCCGACCCGGCGGCCGGCCGCATCGAAGCCCTCTTCGTGGACCACGAAATCTCCCCCTCGCAGGCGCGCAACCTGGAAAAGGAAACCGGCTGCGAGGTGATGGACCGCACCATGGTCATCCTCGAAATCTTCCACCGCCACGCCACCTCGCGCGCCGCCCGCGCCCAGGTCGAGATCGCGCGGCTGGGCTACCTGGCGCCGCGCCTGCGCGAGGCAGCCAAGCTGGCCGGGCCACAGGGGCGGCAGCGCAGCGGCACCGGCGGGCGCGGCGCCGGTGAGTCGCACACCGAGCTGGACCGGCGCAAGATCCGCGACCGCATCGCCGACCTGCAGCAGGAAATCGTCGCCATGGACGCCGAGCGCAAGACCCAGCGCGCGCGCCGCCTGGAGCGCCAGAATCTCGCCACCGTCGCCCTGGTCGGCTACACCAACGCCGGCAAGTCCACGCTGATGCGCGCGCTGACCGGCAGCGAGGTGCTGGTCGAGAACAAGCTGTTCGCCACGCTCGACACCACGGTGCGCGCGCTGCAGCCGGAAAGCAGGCCGCGCGTGCTGGTGAGCGACACCGTCGGCTTCATCAAGAACCTGCCGCACGGACTGGTCGCGTCCTTCAAATCGACGCTCGAAGAGGCGCTCGATGCCTCGCTGCTGCTGCACGTGATCGACGCCGGCGACCCCGGCTTCGAGCGCCAGCTGGCAGTCACCGACAAGGTGCTGGCCGAGATCGGCGCGCAGGACGTGCCGCGCCTGCGCGTCTTCAACAAGATTGACACTGTCGATAACCGCGGCAACCCCGCGGTGCAAGCCGAACTCGCAGCGGCGCTGCGTGACGCTTACCCGGATTGCATCGTCATGAGCGCGCGCCGCGGCGAGGACGTGACCATCCTGCGCGAGGCCATCGTCGGATTCTTTCACAAGGGCCAGGTCGAGGCCGAACTGTTCCTGCCCTGGTCGGCCCAGCAGCAACGCGGCCGGATCTTCGCCAGTTGCGAAGTGCTGGAAGAACGCGCAGACGAAGATGGCGCGTTCCTGCGCGTGCGCGGCGAGCGCGCGGCGGTGGAGCGGCTGAGCGGAGAGTTCGGCAAAGTTTGAAAAGTTCCCACAGGGACGCACAGCGCTGGCGCCGGCGACACGGCGATACGGGGTCCCGGCGCAACAGCCGGCGCCATGTCGCCCGCGGGCTTGCCGCGAAACGTGTCTCGGGGCCAATAAACCTGAAAAAGAATTCGATCCGCAGATTTGCGCAGATGGATCAGGGCGTTACCCGGTCATGTCGCATCACCTGCCGGGTGAGTGGCGGGCACTGGCCACTTCGTTGTTTCATCTGCGTAATCTGCGTCATCTGCGGATTGAACTGAGTTTTTTTGGGATAAGCCCTCAGGCGCTGCTACCGAGCATGCGGACTTCGCGTTGCGGCAGGGGGATGACGATGTTCCGTGCGCGGAAGGTCTCCAGGATGGTCTTGTTGAGCTCGTTTACGGCCGCGATGTAGTCGGGCACATTGACCCACGGACAAACGCTGATGGTGACGCCGGATTCGGCAAGCCGCGTGATCCCGAAGCCCGGCTTCGGGTCCTGCAACACGCGGGGATTGGCGTGCAGGATTTCCTCCACCAGGCCCAGGGCGACATTGACATCGGTGCCGTAGGACACGCCCACCGCGATGTTGAGCTGCCGGATCCGGCCGCAATTGTGCAGAATCTCGCCGACGATCTTGCGGTTCGGGATCACCACCTTCGACCGGTCCGCGTGTCCCAGCGTGGTGCTGAACAGGCTGATGTCGAGCACTTCGCCTTCTTCGTTGACAATCGAAATGTATTCGCCGATATGGAAGGGCCGCGTGAAGATGATGGTAAGGCCCGCGGCGACATTGCCGAGTATCCCCTGCATCGCCAGCGCCACCGCCGCGCCGGCCACGCCGAGACCCGCAATCAGCGGTACCAGTTCGATGCCGAGGTTTTGCAGGGCCAGGATGGCGAAGATCCCCAGCACCAGCACCCGGGCGATGCGGATCAGCAAAGTGCGCACCGGCGCGTCGAGGTTGAAGCGCACCAGCAGGCCCTCCAGCGCCCGGCCCACCCAGCGTCCGACCAGATAGCCGACGAACAGGATGATGAGCGCAACCACCAGCCTCGGCCCGAACCTGACCGCCATGTCAAGGGCGGACGCCTTCACCTGATCGAGCGACTGTATCGAGTTGTCCATGAGCCTTTCCCTGGTCGGTGCGATCTCGCGTTGTGCGTCGATAATAACTGATCCCGATCGCGTCGCCGGTCGGGCGGCGACGTGCGGAATTTCCGGCCTGATCGCCACGCGCGGGCGCGGGGAGCGCGTTGCTTCGATTGCCTTGCGCTTGCGGAAGCGCGCCTGTCGCGGGGATGGCCCCCTGGGTGGCCGCGGTGGCCTGGCGACGCCCTACCGGCACGCTACTATCCCACCGCTCGCGGTCTTTGGCGTGGTCACGCCGGTCCCCACGTGGATTGGCCGGATTGGCGCCGGAATGCGCTTGCGTCGTTGCCACCCGCTGGATCGCGGGTTGTACGGGCGTGTCCCGCACCGGCTGGACCGCGGCCCGAGGTAGATCGCTACGCGCTTCGCCGTGCCGGTTCGAACCTGGCTGGGACGGTGCGTGCTGCTGGATTTGTCGTCGGGCATCCTCCCGGTCCGGCCGCCTGCCGCCGTCCGGCCGGGTTGCATGATCGGCAAACCGCCGCTGCACCTCGGGTGCGCGATACGCGACGCCCCGGCGATGAACGGGATCATGGTGCCACGCACCCGGTGGCCGATCATGGTGGATGATGACCCTGTGACGCGCAGCCCCGTGATGATGGAAATTGGAGTGCACTACCCGAACATGGCGGTGCGACCAGTCGAAGCCGCCGAAGAAATACCCGATCGAAATCCTGATCGACGGTCCCCAATAGAAGCCGCCGGCCATGCCCGGCCATGCGCCATAGCCGGGAAACGGCCGCCAATAAACGGGCGAATGGTGCGGCCACCACCATGGCCCGTACACCACACGTGGATCGTAGTAGGGCACATGGATGATTTGCGGATCGGCAGGCTGCACGACCAATACCGGACCCGTCTCGATGATGCGCTGGCGTTCATCCGACCGCAGGTTGCCCGCCACCTGCGCCCTGCGTCGCAGCTTCTGTACCGCATCCATTACCTGCGGCTCCTGGGCAAGAAATGCGTCGCCCAGCGTCTGCAGCCATTGCAGGTCCTCGTCCATGCGCGCGAGCACATGCGGGAAGGCCAGCAGGGATTTCACGCTGGGATCCCAGTTCTCATTCACCGCCGCCCGTACCGCATCTTCCCCGCTCAGGTTCGGATGACTTCGTGACCAGCGCGCGGCCTCGACCACTTCCAGCGGATAGGTTGACGCCATCAGGATCTGCGACAGCAACGGGTCCGGATACAGCGCAATCGGCGCAAGCATCTGTTCGAGTTGCGCCTGCGAGAACGCGGGACGGTCTTGCGCAACTGCGCCGCCTTGCGGCACAAGCAGTGCAAGCATGAGCGCCAGCAGCATGGCGACGGACCTGGCGACATTGTTTACGGCGGGGCTTTTCATTGGGGATCTCCAGCGTTCGGACACGGTTCATGACAACCACAAACTCGACGTGATTGCCTCATGAGACTGTGAACGCGCGACCGATCCACGGGTTGCGGCAGGAAGTGCAACAGCATGTAATGCGCCTTGCCGTTCTGAAACATCTCCCGTGCCGGACGGCACGATCCGGAACCGCGCACTGGCCAGGTTGGCAGGGTGGAGCAAGCCGGCCACGGCTCGGGCCTGGCTGACGGGAGCACCGATTCCACGTGCCGGCGCTCGCGCGGACCAGGCGGCAGATGCCACCGGGGGCGCTCATGCGGTGCTGCCGCGAGTATGTAAAATTGGATTCGACCCGGATCAAGCGCGGAGGCGAGCTCGACATGGAGGACAACTTTTCAGCGGCAAAGCGCGGGCTGGCCATCCTCGGCGCCGTTTGCGTGGCGGCCTGCGCGGGCTACGGCGGCAGCGACCTCAAGCCCGGGGCATCGACGCGGCCCGAGATCGTCGGCTCAATGGGCAGGCCGACGCTGGCCTGGAAGAATCCGGATGGCAGCGAACAGCTGGCTTACCCGCGCGGGCCCAAGAGCACGCAGACCTTCATGGTCTACCTCGGCCCGGACGGCAAGCTGCAGCATATCGAACAAGTGCTGGTGGACGCGCAGTTCCACCGCATCCGGAACGGAATGCACAAGGACGAGGTGCTGCGCATCCTCGGCCCGTCGGGCGAAAAATGGACGCAGTTCTATTCGCGGCGCAATGAACTCGCCTGGTCATGGCTGTTCTGCAACAGCTGGAATGTCCAGGAATTCTTTGATGTGATGTTCGACGCCGACACCGGCGTCGTGCGCACGACGGGCCGCCACCCGGATCTGAGGGGGTGGCGGGAGCCTTCGTGCGGACAGTGAGCCGTTTCATTCATCCTTGCCGCCGCCCTTGTCGGCTTCCAGCGACAACTTGAGCGGCACCCCGGCGTCGCTGCCCTCGCCCTTTTCCGGCGGCAGCAGCTGCAGCCGTTCCGCGGCGACGCCGCCCGACTTGAGGATCTCCAGCGCGCCCGCGCCGCGCGCCTGGGCCAGCGCCGGCAGGACGTCCGTGCCGAGCTTTTCCTTCTCGCGCAGCCGTTCGAACAGCACGGCGTAGAAATCCGCGCCCTTGAGCTGTGCGACTTCATTCTCGGCCAGGGTCTTCTTTTCCCGCAGCAATCCGGTCAGGCGCGACATCACCTTGTCGCCGACACTTTCCTCGAGCTGGCCGGGGTTGGCGCTGCGGAAGCCTTCCTTCAATGCCGCCAGGTCACTCTTGCCGATCCGCTCCGCATACAGGCTTTCCAGCGCGGCCTGGATCTTCGGCTGGCGCAGGGAAATCGGACCGGGATCGCCCCGCTCCGAGAGCGTCAGGCCGGACGCGGTCAATACGGCGCGGCGCAGCTGGACTTCCTGCAAGGCGACGCAATCGACCTCGGCATGGATGCCGCCGACGGCCAGCGCCAGTTTCGGCCGCTTGCCGAGCACGGCGGCCACCTTCAGCAGCTTTTCCCGCTCCGGCGGCGTCAGCGCCTTCGCTCCGGGCTCGAAGGCGACGTTCTCGACCTTCTCGCCACTGCCGCCGAACAGGGCGCCCAGGGCGCGGAAAGGCGCGGTGACGATCTTGGTCAGGACATTGGTGATGGCCTTCCAGATCAGCCCGCCATAGCTGAATTGCGGATCGTCGAGGCTGCCGGCGACAGGCAGCCCGAGGTCGATGCGGCCGTCCGAGTCCTGCAGGATGGCGATCGCCAGGTCGAGCGGCAGGGACGTCGCGCCCGGGCTGTCGACGCGCTCGCCGAGGGTCAGACGATCGATGACGACCTGGTTTTCGCCCTTCAGCTGGCGCTGCTGGATCGTGTATTCGAGATCCAGCGACAGCTTGCCGGATTCGATCCGGCGGCCGGCGAAGGTGGCCATGTAGGGCGTCAGCCGGCTCATGTCGACGTTGCGGAAGTTCACCCTGATGTCCATGTTCTGGGTCGGATTGAACAGGTCGACCTCGCCGACCGCCCGCGCCATGCCGAATTCATCCACCTCGCCGTCGAGTTCGAGCTGGCCGGGCGCCCCGGGACGCGACGAGAGGTTGCCGATGCTGCCGCGCAGGTTATGGATGCGCGTGGCGAAGGGGAACATCAGGGAAAGGTCGGCGAAATCCAGCTCGCCCTTGAAGAAGCGCAGGCGGTCAATATTGACCAGGTAGGGTGCCGCAGCCGGTGCCGCAGCGGGGGCCGGGGTGGCAGTGGGTGTGGCGGCGGCTGTGGCGGCGGCTGCCGGAGCTGGCGAAGCATCTCCCGCGGGGGCCGCCGCCGCTGCCGGCGCCGCGGCCGCCTGAGCGTCTGCGCTCGCCGCCGGCTTGAGCACCCGCATCAGGTTGATGCTCTTGTCCTTGTTGATGATCAGCCGGGTATCGAGCCCGTTGAGGCGCAGTTCGCCGATGTCGAGCCGTGTCGGCGTCACCGTGAATTGCTGGGTGGCGAGGTTTTTCCAGGCCAGCATCTCCTCGCCGCTGCCCTGCTCCTTGAGGCGCAGGTCGCGCACGGAAAAATCGCCGCGATAGCCGGGTTCGGCGCCTTTGGCGCCATACGTCACCTGGCCCTGGGTGGACAAGCGCCCGTCGGCGATCTGCAACGTGGTCCTGCCGGCCAGCAGCGGCTCGACCAGTTTCAGCGCCAGGTCGGCCAGCTTGAGCTTGAGGTCGACCACCGGACCGGCCGGGGTGTAATTGCCTTCCGCCTCCAGACGACCGCCGCTGGCAACGTTGAGCGACAACCGCACCGGCAGGGCAGCGCCGAGATTCTCGCTGACACCCTTGACGTTCAGCGCTATCTTTTCGTAGCCGATTTCCAGGGCGGGAGTGAAGCCCTCGTCGCGCATGAACACGTCGAGGCCGCTCACGTTCACCTGGTCGAGACGGAAGCGCCAGGGCGCCGCGGCCGCCTCGTCCTTCGCGTTCGGAACGGGCTGCTTCTTCTTCGTTCCCACCGCGGCGAGCGCCTTGAGGCCCTCCAGCAGGAAGATCTGGCCCTCGGGCTTGCGCACGGCAAAAACACTGCCGTCCGCCAGCGCCAGGCTGGCGATCGCGGCCTGCCGCCCGGCCAGGTCGATGCGCGCATCTGCCAGCGTCACCGTGGCCAGTTCCAGCGAGCGGTCGACGCGCGGCAGTTCGAGCCGGGTGTCGCCGAGGCCTATCGAGCCGATGGCCAGCATCTGCCGCGCCAGGTCGAAGCTGCCGCCCTTCAGCACAACCGTGCCGATCGACAGGCCAGCGCGGCCTTCCCCCTCCCCTGCGGCGCCCAGCGGCAGGCGCAGGCCCGTCAGTTGCGCCTCGATGGCATCCACCACGATGTCCAGCTTGTCGCCGGTATTGCCGGCGCGGTAGTTCGCCGTCACCGCCACGGTGCCGGCGGGCGCCGCTGCCAGGAAATCCGCAAGATAGGGGGCGAACTGGGCCAGTTGCAAATCCTTCAGGCTGAAGCTGCCGCTGACGGCCACGGGGTCGAGGTCCAGCGCGCCGGAGAGGGCGATCTGCGCGCCCGTGGCGATGCGGGCTTCGAGCTTGAACCTGCCGCTGTCGTCGGGCAGGGTGGAAACGTCCGTCAGGCTCAGGTTCAGCGGTGCAACGCGGGTGGCGAATCCCTGCTCGCTGCGCCGATCGGCAAACTCCAGGCTGCCATCGACCAGGGCCAGGCTGCGAATGTCGAAGCGCGGCAGGCCGGCGGACGGCGTCTTGTCCTCCTTGTCCTGAAAGGCGGCGATCAAGCGGCTCCAGTTGATCTTGCCGCCCGGCAGTTCGACCAGCGCGACGTCGAGGCCGTCGAGCCGGATCGCATCGAACACCGCGGCGCGGTCCGGCAGGCTGGCGGCCGAAACATCGACCACAAGTTCGCGGAAGGCCAGCAGCGGCTTGTCCTCGGGGTCGTTCAACTTCAGGTTGGCGAGGCGCAGCTCCAGGCGGAAGGGGTTGAACTGCGGGCGGTCCAGCGTCAGGCGATGGCCTGACTTTTCGCGGACGATTTTCTCGGCCTGGGACTGGATGATGCCGGGCAGCGCCAGCCAGAGGAACAGCAGCAGCGCGGCAATCGATCCGGCGGCGACAAACGCCAGCTTCTTGAGCGATGGCAGCCGGGAAATCAGGGTCGGTTTCATGAGCAGGGATCTTGGGGTCGTTGGCAATGCACAAACATGGAGGAATCATACCGCGCTTCGTTTGCCGGCATTTCCGCTCCCGCAACTCCGGATACCGTCTCCGGCTCAGCCGAAGACATCACTATTGGATCAAGGGTAGAAACGCTCGCCGCGCGCCGCCATGTCGCGCAGCAACTGCGGTGCGGCGAAGCGCGGACCATGTTGCCCTGCCAGACGATCCAGCGCCGCCACGGCTGCAGGCAGGCCCAGCGTATGCAGCCAGCCGACCGGCCCGCCACGAAAGGCCGGGTAGCCCCAGCCTAAAATCGCGCCGACATCGGCGTCGATGGCCGCGCGCAGCACCTTCTCTTCCAGGCAGCGCGCAGTCTCGACGGATTGCACTAGGATCAGGCGCTCGATGATCGCTTCCAGCGAAATCGGCGCCGTGCCGCCAGCGCCGACTTTTTGTACGAAGTGCCGTGCGAGGCCCGGCCACAGGTGTTTCGTGCCATCCGCCGGATAGTCGTAGAAGCCGGCGCCGGATTTACGCCCGAGGCGGCCCAGTTCGACCACCATCTTCGCCGCGACGCGATCCGCCGCGCGTTCGACATAAGCGCCACCCAGGTCCGCCCGTGTCTGCTGCCCGATCTTGTGCACCAGCTCGATGGAGATTTCGTCGGCCAGCGCCAGCGGACCCACCGGCATGCCGGCGACCAGCCCGGCCTTGTCGATCAGCGCCGGCGGCACGCCCTCCTCCAGCAATGCCATGCCCTCGGAAACGTAAGTGCCGAAAACGCGGCTGGTATAGAAGCCGCGCGAATCGTTGACCACGATCGGCGTCTTGCCGATGGCGCGCACGAAATCCATGGCGCGCGCCAGCGTCGCATCCGACGTCGCCTTGCCGACGATGATTTCGACCAGCGGCATTTTTTCCGCCGGCGAGAAGAAATGCAGGCCGATGAAGTTTGCCGGACGCGCACTGGCTGCGGCAAGCCCGGTGATCGGGAGGGTCGAGGTGTTGGAGGCGAAGATGGCGTCGGCGGCAATCACCGCCTCGGCCTGCTGCGTCACCGCCGCCTTGATCTCGCGCTGCTCGAACACGGCTTCGATCACCAGTTCGCAGCCCTTCAAATCGGCGTAGTCGGCCGTGGGATGGATGCGGGCCAGCAGGGCGTCCATCGCCTCCTGCGTCAGGCGCCCCTTGGCCACCTGCTTGCCCCACTGTTTCGCGGCGTAGGCCTTGCCCTTTTCCGCCGCCTCCCGCGTGGTATCCAGCAACACCACGTCCATGCCCGCCGCCGCAGTCGACATCGCGATTCCCGCCCCCATCATGCCGGCGCCGAGCATGCCAACCTTGGCGTATTTCTGCGTCGCAACCCCGGTCGGGCGCGAGGCCAGCTTGTTGGCGTCCTGCATGCCGAAGAACAGGCTGCGGATCATGTTCTTCGTCACCGGCGAAACCGCCAGGTTGGTGAAGTAGCGTGCCTCGATCGCCATGCCCGTGTCGAAATCGGTCGCCAGGCCCTCGTAGATGCAGGACAGGATGTGCTTCGGCGCCGGGTAGTTGTCGAAGGTTTTCTCGCGCAGCATGGCGTTGGCCGCCATCAACATCTGCATGCCGTGCGGCGTGTTCGGCCCGCCACCGGGGATCCTGAAGCCCTTGCGATCCCAGGGCTGCAGGGGCTTTTCGCCGGAGGCGATCGCAGCGAGCAGCCAGGTGTGCGCCGCCGTACGTTCATCGCCGACTTTCACGACGGCATGGATCATGCCGATCGTCAGCGCCTCGGCGGCCGTGATGCGCCTGCCTTCCATCAGCAGCGGCGCCGCCGCCTGCATGCCGATCAGGCGCGGCAGGCGCTGCGTGCCGCCGGCGCCGGGCAGGAGGCCGAGGGTGACTTCCGGAAAGCCGAAGCGCGCCTTCGGGTTGTCCGCCGCGACGCGGTAATGAAAGGCCAGCGCCAGTTCCATGCCGCCGCCCAGCGTGCTGCCATTGAGTGCCGCGGCCACCGGCTTGCCACCGAGTTCGAGGGAACGCAGGAATTTGTGCCAGTCGCCGATCGCCGCGTGGAAGGCCGCCGCGTCGCTGACCCCGGCCAGTTCGGCAAGGTCACCGCCGGCGATGAAATCCTTCTTCGCCGAGCAGACCAGCAGGCCACGGACAGAGGAGTCCGCCAGCGCCATGCGGCAAGCCTCAACGAAGGTCGTCAACGAGGCTTCGTTGAGGATGTTCTGCGACTTGCCCGGGTAATCCCATTCCAGCGTGGCAATGCCGTCCGCATCGACGGTGTAGTTCAGCATGTCAGTTGCTCCGTGGCGCCGGGTGAGTCTGCGGTGGTTCAAAGAAGTCGATTTGTGATGCTTTGGGAGCGCCACGGACGACGGGAGTCCTCCTCCGTCCATGTCCTCCGGGCCGAAAAAACGCCGGCCCTCCCCCTTTACTTCCCGGAGGAGGACTCCCGCCATCCGTGGCGGGATACGCATTTGCCTTGCGACATCTGCAATGCAACACCGTCACCTGATCGGGAGGGCGGGGCGTTCTGCGCAGCGAAGTAAAGGGGGAGGAGGCGCCGGAACGGCGCCGACGGAGGACATGAGCGAAGCAGAATGCTCCGGCCTCCCGATCCCGCGCCGACCGCAAACACGCGCCGGTCTTCATCTCAAACTCGCTCGATGATCGTGGCTGTTCCCATTCCAGCGCCAACGCACAGCGTCGCCAGTCCGGTGCCCACACCCCGCCGCTCCATCTCGTCGAGCAGCGTGCCGAGGATCATCGCGCCGGTGGCACCGAGGGGATGGCCCATGGCGATGGCGCCGCCATTGACGTTGATCCGGTCGTACGCCACGTCGAGCACCTGCATGAAGCGCAGCACCACGGCGGCGAAGGCCTCGTTGAGCTCGAACAGATCGATGTCGCCCACCTTCATGCCGGCGCGCTTGAGGGCCTTTTCGGCGGCATATGACGGGCCGGTCAGCATGATCGAGGGCTCGGAGCCGATCGAGGCGAAGGAGCGAATCCGCGCGCGAGCTTTCAGGCCCAGCACGCCACCCATCTCCTTCGTGCCGAACAGCACGGCGGCCGCGCCATCGACAATGCCGGAGCTGTTGCCGGCGTGATGCACGTGCTCGATGCGTTCCACTTCCGGGTAGCGTTGCAGCATCACGCTGTCGAAGCCGTACTTCTCGCCCTGCTCGCGGAACGAGGGCTTGAGCTGGGCCAGCGACTCCAGCGTGGTTTCCGGCCGCATGTACTCGTCGTGATCCAGCATCGTCAGGCCGTTGAGGTCCTTCACCGGCACAATGGATTTCGCAAAGTGTCCCGCATCCCAGGCCACCTTGGCGCGGCGCTGGGACTCCACGGCATAGGCATCCACGTCCCGACGCGAAAAACCCCACTTGGTCGCGATCAAATCGGCGGAAATCCCTTGCGGCACGAAACCCGTCTTCGCCGCCACCTGCGGATCGATCGGCCAGGCGCCGCCCGAGGAAAACAAGGGCACGCGCGACATCGATTCGACGCCACCGCCGACGACGAGGTCGGCCTGGCCGGACATGATCTGCGCCGCGGCCTGGTTGCAGGCCTCCAGCCCCGACGCGCAGAAGCGGCTGACGGTGACGCCCGGCGCCGTGATCGCATAGTCGGCATACAGCGCCGCGACGCGCGCGATGTCGGCGCCCTGCTCGCCCACCGGCTCGACGCAGCCGAGCACCACGTCGTCGACCATCGAGGTATCGAGGTGGTTGCGCTCGCGCAGCGCGCGCAAGGCGGTCGCCGCAAGCCAGATCGGCGTCGCCTGGTTCAGCGCCCCGCCCGGCTTGCCCTTGCCGCGCGGCGTGCGCAGGGCGTCGTAGATGTAGGCCTCGGCCATCACAGGCTCCGCGAAATGAGTTCCTTCATGATCTCGTTGGTGCCGCCGTAGATGCGCTGCACGCGCGCATCGGCCCAGGCGCGGGTGATCGGGTAGTCCCACATGTAGCCATAGCCGCCATGCAGTTGCACGCATTCGTCCATGACCTTGAACTGCAAATCGGTGCACCAGTACTTGGCCATCGAGGCGGTGGCCGGATCGAGCTTTTCGTCCAGCAGCAGTTCGATGCAGCGATCGACGAAGACGCGGCCGATCTGGATCTCGGTCTTGAGTTCGGCGAGCTTGAAGCGCGTGTTCTGGAACTTGGCGATCTCCTGGCCGAAGGCCTTGCGCTCGTTGGTGTACTGGATGGTCCAGTCCAGCGCCGCCTCGGCCGAGGCCATCGCGATCACGGCGATCTGCAGGCGCTCCCAGGGCAGCTCCTGCATCAGGTACACGAAGCCGTTGCCTTCCTCGCCAAGCAGGTTCGCCGCCGGCACACGGACATTGTCGAAGAACAGCTCGCAGGTGTCCTGCGCCTTCATGCCGGCCTTGTGCAGCGGCCTGGCCTTGCTGAAGCCGGGCATCGAGGTATCGACGACGAGCAGGCTGGTGCCCTTCGCACCCTTGCCCGGATCGGTCTTGGCGACGACGATGGCCAGGTCGCAGAGGTAGCCGTTGGTGATGAAGATCTTGGAGCCGTTTACCACGTAGTGGTCGCCATCGCGGACTGCGGTGGTGCGCACGCCCTGCAGGTCGGACCCCGCGCCGGGCTCGGTCATGGCGATGGCGGCTATCATCTCGCCGGTCGCCATCTGCGGCAGGTATTTCTGCTTCAAGTGCTCGCTGCCGTAGTGCAGCAGGTAGGGTGCGACGATCTCGGAATGCAGGCCCCAGCCCAGGCCCGTCGCATTGATGCGTGCCGCCTCTTCCATGACGATGACCGAAAAGCGCTTGTCCACGCCGACGCCGCCGTATTCCTCCGGCATCGACGCACAGAGGAATCCGGCGGCGCCGGCCCGGGTCCAGATCTCGCGGTCGACGTGGGCCTGTTCCTCCCAGCGCGCGTGGTTGGGCGCCACCTCCTGCTCCATGAAACGGCGTACGGTATCGCGGAAGGCTTCGTGGTCCCCGTCAAACAGGGTGCGTGGAATCGGCATCATGTCAATCTCCGTGGCTGCGCCAAATCAAGGAAGGCTATTTGTACTTTTTGAAAACTGCTTTCGCGTCGCGGTGGGCCCGCTCCAGCGTGCATATGGACGGGTCGTCGTCGTGCCCGCTGAAAAATCCGTCGGCCTGGGCACGCATCACCATGCGGATCGCCGGTTCGTCGTCCATGCCGTATTTCTCGGTGATCAGCGTGGTAACTTCGTCGAGGTGTTCTTCGTAGGTCATCGTGGCCCTGTTTCCCCTTCCCTGACATGCTGCCGGCTTCGCTGGTTCCATTTGGAGAAGCCTACCAGAGTCAATGGCTGTCTCGATTCGTGTGCAATCCGCCGAGGAAGGCATCGCAGTCCTGCTCCACCTTGGCATCGAACAGGTGGTCGGCGCGCGTCGTGCCGAGATTGACCGCCATCACCGGCTTGCCCTCGCGGCGCGCGAACTCGACGAAGCGGAAGCCCGAATACACCATCAGCGAGGAACCCACCACCACCAGCCCGGCCGCCGCCGAGATGGCCGCCATGACCGATGCCACCCGCTCCCGCGGCACGCTGTCGCCGAAGAACACCACGTCGGGCTTGAGCATGCCGCCGCAGGCGGGACAGGCCGGCACGCGAAAACCCGCGTAAAGCTGCGCAGCCACCCGGGCGTCGCCATCCGGGGCAACCGGTGCCGGATGGCCCGCCAGGCCGGGATTGGCTGCGCCCAGCCAATCCTGGACCGCCGCGCGCGGGTACCTGGCCCGGCATGACAGGCAGATCACTGCCGCCAGCCCGCCGTGGAGTTCGACGACGGCGGCGCTGCCCGCCTTCTGGTGCAGCCCATCGACATTCTGCGTGACGACCAGATCGATGCTGCCCGCCTGCTCCATGCGCGCCAGCGCATGATGGCCGCGACCCGGGGCCGCCATGGCCACCGTCGGCCAGCCGAAGAAGCTGCGCGCCCAATAACGTTGCCGGGCGCTTTCCTGGTGCAGGAAGTCATGCTGCCTGACCGGCTGTGCACCCTGCCAGTTACCCTCGCGGTCGCGATAGGCCGGGATTCCGCTGGAAGTGCTGAGCCCGGCACCGGTGATGACGACCACGGAACCCTGCTCCAGCAAGCGTCGGACCCGATCGCCGGCCCGGCCTGCGCCAGGGGCCGTCTCAGGCTTCATTTGCGCCACCTCCGGTATTCATGGTGGCCTCGATTATCTTGCAAGGGAGCCCCGACAGGGGCCGGCCAGCCACAGGCCGATCCGGATCCGGCAGGTCGGCACGGGGCGATGATTTTCCGGCTCCGGGAATGCATTTGCGATCCACCGGTGTGATAATCCGCCCCTGCCATACCCGGCGTAGGATCCAAGATGACTGAAAAAAGCGCCGCTGCGCTGCATGAACTCGTTGGCACTTGCCGCCAGCGGCTGGAGGATGACCTGTGCGAACTGATGGAGGAACTGGGTCCCGCGCTGATCGAGGAAGCAGCCGCGCTTGCCGCTACAAGCGACGATGAAGCCCGGCGCAGCAGCTACCTGGACCTGCGGAGGAGCCTTGGGGATCGATGGCAGGCGCTGACGCCGGCGCTGAGACAGGCGCTGTCGCTGCGCACCGGCAAGTCACCCGGCCCGGAAGCGGGTGCCGGATTCGGCGAAAACCTGCACATCCTCAGCGACGACGACATGGCCGTGCAGTTCACCGCACGCGAGGTCCTCGGCCGAATAAGCACCGCCTGCAGCGAGGAAACCGGCGCGCTTGACCGCCGCATATCCTATCTGGCCCTGCGCAACGCCATGCAACGCAGCGACGCCACGTTCCGCCTGGCGTCGCTGTTCGGCTGCATCGACAGGTCCTGCGCCGATATATTTCCGGAAGCCGGCCAGCGCATACTGCTCCTGCCGATGCTGGGAAGACACCTGGAGGCGGAGCTGCCCCAGATCTATCGCGCCACCAACGAATCGCTGATCGACGCCGACATCCTTCCGCGCCTCAAGCGCAGTTACCGCGATTTCTCCCTCGTGGATCCGGCCACCGCAGCCGCCGAGTCCGCCCGGATCACGAGCGCGCTGGAACGCCTGGTAAGGACCCGAGCCGCCGCGGCCGGCGCCCCTGCCGACGCCGACGCCGGAGCCGCACGCCTTGCCTTGCTCGATTCGCTGAATACACTGCAAGCGACGCCGGCACTCTCCGCGAACGGCGCCCATACCAACCTGGTGCGCCTGGCACGCGATAGCGCGGCCGCGCGCAACGTGCGGCCCGTCGAGGCCGTCACGCTGGACGTCGTCGCCGATCTGTTCGACCTCATCTTCGGCGACCAGAGCGTGGCGGAAGGCATCAAGGCCCTTGTCGCCCGCCTGCAAACGCCGGTACTGAAGGTTGCGATGCTCAACCAGCAGTTCTTCGCCGATCGCAACCATCCGGCGCGGCGATTCCTCGACAGCATTTCCGCCATAGCGATTCGCTGGGGCAAAGTCGTCAATGCCAGCGACCCTTTCTACCGCAAGCTCTCGGAGCTCGTCGACAGGATCCGGCATACCTACGACGGCGACGTCGCCGTTTTCGAGGCCGCCAACACGGAGTTGAACGACTTCCTTGCCGAACGCGAAGAGATCGAGGCCGAGCAGGCCCGCATCCTCGCCGAGGCCGTCCGCGCGCGCGAGGAGGAGATGCGCATCCAGCGCGAGGGCCAGTTGCTTGCGCAAAAGGCGGCCGACCAGCAGTTGGCACGATTTATCACACCGGACATCCCGAGCGAGATCGAACAGTTCCTGCATACCTACTGGCGGGATGTGCTGCAGGCCAGGATTTTCGCCTCCGGACCGGACAGCACCTCCTCCGCCGAGGCGCTGCAGGTCGCGTCGGAACTCGTGTGGACCGTCGCACCCAAGACCAAGCCCGAAGACCGACAGCGCCAGGCGGCTGCCTTGCCCGCCCTCCTGAAACGGCTGCACACGGGATTCGACGAAATCGGCGCAACGGAGTCCGAGCGCAGTGCCTTCATGGATACGCTTGTCGACTTGCAGCTGTCCGCGTTGCGCGCGAAAAAGCGGGGGACGCCCGAGCCAGGGCCGGGCGAGGCGCGCAAGCCACGCCCTGCCGGTGGCAGCCCGACCCTGCAGGTCAGCCATGCGACCAAGAGCGGTGTTCGCGTTCAGGACATCTCGCTGCCGCAGACCGGCGACCTCGGTGCGGAGAATACGCCGGACAGCGGCACGCTGCGTCGCGTCAGGCAACTGGTCCGGGGCGACTGGGTGGATTTCATCACGGCCGGCCAGGCCCGCCGCGAACGCGTGACCTGGATCAACCACGGCCGCACCCTCTTCCTGTTCAGCAACAGCGCATCCGAATGCGCCATCTCGATCACGCCGGAAGCGTTGGCGGTAAGGCTCACGAACCAGACCGCAAGGCTGGTCAGGCCCGATACGCCGATTTTCGAACGGGCCCTGCATGGCGCCGTGCAGTCGATGGACAAGCAGGCCTGAGGATAGCCCGAACGCTTTCCCCGCACCGACCGCCAACCCGCGCCGTCCTGCGCCCGCCGGCTTTCGGCTGAGAATGATTGACCGCTGCAAGTGCCGTCGGCGATACTCGCCGCCAGCCGCAAAAAAAACCGCAACGAGCGGACGCGCACGCAACCCCCTGTCCCAACCCGTCGAAAGGAATCCCCGCCATGGACATGCAATCCATACAGACCTTCCTCAGCACCACCGCTACCGAACTGGCGATCAAGATAGTCGCCGCACTCGCCTTCTGGATCGTCGGCCGCTGGCTGATCGGCTGGGTGATCGGGCTGATGCAGGCGGCGATGAACCGCAACAACGTCGACCCGACGCTGACCAAGTACCTCGGCTCGATCATCGCCATCGCGCTGAACATCGCCCTGGTGCTCGGCATCATGGGCTACATGGGCATCCAGACCACCTCCTTCGCCGCCCTGATTGCCGGTGCCGGCCTGGCGATCGGCGCCGCCTGGAGCGGGCTGCTCGGCAATTTCGCCGCCGGCGCCTTCATGCTGGTGCTGCGCCCGTTCAAGGTGGGCGACTTCGTCAGCGTCGGCGGCATGGTCGGCACGGTGCATGAACTGGGACTGTTCGGCACCGTGATCATCACCCCCGACAACGTCAACACCATCGTCGGCAACGGCAAGATTTTCGCCGACACCATCCAGAACTTCTCGGTGCTGCCGGCGCGCCGCGTCGAGCGCGTGGCGCAGCTGGCCAACGGCGTCGACGCGCTGGACGCCATCGCCCGCTTCAAGGCCGCCGTGGCGCAGATCCCCAATGTGTCGAAGGACATGCCGCCCGAAGTCAACCTGCTCGACATCAAGCTCGAAGGCCCGCAGATCGCCGTGCGCCCCTACACCCACACCGACCACTACTGGCAGGTCTACTTCGACACCAACGAAGCCATCGTCCGCGTCTGCAAGGAAGCCGGCTGGCCGGCGCCATCCGCGCTGCACCAGTTCAAGCAGGTGGCGTAAGCGCCGACGGGGTGCGTGAAAAAGTCGGCGCCGGCGGCACGGCGCC
>JADYZH010000252.1 GCA_020853215.1 Sulfuritalea sp. | reverse complement strand
CTTATCCCCCAACCCCTTCTCCAGGAGAAGGGGTGATCACGGCTCGCTGCGCTGGCGGGCTCTTTACGGATCTGCCCTGGGGCGGCCCGGCGGCAAACCAGCGGCATCACAGGTCGAGGCCGCGCGGCTTCCTGCCGGCGCGGGCGAACAGGGCATCGAACAGCGGATCGGGCAGCAGGCGCAGCAGCTTTGCCGCCACGCCCATCTGCCAGGGAATCACGGTGTAGCTCGTGCCGCGCTCGATGGCGCGGGCGAAACGCCGCGCCGCGGTGTCGGCCGGCATCAGAAAGGGCATCGGGTAGCGGTTCACCGCGGTCATCGGCGTCGCGATGTAGCCGGGCGCGATGGTGACCACCCTGACCCCGCTGCCGCGCAGTTCGACGCGCAGCGCTTCGAGCCAGGCGATGCCTGCCGCCTTCGACGCCGAATAGGCGCCAGCGCCGGGCAGGCCGCGGATACCGGCGACCGAGGTGATCCCCGCCAGCCGCCCGCTGCCGCGCGCCTTCATCGCGGCGACGAAGGGCTGCAGGGTCTGCGCCATGCCGATGAGATTGGTGTCGAGGATGCGGCGCAGGGCCGGCAGGTCGCCGGCGTCTTCGCCCAGCGTGCCGGCGGAGACGCCGGCGTTGGCGATGACGATGTCCGGGCAGCCGTGGCGGGCGATGAAATCCGCCGCCGCAGCCTGCAGCGCGGCAGCATCGGCGACATCCAGCGGGTAGCAGGCGTGGCTGCCGGGAAGCTCGGCGGCCAGCGCGACAAGCCGGTCCTGGCGCCGCGCCGCCAGTCCCAGGGTGACCTCCTGTGCGGCGTAATGGCGGGCCAGCGCCGCGCCGATGCCGCTGGAGGCGCCGGTGAGGAAGACGCGCATCAGGCGGGCGGTGCACGCAAGACGCGGCGTGCCGGTTTCGGCGCGGATGCGTGCCGCCGGGATTTCATCGCTACTCCGTCAGTTTGATGACGGTGCCCTGCACGCCGTTCTGCGACAGCAGCGCGCGCGCCTTGTTCATTTCATCCGGATCGCGGAAGGGACCGACGCGGACGCGATGCATGGTGCCCTTCTCGGGGATGCTGACCTCCTGCACGCCGGCCTCGAGCCCGGTCAGGGCGAGCTTGGCCTTCAGGTTGTCGGCATCGGCCGGCTTCTGGAAGGCGCCGACCTGAAGGTAGAACACGGTCACCGGTCCCGGCTTGGCCTCGGCGGCGGGGACGGCGGCAGGGGGGGGGGCGGGGACGGCGGCGGCGGCCGTGCCGCCCGGCGTCGCGGCTGGCCGGGGCGCGACCGGCTGCTTGCCTTCGAGCAGATCATAGAACTCGAAGCGGCCGGGCGGCTTGTCGCCGGGCTTGCCGGGCAGAGGCGCCGGCGCGGAGGCGGCGCCCCCCGGGGTAGCGGGTTTGTCCCTGTCGGACTTCGGTGCGCCTTCGTACTTGTTCTGGAAGGGCAGGGTCGCCTTGTTGAGATACCAGACCACGCCGAAGGCGATCGAGATGCCGATCACGAGACCGATGAAAATGCCGAGCAGCGTGCCGCCGGCGCTGGATTTTCTGCGTGCCGGCTGCGGCCGGGCCGCACCCGGAGTCTGATCGAATTTGCCCATGGTCACATGCTCATTGGTTGCGAGACGCCCAGCAGGGATAGTCCGTTTCGCAGCACTTGGCGCGTGGCCAGGGCCAAGGCGAGGCGGGCCTCGCGCGTCGCCGCATCATCGACCAGCACGCGTTCCGCGTTGTACCAGCCGTGGAAATCACCGGCCAGGTCCTTGAGGTAGAAGGCCAGCGCATGCGGTGCGTAGTCGCGCGCCGCCTGCTGTATCAGTTCGGGAAATTCGGCCAGCCGCGCGCACAGGGCGAATTCGCGCTCGTGCAGCAGCGGTGCCAGGTCGGCCTTGCCCAACGCCGCTTGGTCGCCCTCCCATTGCGCCAGTACCGAGCAGATGCGGGCATGGGCGTACTGCACGTAGTAAACCGGGTTGTCGTTGCTCTGCGACTTGGCCAGGTCAAGGTCGAAATCCAGGGCCTGGTCGCACTTGCGCAGCATGTAGAAAAAGCGGCAGGCGTCGTTGCCGACTTCCTCGCGCAACTGGCGCAAGGTGACGTACTCGCCGGAGCGTGTGGACATCGAGACCTTCTGTCCGTCGCGGAACAGGCTGACGAACTGCACCAGGGTCACGTCGAGCCGGGCCGCATCGGCGCCCGAGGCCAGCAAGGCGCCCTTGACGCGCGGGATGTAGCCGTGGTGGTCGGCGCCCCAGACGTCGATCACCTTGTCGAAGCCGCGCTCGAACTTGTTCAGGTGGTAGGCGATGTCGGAGGCGAAGTAGGTGTAGATGCCGTTCTCGCGCTGCACGACGCGGTCCTTCTCGTCGCCGAAGGCGGTGGACTGGAACCACTTGGCGCCATCCTGGGTGTAGATGTGGCCGGACTTTTCCAGCTGCTCCACGGCGCGCGCCACCATGCCCGTGTCGTAGAGGCTGCGCTCGGAAAACCAGGCGTCGAAATGCACGCCGAATTCCTCGAGGTCGGCGCGGCAATCGGCAAGCTGCTCGGACAGCACATGGCCATGCACATAGGCCCAGTCCTCGCCGAGCAGATCCTTGCCGGCGAGGATGAAGCCGTCGAGGCGGGCCTCAATGTCGTCCGTCTCGGGCACGCAGGCCAGCACGGCCTCGGCCGGATGCACGTAGCGGTCGCCATGCGCCTGCTTGATCTGCTCCGCCATCTCGCGCACATAGCCGCCCTGGTAGGCATTGGGCGGAAAGGCGATCGGCTCGTCGAACAGTTCGAGGTAGCGCAGCCAGGCCGAGACGGCGAGGATGTCCATCTGCCGGCCGGCGTCATTGACGTAGTACTCGCGCGTCACCTCGTAACCGGCGAAGGCCAGCAGCGAGGCCAGGCTGGCGCCGTAGGCGGCGCCGCGGCCATGGCCGACATGCAGCGGCCCGGTGGGATTGGCGGAAACGAACTCGACTTGCAGGCGGCGGGCCAGACGGCCATTCCTTGCCGGACCGCGACCGAAATCGCCGCCGGCCGCCAGAATGACGGCAACCACCGCGGTGCGCGCCGCGGGCGCCAGCGTGAAGTTGATGAAGCCGGCGCCGGCAACCTCGGCCTTCGTCACATGGGGCGAAGGCGGCAGCTCGCGCACCAGTCGCTCGGCGACCTGGCGCGGATTGGTCTTCAGCTCGCGCGCCAGCTGCAGCGCCAGGTTGCTGGCGAAATCGCCATGGCTGGCCTGCTTGGGGCGCTCGAGGACGATCTCGGCCAGGCCTTGTGACGGGGCGACACTGGCAAGCGCGGCGCGCAGCAGGCCGACGAGGTGCTGGCGTACATCGAGGGCGGGAGGTGCGCTGGAGGCGGTCATGGGGATTCGCGGAGTCTTTCCGGGGTAGTGCGGGCGTTTCCAATGAAGCCTGAATTATACTGCCCGTTTCCCGTCTGCTCCGGCCCTCCGTGCGCATCTTCCGCCTGATCCGTATCGCCCGCGTCGCCTATCGCTACGGGCTCGACAGCCTGGTGCTGGAGCACGAGACCGAACCCGGCCTGCGCACCCGGTTGCTGGCCGCCGCGCAGGGCCTGATGTTCTGGCGCGACCTGTCGGCGCCGCGCGCCGTGCGCCTGCGCCAGGCGCTGGAAGACCTCGGCCCGATCTTCGTCAAGTTCGGCCAGCTGCTGTCCACCCGCAGGGATATCCTGCCGCTGGACATCGCCGACGAACTGGCGAAACTGCAGGATCGCGTGCCGCCGTTTCCGTCGGAGCTGGCCATCGCCGAGCTGGAGAAGGCCTACGGCAAGCCGGTGGACCAGGTCTTCGCCTCCTTCCAGCGCGAGCCGGTGGCCTCGGCCTCGGTGGCGCAGGTGCATTTCGCGGTGCTGCCGGACGGTCGGGAAGTCGCGGTGAAGATCCTGCGCCCCGGCATCCAGCCGGTGATCGAGCACGATATCGCCCTGCTGCAGGTCGCCGCCAGCCTGCTGGAAACCCTCTGGGCCGACGGCCGGCGCCTGAAGCCGCGCGAGGTGGTGGCCGAGTTCGACAAGTACCTGCACTACGAACTCGACCTGATGCGCGAAGCCGCCAACTGCTCGCAGCTGCGACGCAACTTCGAGGGCTCCAACCTGCTGATCCTGCCCGAGGTGTATTGGGACTGGTGCAGCACCAGCGTGATGGTCATGCAGCGCATGCACGGCACGCCGATCTCGCGCATCGACGAACTGCGCGCGAAGGAAGTGGACATCCCGCAGCTGGCGCGCGCCGGGGTGGAGATCTTCTTTACCCAGGTGTTCCGCGATGGCTTCTTCCACGCCGACATGCATCCGGGCAACATCTTCGTCTGCACCGAGGGGCCGTGCAAGGGACAGTACATCGCGCTCGATTTCGGCATCGTCGGCACCCTGTCGGACGTCGACAAGAATTACCTGGCGCAGAACTTCCTGGCCTTCTTCAAGCGCGACTACAAGCGCGTCGCCGAAGCGCACATCGAATCCGGCTGGGCGCCGAAGGAGACCCGCGTTGACGAATTCGAGGCGGCCATCCGCTCGGTCTGCGAACCCTTCTTCGACCGCCCGCTGAAGGAGATCTCGCTCGGCCGCGTACTGCTGCGCCTGTTCCAGACCTCGCGCCAGTTCAACGTCGAGGTGCAGCCACAACTGGTGCTGCTGCAGAAGACCCTGCTCAACGTCGAAGGCCTCGGCCGCGAGCTCGATCCCGAGCTCGACCTGTGGCAGACCGCACTGCCCTACCTGGAACGCTGGATGAGCGAACAACTCGGCTGGCTGGCCTTCGAGAACAACGTCAAGCGCGAGGCGGCGAACTGGGCCCGGCTGCTGCCGACACTGCCGCGCCTGGTGCACCAGGCGCTGACGGCGACCGCGACGCCGGCGCCGAATCCGGAACTGGAAAGTCTTGCCGCCGAAATGCGCGGCCTGCGCCAGCTGCTGTGGCTGGCGTTCGCGGTCGCCGCGGGCGCGCTGGCATTCGCGGTCCTGCGCTAGAATGCCGGCGTCCGTTCGGGCCTGCCGTACCGGCTTGGCATAAACCTCACTCGTTTTCGGCTGACGGGGATTTCCGATGCTGCTCTGGTTTGTCGTGCTCTATCTGATGATTTCGGTCGGCATCGGCCTGTTCGCCGCCACCCGCGTCCATAACGCCCGCGATTTCGCCGTCGCCGGCCGCAGCCTGCCGCTGCCGGTGGTCACCGCCACGGTGTTCGCCACCTGGTTCGGCGCCGAGGCGGTGTTCGGCGTCTCCGCCACCTTCGTCAAGGATGGCCTCGGCGGCGTGGTGGCCGACCCCTTCGGCTCCTCGATGTGCCTCATCATCGCCGGCCTGATCTTCTCGCGCTACCTCTACAAGCTCAACATCATCACCTTGGGCGACTTCTACCGCATGCGCTACAACCGCACCGTGGAAGTCATCACCACCATCTGCATCGTGCTCTCCTACCTGGGCTGGGTGGCGGCGCAGATCAAGGCGCTGGGCCTGATCTTCTTCGTCGTCACCGACGGCGCAGTCTCGCAGCCGGCCGGCATGATCCTCGGTGCCGCGATCGTGCTCAGCTACACCATCTTCGGCGGCATGTTCTCGGTGGCCATCCTCGACTTCGTGCAGATGGCGGTATCGATGGGCGGCCTGCTGTTCATCGCCTGGACCGTCAGCGGAAAAGTCGGCGGCGGCGCCACGGCGGTGATCGACCACGCCGCGCTGGCGGGCAAGCTGGATTTCTTTCCGGCGCCCGACCCCTGGCTGTGGCTGACCTTCATCGGCACCTGGATGACCATGATGCTGGGCTCGATCCCGCAGCAGGACGTGTTCCAGCGCATCACCTCGGCGAAGACGGCGAACATCGCGCTGTGGGGTTCGGTGCTGGGCGCCTCGATCTATTTCTGCTTCACCTTCGTGCCGATGTTCATCGCCTACTCGGCGACGCTGATCGACCCGGCGCTGTTCGCCGACCTGCTGGAGAAGGATTCGCAGCTGGTGCTGCCGACGCTGGTGCTGCAGCACACGCCGCTGTTCGCCCAGGTGCTGTTCTTCGGCGCCGTGCTCTCGGCCATCATGAGCTGCTCCTCGGCGACGCTGCTGGCGCCCTCGGTGACCTTCGCCGAGAACGTGGTGCGCGGCTTCTTCCCGGGCATGGGCGACCATGCTTTCCTGCGCGTGATGCGGATTTGCCTGGTGGTGTTCACCTGCATCGTGCTCGGCTTCGCGCTGAAGTCGGAGGCGACGATCTTCAAGATGGTGGAGAACGCCTACAAGGTGACCCTGGCCGGCGCCTTCGTGCCGCTGGCTGCCGGCATCTTCTGGAAGCGCGCGACGACGCAGGGCGCGTTGGCGGCAACCTTCGGCGGCCTGCTGTCCTGGATCCTGGTCGAGGTGCTGATCGGTGAGGCCAGCCTGGTGCCGCCGCAGCTGATCGGCCTGGGCATTTCCATCCTCGGCATGCTGGCCGGCTCGCTGCTGCCGCAGTGGGTCGGCCACATGCTGCCGGGCCAGGACCCGCACGCGATCTTGCACCATCACGCCGCATCGCAGACCCATCATGCCGAACCGGAGCACCGGCACCAGCCCTGACCCGGCGAAGCCGGCAGAATCGGCCTTGTGGCAAACGGCGCGCGCACCCACCTGACGCTCTACCTGACCGGCAGCTACCTGCTGCTGATCGCCTATGCCAGCCTATATCCGCTGACCGGCTGGCAGGACAGGGGCGACGATGCCCTGTCCTTCCTCGGTGCGCCCTGGCCACGCTATTACACCGGCTTTGACCTGGCGATGAACATCGCCGCCTACCTGCCTTTCGGCTTCCTCTGCGCCGCGGCCATGCGCCGCCGCCTGGCGAGCCTGCCGGCCTGGCTGCTGGCGGCCCTGTGCGGCGGCGCGCTGAGCCTGGTCCTGGAGCTGCTGCAAAGCTACCTGCCCAACCGCATCCCGTCCAACCTGGACCTGGCCTGCAACTTTGCCGGCGCACTGCTCGGCGGCGGGTTCGGCGCGCTGTGGGGCGCACCCCTGCTGGAGCGGGGACGGCTGGCCGACCTGCGCCGCCGGCTCATGATGGACGGGTACGGCGCCGACATCGGCGTGCTGCTGGTGGCGGCCTGGCTGATGACCCAGCTCTCCCCGGAATCGCTGCTGTTCGGCAGCGGCAACCTGCGCCAGATGCTCGGCCTGCCGCCGGTACAACCCTTCCTCGCGGAACGCTTCGTCGAGCTGGAAACCCTGATCGCCGCCGCCGGCCTGCTGGCGGCGGGACTGGTGTTCTCGATGCTGCTGCGGCGCCACGCGCGCTGGCTGACCCTGTGCCTGCTGTGCCTGGCCCTGCTGATCAAGACCGCCGCGCATGCGCTGCTGATGGGACCGGCGGCGGCGCTGGGCTGGATCACGCCCGGCAACACCTTCGGCCTCGGCATCGGCCTCGCGCTGTGGTGGATCGCGTCCTTCCTCGGGGCGCCGCTGCAGCGCGCCGTCGCCGCGCTGGCGCTGCTGCTGGCCACGGTGATGGTCAATGTCGCGCCGGAGAACCCCTACCTGCACAACATGCTGCAGATCTGGAACCCCGGCCAGTTCCTCAATTTCAACGGCCTGACGCGGCTGGTGTCCTCGCTCTGGCCCTTCCTCGCCCTGCCCTGGCTGATGACCTACCGTCCGAGAAAAAATGACTCCGATTACTGACCTGACCACCCTGCGCGACGCGCTGCGGGCCTTCTGCGCCGCCCGCGACTGGCATCGCTTCCACACGCCGAAGAACCTCGTCATGGCGCTCAGCGTCGAAGCCGCCGAACTGGTCGAGCATTTCCAGTGGGCGACGCCCGAGGAAAGCCTGGCGCTGGCGCCGGAGAAGCGCGCCGAGGTCGCCGACGAAATCGCCGACGTGCTGATCTACCTGACCGAACTGGCCGACGTGCTGGGCATCGACCCGATAGACGCGGTGCGCGCGAAGATCGTCAAGAACGCGGCCAAATATCCCGCGCCCCTATAATCCGCGTTTTGCGCAAAGGCCTGCCCATGAGCCATTTCAAGCACCACGTGTTCTTCTGCACCAACCAGCGCGCCGCGGGCGAAGCCTGCTGCAACAACCACGGTGCGAGCGAGATGCGCGCCTACGCCAAGGACAAGGTCAAGGCGCTGGGCGCCAAGGTGCCGGGCAAGGTGCGCATCAATTCGGCAGGCTGCCTCGACCGCTGCGAACAGGGGCCGGTGCTGGTGGTCTATCCCGAGGCGGTCTGGTACACCTACGTCGACCGGGAAGACATCGACGAGATCATCGACCAGCATCTCGTCAACGGTCGCGTTGTCGAACGGCTGAAGATCTGAAACGTGTCCCGCCACGAACACCTGCTGCTCGACGGGCCGGACGGCAAGATCGAGGTCTTCGTCGAGGGCCACGAGGACCCGCAGGGCATCGCCCTGATCGCCCACCCGCATCCGCTGTTCGGCGGCACCGCCGACAACAAGGTGGTGACCACGCTGGCGCGCGCCTTCCGCGAGCGCGGCTGCATCACGCTGCGGCCGCATTTTCGCGGCGTCGGCGGCTCGGAGGGCGAGCACGATCACGGCGAAGCCGAAACCGAGGACCTGCTGGCGCTGCATGACTGGGCGCGCCGGCGTTATGCCGGCTGCGTGACGCCGGCGGGCGGACCGCTGCCGCCGCCGTTGCCAATTTACCTGGCCGGCTTCTCCTTCGGCGCCTATGTCACCACGCGCCTGGCGCAGCGGCTGGCCGCCGCCGGCGACCCGGCGCGCTGGCTGGTGCTGGTCGGCACCGCGGCCGGCTTCGTCGAGGGCATGCGCCGCTACGAGACCGAGGCGGTGCCGGCCGACACGCTGGTGATCCACGGCAGCGAGGACGAGACCGTACGCCTGGCCAACGTGCTGGCCTGGGCGCAGCCGATCGGCCTGCCGGTGGTGGTGGTGCCCGGCGCCGACCACTTCTTCCACCGCCGCCTGCACCTGCTGCGCGACATCATCCAGCGCGCCTGGGCCGGCGCGCATCCGTGAGCCCGCTGCGGGTTTCCGCCCTGCGCAAGTCCTACGACGGCCGCGAAGTCGTCGCCGGGCTCGACTTCGACCTGCAACGCGGTGAATGCTACGGCTTGCTGGGTCCCAACGGCGCCGGCAAGACCACCACGCTGCGCTGCTGCCTGGGCCTGACAACGCCCGATTCGGGTCAGATCACGCTGGTCGGCGAACCGGTGCCGGCGCGGGCCCGCGAGGCGCGCATGAAGATCGGCGTGGTGCCGCAGTTCGACAACCTCGACCCCGACTTCACCGCCGCCGAGAACCTGATCGTGTATGGCCGCTACTTCGGCATGAAGGATGCCGCGATCCGGCCGAAGATCGGCGAGCTGCTGGAATTCGCCGGACTGGCCGGCAAGGCGGACGCCAACATCCGCACGCTCTCCGGCGGCATGAAGCGGCGCTTGACGCTGGCCCGCGCGCTGGTGAACGACCCCGAGCTGCTGCTGCTCGACGAGCCCACCACCGGGCTCGACCCGCAGGCGCGCCACCTGATCTGGGAACGCCTGAAGCGCCTGCAAGGCCAGGGCAAGACCATCCTGCTGACGACGCATTTCATGGACGAGGCCGAGCGCCTGTGCCAGCGCCTGGCCATCATCGATGCCGGCAGGATGGTGGCCGAAGGCGCGCCGCGCGAACTGATCCGCGGCCACATCGAGGCGCAGGTGGTCGAGGTCTATGGCGAGGACGCGCCCGCCTGGGCCGCGCAGGAAGCGCAAGCCTTTTCGCGCCGCGTCGAGGTCAGCGGCGAAACCGCCTTCTGCTATGTCGAAGATGCCGCGCCGCTGCTCGCCCACCTCGCCGCCCGGCCCAGCCTGCGCACTTTGCACCGGCCGGCGAACCTGGAAGACGTGTTCCTCAAGCTCACCGGCAGGGAATTGCGGGATTGATCCGGAACTGTCGGGCGAAACAAGAAAGTCGGGGCTGGCGATACGGCAATTCTGATGTCGGGAAACGTCACGTCGCGATGTTTTCCATCAAAGCCCCCGCAACCGTTCTTCAACAAGCCCCATCAACTGTCCCGCCGGAATCTTCAGAGCTTCCGCAAGGCCGAGGATCGTTGCAAGCGTCGGGCCTTTTTCCGCACGCTCAAGAGCACTGATGTGACTGCGCTCCGTGCCCGCACGTTCGGCAAGTTGGTCCTGCGTGAGCGCCTGTTGCAAGCGGAGTTCCTGCAACACCTCACCAAAGATCTTCGTCGGTAGCTTCTTGTCCCGCATAAGCGAGCAAGGTTTGCCTATACACTCCGGCTTGTCTGCATACCGTTGTATGCGCTATCCTTCCGAGATATTCAAATCGCAAGGCACTAATTCAGGGGGAAATTCATGGCCGGAATCCGATTTGTCGCAGCTCTACTCTGCTTTCCGCTAGTTGCGGGATGCTCTCAGCTTGCAGGTATGCCCAGCGCAGAACCATTTCCCGACGCCTCGCTGAGGAAGGCCAAATCCGCGGAGCACTGGAACGTCATTGCCGGCGATGTGGCGTCACAGACGGCTGGATTGAGGAATCGCCCGGAACTCCAGGGGAAACCGCTTTATGTCTCGCCGTCGGGGGACAACAGCGATTTCTCCCGTGGCTTTCAGTCCATGCTTATCTCAAAACTGGTGAATGGCGGGATGAACGTTGCGACCCGCCCCGAGGGTGCCCTTCAGGTCACGTATGAAGCGCAGGTTGTCCGGCATCTGGCCGGGCAAGGCGACTATCAGCCGGGGACGGTCGCTGCACTCGCCGGAGGCATACTCGTCGCCCGCGAGATCGCGATAGGAAGCGCGTCTTCCACGGCCAAAGCTGTCGGAGTGACCGCACTCATTGCCGGAGCGGATTTGCTTGTCGCACATGCCAAGCTGCACAGCGCAACAAACACCGAGGTGATCGTCACGACGTCGTTGATCGACAACAACAGATATCTGATGCGCAAGACTGACGTGTATTACGTCGAGGATGCTGAAGGGGTAATGTTCGAAGCGCCTTTCCGTCCGCAGCTCAGGACCATGGGAGTTACCGGACAATGAGAACAATCGCCGCCCTGTTTTCGGTCACCGTTTTGACCGCCTGCGCTACCGGGCCGAACTATCTAGCCGCGGAAAATAGCAAATTCACCCAGGCAAACCACTCCGCCGTCGATAAACTTTTCGCGGCGCCGACGGTACCTATCGTCAAGGATGCGCCCTTGCTGATTGCGACCATGGTCAATATCGACTCGCTGAATCAGAGTTCCCGCTTCGGGCGACTTATCTCCGAACAGATCGCCACTCGACTGACCCAGCTGGGCTACAACGTCGTTGAAATGAAATTGCGCAACGACGTGTACATTCGCGAAGGAACGGGCGAACTGCTTTTGTCCCGGGATGTGCGTAATCTATCGCGGAACTACAACGCCCAAGTGGTGGTCGTCGGGAACTATGCGGTCGCCGCCGGCTATGTATACCTGACGCTGAAGGCGGTGACGATCGCTGACAATCGTGTCGTGGCAGCGGTGAATTATCAACTTCCCCAGACTGAGAACAACAAGGTCCTATTGGCGCCGCCAAGGGAATAATGGGCGGCAAGAAGCGGCTGTTGTTTCAATTCAAGGTTTCAGGTTCGACTTTCCCGTTCTGAAAAGTCGGCGCTGGTGGGACGGCGATACCGCGGGTGACAAACCGCAGAGGCGGCTGCGCTTGCGGTCCCTCGTATTGATATCTACTTCTCGCCTGTCACGAATCCGATGGGGCGCTTCTTCTGTGCTGGAGGCGGCGCCATCAACTGACGGATGGCATTGAGGATGCCGGCGATAGCCTGGTCCTGGGTCATGAGCTTGCGCTCCATACGAGTCTCCAACTCATTGAGTCGCTTGGCCAGTTCCTTGTGGCCGGCGAGCAATTCGCGCAACTGCACGAAAGCGCGCACCACGTAGATGGACACCTCCACGGCGCGCGGCGAATTGAGGACGGTGGCGGCCATGATCGCGCCGTGCTCGGTGAAGGCATAGGGCAGGTACTTGCGGTGCTGGCCGCGTCCGGTCTTTAAGGTCGCGGATTGCGACCTTAAAGCGTCCCACTCTTCCTGCGAAAGCGCGAACATGAAATCCGCCGGAAAACGTTCCGCATTACGTCGCACCTGCTCGTTGAGACGCTTCGTCGGCACCCCGTAGAGCGTTGCCAGATCGGTGTCGACAATCACACGCTGCCCACGCAAGGTGAGGATGCGGCTGGCGATGGCATCTACCGCCACCACAGTGGCGTTCGCGCTCATCATCGCAAGCTTACGGTGAAAATGGGTTGGACCATCCGGATATCGATGTCGCAGAAGACATTGGTTGCTTGCATGGCGAAATCATATGCGAAACTCCGGCCAAAAACAAAGTAAGGTTCGCTATGATCCCCGGTAGACGTATGTTCGCGTCGTCGGTACGCCCGGATCGACGTGGGAACGATTTAAGAAGGCGAACATGGAACTCAAGCCCATCCGCAGCAAGAAGGACTACCAGGCGGCGCTGGCCGAGGTCGAGCGCCTGTGGGATGTGCAGGCAAAGTCGGCTGAAGCCGACCGGCTCGACGTACTGACCATGCTGGTCGAAAACTGTGAGCGACAGCACTTCCCGATCGCCGACCCCGATCCCATCGAGCTCCTCGGTCACGTCATGGAAAGCCGCGGGCTGACGCGCAAGGATCTGGAAGCCTACATCGGGCCGCGCGGCCGCGTCGCCGACATCCTGAATCGTACCAGGCCGCTGACGCTGGAAATGATCCGGCGTCTGGCCGATGGACTGCAACTGCCGGCGGAGGTCTTGATCAAGCACTACCGGCTGCGGCGGGAGACCGGGGAGCTCGAAGCGGCATGACAGCCAACGCCCGCGTTAGCGCGCAACTTTTCCCCCTGCCGCGACTTTCCCTGCGCGCCCTTGCCGTCTGGCGGCGCAATTTCCTGGTCTGGAAGAAGCTCGCCATCCCGTCGCTGCTGGGCAACCTGGCCGACCCGATGATCTACCTGTTCGGCCTCGGCTACGGCCTCGGCGGACTGTTGCCGCAGGTGGGCGGCGTCTCCTACATCGCCTTCCTCGCCGCCGGCACGGTGTGCGCCTCGACCATGAACGCGGCCTCCTTCGAGGCGCTGTACTCGGCCTTTTCGCGGATGCACGTGCAGCGCACCTGGGAGGCGATCATGAACGCGCCGGTGACGCTGGAAGACGTGATGGCCGGCGAACTGCTGTGGGCGGCATCCAAGGCCACGCTGTCGGGGGTCGCCATCCTGGTGGTGATCGCGGTGCTGGGCCTGGTCGCCTCGCCGCTGGCGCTGTGGGCCGTGCCGGTGATCTTCCTCACCGGGCTGGCATTTGCCGCGCTGGGGCTGATCGTCACCGCGCAGGCGCCGTCCTATGACTTCTTCATGTACTACTTCACGCTGTTCGTCACGCCCATGGTGCTGCTGTCCGGCGTATTTTTCCCGACCGACCAGTTGCCGCCACCGGTGCAGGCGGTCGCCGCCTGGCTGCCGCTGACGCATGCCGTGGCGCTGGTACGGCCGCTGCTGTCCGGCGAGGTTCCGCCCGGCATCGCCGGCCACGTCGCAGCGCTCCTGGCGGTGGCCGTAATCGCTTTCTGGATCGCCCTGACGCTGATCCGGCGCCGCCTGCTGAAGTAAAATTGCCGAATGGATGTCACCATCAACGGCGAACCGCAGCAACTGCCGGCGCCCCAAACCGTGGCCACGCTGCTCGAAGCGCGCGGGCTTGCCGGCAAACGGCTGGCCGTTGAAAGAAACGGCGAGATAGTACCCAGGAGCCGGCATGCCGAGACGACGCTGGCAAACGGCGACCAGATCGAAATTGTCATCGCCGTCGGCGGCGGCTGAATTTTTCAGGACCCAAGCTCATGCATACCGATCCCCTCGTCATCGCCGGCAAGTCCTACGGCTCGCGCCTGCTGGTCGGTACCGGCAAGTACAAGGACTTCGCCGAGACCCGCGCCGCCATCGATGCGTCGGGCGCCGAGATCATCACGGTCGCCATCCGCCGCACCAACATCGGCCAGGAACCGGGCCAGCCCTCGCTGCTGGAGGTGCTGCCGCCGGCGCAATTCACCATCCTGCCCAACACCGCCGGCTGCTACACGGCCGAGGATGCGGTGCGCACGCTGCGCCTCGGCCGCGAACTGCTCGACGGCCACGCGCTGTGCAAGCTCGAAGTGCTGGGCGATCCGCAGACCCTGTTCCCCAACATGCCGGAAACCCTCAAGGCCGCCGCCACCCTGGTCAGGGACGGTTTCCAGGTCATGGTGTATTGCGCCGACGACCCGATCCAGGCGCGCATGCTGGAAGACCTCGGCTGCGTCGCGATCATGCCGCTGGCGTCGCTCATCGGTTCCGGCATGGGCATCCTCAACCCGTGGAACCTGCGGCTGATCATCGACCAGGCAAAGGTGCCGGTGCTGGTCGACGCCGGCGTCGGCACCGCCTCGGATGCGGCGATCGCCATGGAGCTGGGCTGCGACGGGGTGCTGATGAACACGGCGATCGCCGGCGCGCAGGATCCGGTGCTGATGGCCGGCGCCATGAAAAAAGCCGTCGAGGCGGGGCGCGAGGCCTTTCGCGCCGGACGCATGCCGAAGAAATATTACTCGGCGTCACCGAGCTCGCCGGTCGGCGGACTGATCGGCGGCGACGGCAAATGATTCACTGCCGCACGGAGGTCGGGCGGAGCCACCTCGTGCTGTCCGTACGGCGCCCCGGTGCGATGCTGGCCTGCCTGCTGTGCGCCCTGGCCTGGGGCGCGGCACAGGCGCAGACGCCGCCCGGCGCCGCCCCGGCGGCGGGGCTGGTGCCGGCGCACAGCGGTTATGCCGTGGACCAGCCCGAAATCCTGCTGCGCCAGCGCCTGTTCGGCCGCGCCCACGGGCTGTCGCTGCTGGCCGCGGCCTGCCTCGAACTTCCGGCCTATTCCAAGGATGTCCGGAATGCCTATGCGACCTGGCACGCACAACAGGGGAAGACCATAGAACTCATCGTGCGCGACCTGGCCGGGTATTACTTCGGATCGCGCGCAAACGAGACGCAGTGGTTCGATTTGTCGCGCGCCATGAATCTCCCCGACAATATCCAGCCCGCATTGGGCGAGGTGAATCTGCATGCAGCATGCGCCTCGCTGCCCGAAGCAATTCCCCGACAGCGCTATGCCCTCGAAAAGCTGCTGGCCGGTGCCGTCGACGCGGAGCCGGCGTCGAACGAGGCAGGCGCCGTGCCGCCGGCGCCGACTTCGCAAAAGCCCGCCGAATGAACGGGGGCGACGACAAAGCCGCTGCCGGCGCAAGCCGCGCCGGTCACATCCGCAGCTTCGTCCTGCGCCAGGGCCGCGTCTCCGACGCGCAGCGGCGCTTTCACGAACAGGGCATGCCGCGCTGGGGCCTTCCCTACCAGGCGACGCCGCTCGACCTCGATGCCGTGTTCG
>JADYZH010000251.1 GCA_020853215.1 Sulfuritalea sp. | reverse complement strand
GTGTTGGTAGGCGCGATTGGACTCGAACCAACGACCCCCACCATGTCAAGGTGGTGCTCTAACCAGCTGAGCTACGCGCCTGCTGCTGCTTGAGGGGCCGGAGTGTAGCCTAAGCCGAAGTGCGGCGCAACCGAGAACATTACCCTGTCAAGCCAAAGCCGTGATGTCCCCTTGGTCCAAAGAAGAAATGGGGCAGACCGGCATTTCCGGATCGTTCGATCCTCGTTGAAGACACCCCGCCGGGCGACTTCGCCGGAAATCGTATCCCTGCCAGGCGCCCTGCTTCAAGACGCCAATGAGCGCGGTGCCCGACAGGCAGGGTTGGGGAGGCACGGCGCGGCAACCGGCTTTCGCCGCCGTTTCCATACGGTCAGGTATTGACTTTTATTCCAGGGATAGGTTAGCATCCCCATATCCATACCGTTGCGTATGGAAAAACATTCCGGTATTGCCTTGCCGCGGTAGTTTCGGCCCGACCAGGACATGGGAACCTGATCCGACAAACCCATCCCGGTCCGGTGGCCGGTTGGCTGCAGCGTCAGGATTTGCAACAAGGCTGACGCCATCCGATGCATGAAGGATGGCGACGGGCCAGACTGAATATCCGAAGGAGATCTACTTGGACAAGCTGATCGTAAGGAAAGCCGCCGTGCTCGGCGCCGGCGTGATGGGCGCGCAGATCGCCGCGCACCTGGCCAACGCCAACGTGCCGGTCCTGCTGTTCGACCTGCCGGCGAAAGAAGGCGACAGGAACGGCATCGTGAACAAGGCGCTCGACGGGCTGAAGAAGCTCGAACCGGCCCCGCTGGCGACCAGGGACAGGCTCAAGTTCATCGATGCCGCCAACTACGACGAGCACCTGCCGCTGCTGGCCGGATGCGACCTGGTGATCGAAGCCATCGCCGAGCGCATGGACTGGAAAAACGACCTGTACGCGAAGATCGCGCCACACCTCGCGCCCGATGCCATCATCGCCTCCAACACCTCGGGCCTGTCGATCAATGCCCTGGCGCAGGGGTTGCCGGAGGCGGTGCGCCCGCGCTTCTGCGGCATCCACTTCTTCAACCCGCCGCGCTACATGCAGTTGGTGGAGATCATCGCCACGCAGGGAACCGACCCCGCCACGCTCGACCTGCTGGAGACCTGGCTGACCTCGCGTCTGGGCAAGGGCGTGGTGCGCGCGCTTGACACGCCGAACTTCGTCGCCAACCGCGTCGGCGTCTTCTCGATACTCGCCGTGATGCACCACACGGCGGCCTTCGGCCTCGGCTTCGACGAGGTGGACGCGCTGACCGGTCCGCGCATCGGCCGGCCGAAGAGCGCCACCTACCGCACCGCCGATGTCGTCGGCCTCGACACGCTGGCCCATGTCGTCAAGACCATGCAGGACACGCTGCCCGATGATCCCTGGCACGCCTATTTCGCGGCGCCGACCTGGCTGGCGGGACTGATCGCGCAGGGCGCGCTGGGCCAGAAGACGCGTGGCGGCATCTTCAAGAAGCTGGGCAAGGAAATCCAGGTGTTCGATGCTGCGCAGCAAGGCTACCGGACCTCGGCCGGCGCAGTCGCCGACGACGTCGCGGCGATCCTCAAGATGAAGAACCCGGCCGAGAAGTTCGCAGCCTTGAGGACCTCGACGCATCCGCAGGCACAGTTCCTCTGGGCGATCTTCCGCGACGTGTTCCATTACTGTGCCGTGCAACTGGAAAACATTGCCGACAACGCGCGGGATGTCGATTTCGCCATGCGCTGGGGTTTCGGCTGGACCCAGGGACCCTTCGAAACCTGGCAGGCAGCCGGTTGGACCGAGATCGCCAAAGCGATCAGCACCGACATTGCCGCCGGCAAGGCCATGAGCCGGGCCGCACTGCCGGCCTGGGTCACGGATGGCCGCGACGGCGTGCATGCGCCGCAGGGGTCCTGGTCGGCGCGCGGCAAGGCCTACGTGCCGCGCTCGAACCTGCCGGTGTACCAGCGCCAGCTGTTTCCCGAATCAATAGTCGGCGCCGGCGGCACGGCGCCGCAGAAGGCCGGCGAGACCCTGTACGAGAACGACGGCGTGCGCCTGTGGCGCCTGCCCGACGTGGATGCCGGGATCGGCATCGTTTCCTTCAAGTCGAAGATGCATGCCATCGGCGACGAGGTGGTCGACGGCCTGCTCGCCGCCGTGACCCAAGCCGAACGGACCCTGGACGGCCTGGTGATCTGGCACGAAGCCCCCTTCGCCGTCGGCGCCAACCTGCAGCAGATCGGCGAGGCCTGCGCGGCGGGCCGGTTCGACCAGCTCGAACAGGTCGTGGCGAAGTTCCAGCGCGCATCGATGACCCTGAAGTACGCGCAGGTGCCGGTGGTCGCCGCGGTGCAGGGCATGGCGCTCGGCGGCGGCTGCGAATTCGCCATGCATGCCGCGAAGCGGGTGCTGGCGCTGGAAAGCCACATGGGCCTGGTCGAAGCCGGCGTCGGCGTGATTCCGGCCGGCGGCGGCTGCAAGGAGTTCGCGCTGCGCGCCGCGGCCTGGGCGGCGCAGTCGCCGACACCGGCCGAAGTGTTCAATTTCCTGCAACCGGCGTTCCAGGCGATTTCCATGGGCAAGGTATCGAAAAGCGCGCTGGAGGCGACGGACCACGGTTTCGCCAGGCCGTCGGATACCGTCCTCTTCAACGCCCAGGAACTGCTCTGGGTGGCGATCCGCGAAGCGCGCAACCTCGCCGCTGCCGGCTACGCGCCGCCGCTGCGGGCGCGCGGCATCCCGGTGGCAGGCCGCACCGGCATCGCGGTATGCGAAATGATGCTGGTCAACATGAAGGTCGGTGGCATGATCTCGGCCCACGACTACAAGGTGGCCCGCGCCGCCGCCGTTGCGCTGTGCGGCGGCGAGATCGAGGCCGGCAGCCTGGTCGACGAGGATTGGCTGCTGGCCGTCGAGCGGCGCCTGTTCGTCGACCTGCTGAAAACCCCCGAAACCCAGGCCCGGATCAAGCACATGCTGGATACCGGCAAGCCGCTGCGCAACTGATTCGGCCAGGAGAAAAACCATGAGCAAACAGATTCAGGACGCCTACATCGTCGCCGCCCGGCGACTGCCCGTCGCCCGGCGCAACGGCATGTTCCGCAACGTGCGGCCGGACGACATGCTGGCCCACGCCCTCCGGGCCGTGATGGCCGACGTACCGGGGCTGGACCCGGCGCGCATCGGCGACGTCATCGTCGGCTGCGCCATGCCCGAGGCCGAGCAGGGCATGAACGTCGCCCGCATCGGCGCACTGCTGGCCGGATTGCCCGATACCGTGCCGGGCATGACCATCAACCGCTTCTGCTCGTCCGGCGTGCAGGCCGTGGCCGATGCCGCCAACCTGATCCGCCTCGGCCTCGCCGACGTCATGATCGGCGCCGGCACCGAGTCGATGAGCGTCATGCCGCAGATCATGGGCAACAAGGTGGCGGTGAACCCGGCCATCTTCGCCGGCGACGAGCACCTCGGCATCGCCTACGGCATGGGGCTGACGGCGGAACAGGTGGCGAACCGCTGGCAGGTCGGCCGCGAGGAACAGGATGCCTTCGCCGCCGAGTCGCACCGGCGCGCTGCGGCGGCGATTGCAGCCGGTCATTTCAAGGCCGAAATCACGCCCTACGCGATACGCGAGCACCTGCCCGACCTGGCGAGCGGCGAGATCCGGGTGCGCGAAAGGACGGTGGACAGCGACGAAGGACCGCGTGCGGATTCGACCGTCGAAAAGCTCGGCAAGCTGCGGCCGGTGTTCCATGCCAGGGGCTCGGTGACGGCGGGCAACTCGTCGCAGATGTCCGACGGCGCCGGCGCCGTGCTGCTGGTGTCGGAGAAGGCGCTCAAGGAGTACAACCTGACGCCCCTGGCGCGCTTCGCCGGCTATGCCGTCGGCGGCGTGGCGCCCGAGATCATGGGCATCGGTCCGGTCGCGGCGATTCCGCGCGCACTCGAGCAGGCCGGCATCACGCAGGACGATCTCGACTGGATCGAACTCAACGAGGCCTTCGCCGCGCAGTCGATCGCCGTGATCCGCGAACTGGGTCTGAATCCGGCAAAGATCAATCCGCTCGGCGGCGCCATCGCTCTCGGCCATCCGCTCGGCGCCACCGGCGCCATCCGCACCGCGACCGCGGTGCATGGCATGCGGCGCACCGGCGGCAAATACGGCATGGTTACCATGTGCATCGGCACCGGCATGGGTGCGGCAGGAATTTTCGAGATCGTCTGATCCGGACCCATCAAACAAGGAGAAAGCAATGAGCGACTATCGCGCCCCCGTCAAAGACATGCGTTTCGTCATGGACGAACTTGCCGGCCTGCCGGCGATCAGCCAATTGCCCGGCTACGAGGAAGCGACGCCCGACGTGGCCGACGCCATCCTGGAGGAAGCCGCAAGATTTACCGGCGAAGTCCTCGCCCCGCTCAACTGGCCCGGTGACCAGGAAGGCTGCACGCTGACACCGCAGGGGGTGAAGACCGCGACCGGCTGGAAGGACGCCTATAAACAGTTCTGCGAGTCGGGCTGGAACGGCGTGACCCTGCCCTCCAATTTCGGGGGCCAGGGCCTGCCGGACGTGCTGGGCGTCGCCGTCAAGGAGATGACCAACTCGGCGAACATGTCCTTCGCCCTGTGCCCGCTGCTGACCGCGGGCGCCGTCGAAGCCTTGCTCACCTGCGCCAGCGACGAACTCAAGGCCGTCTATCTGGAGAAGATGATCACCGGTGAATGGACCGGCACCATGAACCTGACCGAGCCGCAGGCCGGCTCCGACCTGGCGCTGATCCGCTCCCGCGCCGAGCCGCAGGCCGACGGCAGCTACCGCATCTTCGGCCAGAAGATCTTCATCACCTACGGCGACCACGACATGACCGACAACATCGTGCATCTGGTGCTGGCCCGGCTGCCCGACGCCCCCCCCGGCGTCAAGGGCATCTCCCTGTTCCTGGTGCCCAAGTTCATGGTGGACGCGGATGGTTCGCTCGGCGCGCGCAACGACGCCCATTGCGTCTCGCTCGAGCACAAGCTCGGCATCCATGCCAGCCCGACCTGCGTCATGGCCTTCGGCGACAACGGCGGCGCCACCGGCTATCTGCTGGGCGAAGCGAACCGCGGCCTCTCCTACATGTTCATCATGATGAACGAGGCACGCCTGGGCGTCGGCCTGCAGGGCGTTGCGATCGGCGAGCGCGCCTACCAGCAGGCGCTGACCTTCTCCCGCGAACGCAAGCAGGGCCGCGACGCCGTGACCGGCGAAGCGCTGGTCACCATCGACCACCACCCAGACATCCGCCGCATGCTGATGACCATGAAGTCGCGTGTCGAAGCCTGTCGCGCGCTGGCCTATTACGCCTATGGGCTGCTCGACCTGGCGCATGGCAGCGCCGATGCGGAGGAAAGGAAACGCAAGCTCTACCTGGCCGAGTTCATGATCCCCATCGTCAAGGGCGGCAGCACCGAGATGGGCATCGAGGTCACCTCGCTGGGCATCCAGATCTACGGCGGCATGGGCTTCATCGAGGAAACCGGGGCGGCGCAGCACTGGCGCGATTCGCGCATCACCACGATCTACGAGGGGACCACCGGCATACAGGCCAACGACCTGATCTTCCGCAAGCTGCTGCGCGACCAGGGCGAAACCGCGAACGTGGTCTTCGCCGAAATCGCCGCCACGGCGCGCGCGCTGGCCGCCTCGACGCGACCGCCGCTGCAGGCCATCGCCCGGCGCCTGGATGCCGCCTTGCAGGCATGGCGCGAGGCGACGGCCTGGCTGCTGGCCAACGCCGGCAGCGCACCGGCCGGGGCGCTGGCCGCCGCCGTACCCTATCTGCATCTGGCCACCGCGGTGGGCGGCGGCTGGCTGATGGGCCGCGCTGCACTGGCCGCCGCCGGCCACCTGGACCAGGGCACCGGCGATGCGGCATTCTGCCGCGGCAAGATCGCCACCGCGCACTTCTATGCTGATTGCGTGCTGCCCCATGCACTGTCCCATGCCGAAAACGTCAAGACCGGCGACGCGGCACTGGCGGGAGTGTCCGACGCGCTCGCCTGAGGCGCCGGCGGAACGGCGATCAATGCGTCGCCAGGCCTTTCGGCAGCATGGCGCGGCAGCTTTCGAGCAGGTCCGGAATCCAGCGCCGCCTGCATGCCACCAGCCTGACGTCCGCCATCCCCCGCAGCGCCTCGACCAGCACCACCCCGTCCTGCGGCACGCGATAGCGCTGGCCGGCGGCGAGGAACAGGTCGCCCGCAGCAACGTCGGACGTGATCCAGACGATGCCCGATTCGACGCCCAGTTCGGCATGCCGCGCCGGATCCAGACGCAGCGGCCGGTCGGGGTGCAGCAGCAGGGTTTCGCGGGCGGACATGGCGTTCTCCTTGGTGGATGGGGCCATACTAGGCAGTCTCGTGCCGTCGATACAGATGCACGGCAAGCAAATTGTGACCGTGACAGTTACGGGTATTTGTCACTGTACTGATCGATAATGGACGCTACTGTGCGGGTCGCCCCGCCGCTGCCGACGTCACAATCCAGCCACGATGCTCTACGAAAACCTCGCCAATGAATTCGCCACGCTGATCGGCAACGGCCAGATCCGGCCGGGCGACCGCCTGCCTTCGGTGCGCCACCTGGCGCGGCAACGCGCGCTGTCGATCTCGACCGTGGTGCAGGCGTTGCGCACGCTGGAAAGCCGGGGCATGGTCGAGGCGCGACCGCAGTCGGGCTATTACGTGCGGCGCCGCCCGGCGCGCATGGTCGAGGCGTCGGCGCTGGCCGGGGCGCCGGCGACGGGGCCGGTCGAGGTCGGCGTCAGCCGCCGCCTGGTGCAGGTGCTGCGCGCCAACGAGGCGCCGGGCATGGTGCGCCTGGGCTCAGCCCTGCCGGCGCCGGAACTGCTGCTGGCGCCGCGCCTGAGCCGCCTCTACGCCAGCATCGCCCGCCGCCAGCCGCAGCTGCTGGCGAGCAGCAGCCACAGCGGGCTGTCCGAAGCACCGTTGCTGCGCGCCATCACGCGGCGCGCGCTGGAATGGGGCTGCCCGCTGGCGGACGAGGAACTGGTAGCGACCAATTCCTGCACCGAGGCGATGATGCTCTGCCTGCGCGCGGTGACCAAACCCGGCGACACGGTGGCGGTGGAATCGCCGACCTATTACGTGATGCTGCAGTTGCTCGAAGCGATGGACCTGCGCGCGCTGGAGATTCCCACCCACCCGGTGACGGGTGTCTCGGTGGAGGCGCTGGAACTGGCGACGAGGAAGCCCGCCGCCGAGGGCGGTGTCAGTGCCTGCCTGCTGATCCCCAACGGCGGCAACCCGCTGGGCAGCGTGATGCCGGAGGCGGCCAAGCAGCAGCTGGCGACGCTGCTGGCGACGCGCAACGTGGCACTGATCGAGGACGACATTTACGGCGACATCTGCTTCACCGGCGCGCGGCCGCGGCCGATCCACGCCTTCGACACAAGCGGCAACACCATGCTGTGCACCTCGTTCTCGAAGACGGTCAGCCCCGGCCTGCGCGTCGGCTTCGTCGCCGCCGGGCGACGCGCGGCGGACATCGTGCTGCAGAAGACATTGACCAGCGGCAAGACCAATGCGCTGACCCAGCACGTGATCGCCGGGCTGATGGATTCGCGCGGCTTCGACGTGCATCTGCGCACGCTGCGGCGGCGCTTTGCCGAGCAGATCGCCCGAACGCGCGACGCGGTGGCGCGCCACTTCCCGGCGGAAACCCGCGTCACCGATCCGCAGGGCGGCTTCGTGCTCTGGCTGGAACTGCCGCCCGACGTGGATTGCACGGCGCTGCACGCCCGCGCCGCGCAGGAAGGCATCGCCTTCGTGCCGGGCGAGATGTTTTCCGCCGGCGGCCTGTACAAGAACTGCATGCGCCTGGCCTGCGGCCAGCCCTGGAGCGGGACCCTGGAAGACGGCATCAAGCGGCTGGGGCGGCTGGCGGCGGAGTAGGATAAAAGTCGGCGCCGGCGCTACGGCGTTTCGCAAGGAGATGAATCGCAATATGCGCATCACACGATGGATCCGCCGTGCGGCGGCCGCTGCCGTCACCGGGCTTGGGTTGTGGCTGGCGTCCGGGTTGGCGTCCGGGTTGGCGTCCGGGTTCGCTGCGGCCCAGGTGCCGGCAAGCGCACCTGGCCTGGCACTGCCGGCGAGCTTCGTCGGCATCCTGCCCTGCGCCGATTGCGCGGGCATTGCCCAGACCCTGAGCTTGCGCGAGGACGGCCTCTATCGCATGCGCCGCACTTACCTGGGCAAGCCCGGCAATCCGTTTTCGGAAATCGGCCGCTGGCAAGTCGATGCCAGCGGCAGGCTATTGCTGCGCAGCGGGTCTGACCAGACCCTGTTTGAAATCGTCGGCGCCGACACGCTGCGCCAACTCGACCGCGCCGGCCAGCCGATACGCTCCGCCCTGAACTACAGCCTGCGCCGCACCGCGGCCTTCGATGCGGTCGACGAGTCGCTGCGCTGGCGCGGCGAGATGGTCTACATGGCCGACGCCGCCAACTTCACCGACTGCGCCAGCGGCCTGCGCTGGCCAATCGCCATGACGGCCGACTACCTGGCGCTGGAGCGCGCCTACAGCCGGGCGCGCACGGCACCGAGCGAGCCGGTGCTGGTGAGCTTCGACGGCCGCCTGGCGGTGATGCCGGGAATGGAAGGCCCGCCACGCGAACACATGGTGGTGCAAGCTTTCGCCGCGGCAGAGCCCGGCCGGCGCTGCCATCCTCCCGAGGGCCCGCAGGCGACCCTGACGAACACCTACTGGAAGCTGACCGTTCTGGCCGGCGCCCGGATCACGTCGCAGTCGGAACAGACGCGGGAGGTGCGCATCACACTGGACGGCGGTGCTACCCGCATGCACGGCTTCAGTGGCTGCAACGCGTTACAAGGGTAGTACGCCACCCGCGACGACCAACTGGCCTTCAGCGCGCTGGCCGCCACGCGCATGGCCTACCCGGCGCCGGTGATGGCGCTGGAAGCCACGGTGCTGCAAGCACTCAGCCGCACCACCGGCTACCGCATCGACGGCGAGGAATTGACGCTGCTCGACGGCGGGCAGGTACTGGCCCGCTTCGAAGCCGTCTACCTGCGCTGAACGCGCCACCGCGGCGCCGACGACCCAACCCGGCAGTCGGCACTGCGGCGATCAGGCTGCGAGCTTGACGGCTGGACGCGCGCGGCGCTTGATCACGGCCTTCTTCGCGACCTTGTTCGCGACCGGCTTGCGCGCGACACGCCTGGCGGCCAGCCTGCGTTCGCGGGTCAGCTCGACGACCTGCGCGGAAACCCGGTGCAGGCCCTTGCCGAACAGATCGACGCCGTATTGCGCGGGGCCGGCCAGGCCCACCTTGTCCAGCACCGGCATGACCCGCTCATCGAGCGTCCGCTCGACGGCGTCCCATGCAGCGACCGACCTGTCATTGGCCGCGGCTACCGTGTGCTTCAGCAAGCGGATGTTCCGCGCGGCCACCTCGCCCGCTGTCGTGCCCAGGGTAACCCACACCTTTCTGCCCTGGTCGCGGGTGATCTGGAGCACGTTCATGTTGGCCGCATATACATTGACGGCGGCTTCCTGAATCGTCACCACGACCGGATTGGCGGCCAGTTTCTTCGGGAGCAGCTTTTTGGTCTTCAGCATGATGTTTCCTTTCGTTGTTCTCAGGCCGGCCAGGGAGCCGGTCTTCCAGCGCACTCACTTTAGCGGCCCGGCCTAGAGCGGACACCCTAAACCCCTAGGCGCTGCCCTCTAGATTCCTGTGCAGCAGGACAAGCGGCGACATGAGTGCGGCACGCCGGGCAGGCATAATGCGCGTCACACCCATTGCGGAGACCCCATGCGCTGGCTGGACAAGATTCCCTACCCGCTGCTGATCGCCGCGGCGATCTTCATGCTCGGCGCGCCCTTCGTGCCCGAACCGCATCTGGTGGAAAAGGCGCGCATGCTGGCCGAAGGCCGCCTGACGCGGCCGCTGGACATCTTCGACGTACTCTGGCACCTGGCGCCGGCGCTGCTGCTGGGCCTGAAGTGGGGCCGCGGCAAACAGGAGAAGGCGCCCGACTGAGCACGGCTTGCGCCTGCGCCGTGCCGCCGGCGCCGACTTTTCGGCGCAGCGGCGTATATGATGTGCGCCCTTCGTCGGCCTCCTTCCCCGCACACTGCACACCATGCCCATCGCCCGCGTCCGCGACATCGACATCTGCTACGAGCTGGCCGGCAGCGGTCCGCACCTGCTGAAGATCTGGGGCACGGGCGGCGACCTGCGGCGGCCACCGAGCGATTTCGACCGCCTGCTGGGGGCGCATTTCACGGTGCTGGCCTTCGACCAGCGCGGCATGGGCCGCAGCGGCAAGCCGGCGCGCGACTACACGATGGCCGACTACGCCGACGATGCCGCCGGCCTCATGGCGGTGCTCGGCTGGGACAGGGCGGCGGTGCTCGGCTATTCCTTCGGCGGCATGGTGGCGCAGCAACTGGCGCTGCGCCATCCCGCCCGCGTCGAGCGCCTGGTGCTGATGTCCACCAGTGCCGGCGGCGCCGGCGGCTCGTCCTATCCGCTGCACGAACTCGCGGACCTCGACGACGAACAGCGCGTGCGCCGTTTTCTCGAACTCGCCGACAGCCGCCGCACACCGCACTGGCAGGCGGCGCATGCGGCGCTGTGGCAAAGCCTGGTCGACGACGGCATGGCGATGCTGCGGCTCGGTGCCGACGATCCCGCG
>JADYZH010000250.1 GCA_020853215.1 Sulfuritalea sp. | reverse complement strand
TCGAGCGGAAGTCGAGCAAGCTCGACTCCCACTTGCGTCAAGCGCCATCCCCCCGCCCCCCTTCCCGAGGAAGGGGGTGACTGCGGTTCGCAGGCTTCGCCTGCTCCGGTTTGTGGAAGGGGCGCGTCCGTTATCGCGCCCAACTCCGCCAGCAACTGGTAACCGTCGGCGATCATGCGCGGCGCCGGCACTTCGAGGAAAGGGAAGTCCTCGACGTCGCCCAGATGCAAGGATTTCATGCGCAGGATCACACCGGCCAGGCTGGAACGCAGGATCTCGGGCTCGGTATAGGGTGGGCGCTTGTTGAAGTCCTCTTCGTCGTAGAGCTTGAAGCAGACGCCGGCCGAGACGCGGCCGCAACGACCGGCGCGCTGGCTCGCGGCGGCACGCGAGATCGGCTCGACCTGCAACTGCTCGACCTTGTTGCGATGCGAGTAACGCTTGACGCGCGCCAGGCCTGAGTCGATCACGTAGCGGATGCCGGGCACGGTCAGCGAGGTCTCGGCGACGTTGGTCGCCAGGACCACGCGTTGACCCTGATGCGAAGCGAAGACGCGGCCCTGCTCCACCGCCGTCTGGCGTGCGAACAGGGGCAGCACCTCCAATCCGGGCGGGTGATGCTTGCGCAATGCCTCGGCCGCCTCGCGGATTTCGCGCTCGCCGGGCAGGAACACCAGAACGTCGCCGGGCCCCGTGCGATGGGCTTCGTCCACGGCATCGACGATGGCGTCGTTGAGGTCCATGTCCTTCTGTTCCTGCCAGGGGCGAAAGCGCGTTTCGATCGGGTAGAGCCGGCCCGAGACCTCGATCACCGGCGCCGGGCTTGCGTCGATGGCGAAATGTCTCGAGAAACGCTCGGCATCGAGCGTCGCCGAAGTGACGATGACCTTCAGGTCGCGGCGCTTCGGCAGCAGCTGCTTGAGGTAGCCGAGCAGGAAATCGATGTTGAGACTGCGCTCGTGCGCCTCGTCGATCAGGATCGTGTCGTACTGGCGCAAGAGCGGATCGGTCTGGGTTTCGGCGAGCAGGATGCCGTCAGTCATCAGCTTGATGTAGGAGGACGGCGTGACCTTGTCGGTGAAGCGGATCTTGAAGCCGACATGGCGGCCGAGCTCGGATTTGAGTTCCTCGCTGATCCGCGTCGCGGTGGCGCGCGCGGCGATGCGCCGTGGCTGGGTGTGGCCGATCAGGCCGTGCAGGCCGCGGCCGATTTCGAGGCAGATCTTGGGCAACTGCGTGGTCTTGCCGGAACCGGTTTCGCCGCAGACCACCACCACCTGGTGATTGAGGATGGCCTCTCCGATTTCGGCGCGGCGCTGATTGACCGGCAGCGCCTCGTCATAGACCAGCGCGGGCCGCGCCGCCCGCCGTGCCTCGGGGTCGAACCTCATTGCACGTTACAGTTTTGCATCCTGAAGTCGACGAATCACCGACATCATCAGAAACATGGTCAAGCCGTCATCCGAAAACGGCTGGAAACCATAGCGGGCGTAGAACGCCGCCGCTTTCGGATGCTTGGCATCGACGACCACGGCATGCAGGCCGATGCGTTCGGCCATGCTGGCGGAAAGTCGCAGGGCATGATCCAGCAGGGCGGCGCCGACTCCCGACCCTTGCACACTTAGGTCAACCGCCAGTCGGCCGATACGGGCGACCGGCACGGGATAACGCGGCAGACGCAATCCCGGCGGCCAATTGCGGAAGTCGATGGCGCCGGTGCTGATGGCATGGAAGCCCAGAATTTGCGCGCCGTTGTCGGCAACTGCCACATAAGTTCGGCCGAAGTCGCGCTCCGCCTGCTGGCGAGCGTAACGCCTCAGGAACTCATTAAGCGCAGGCTCGCCACAATCGAACTCGTCGCGCCGATGCCCGGCAGCCAGCAGTTCGATCCGGACCGGCATTCAGCGCCGCGCCATCAAACGACGCAGCGCCTCGGTCGGTTCGGGCGGATTCTCCAGCGCGGCGAGAAAGGCGTCGCGGTCGCGATCGGATAGCGTGATCGTTTCGTGCTGCGCAAGCAACCGCTGCGCCGCCTCGTAAGCGTTCTGCATCATGAAGCCGGACACGGTAGTGCCCATCAGCGCGGCGGCGCGTTCGATCAGCGCCTTGGCTTCGGGGCTGGTGCGCAGGTTGATGCGGGCGGATTCAGGGGCATGGGTAGCAGCGGACATGGCAAAAACCTCCAATGTGCTTAACAAGGCCATTGTACGTCAGATTGCCACACAATGGCCGCTGCGCCCGGAATCGGACTTTCTGGGCGGCGAATCAGTCGATCTGCAATAGCGCCTTGAGCTTTGCGCGCACATGCAGCATTACTTCGGCGGATACCTCGCCCTTTTTCTTCGCCCGCCCTACCTTCCAGTCAAGCGACTTCACCTGATCGGAAAGAATCGCTCCCGGCTGGTCGCCGGTATCCGCCAGCACCTCGAACGGGTGTCCCTTGATCTTCGTCGTCATCGGGCAGCAAACCATCAATCCGGTCTTGCCGTTGTAGCGCGCCGGGCTCACCACCAGCGCCGGGCGCCGCCCGGCCTGCTCGTGTCCGGCCTGGGGGTCGAACTCCAGCCAGACCACATGTCCCGCATCGGGCACATAGGCCATTACCAGATCTCCTTGCCGACCGGGGCGCCGAAATCGGCTTTCCCGTGCCTGTTTCCGGCCGTAATGCCATCGACCAATGCGTCAAGATCGTAGCTAACTCGACCGGATGGCTCGATCACGATCCTGCCCTGCGACGCCGAGATGTTGACGCGCTGCTCGACGCCGAACGCCGCCTCGCGCAAGACCGCCGCCGGCAGCCGAACGGCGGGACTGTTGCCCCATTTGCGGATAGTGGTTTCCATGGCGTTTCCTCCCAGGCGATGTGTTTCTACATTGTAGATACATTCAATCCGGAATTCAAGGCGCAAAGGGTGGCTACGGTCCCGCGCCCGCAGCGCTGCCCTGCGTCAACTGCCGATCAGGGTCTTGCGCGCGGCGGAAGTACTCCCTCGGCCCGCGCAAGCGCCATGATCACCTCACGTGCCACCTTGCGCTGCGGCACAGGCAGTTTCAGGAACAGCTCGAAAATCTCCCGCTCCTGGTAGCCAATGCCCTCGTCCCAGCGTTTGCGGCGCTCACGTACGGCCTTCGGTACAGCGTCGCCGTAGCGCAGCGTCTGCGGCTCAACGCCGAGCCACTGAGCCAGGGCCAGCAACTTGTCCTGCGCCGGTACGGTCTCGCCCAGCAACCAGCGTCGCACACCATGCAGGGTCACCGCCTTGCCCCAGTAGCGCTGGTTGAATTCCCGTTCCAGCACGGCCGGTCGCGGCTCGTAGCCTGCCTTGCGCATCGCTTCGCGTAACCGTTTCGCAAACGCCGCCTTTGATGTCTCCATGGCGCAACCTTATCCGCCGCGCCACTCACTCCTAACTTAACCGATCCACCTATGCAACTTAATTACGTTACAATCGGTTACGCATATTTTCAAAGGGGAAGCCGGCCATGCCGGATCAAGTCTTGCGCCAGGTACGGGAGGCCTGCGCCGAACGTCCGCCACGTTCGCTGGTCATCAGTTCGAGCCGCTACGTCTTCGATCTCGATCAGCGCGTGATCCGCATCGAGGATCGCGATTTCGTCTTCATCGGCTCCTCGCCCGAGGCCGGGCGCTTTTCCCATCCCGTCACCGTGCCCGTCAAGGCGATCAGTCCCAGGGCGGTAAATCCCGTGTCTGGCGTGCACAAGCTGCCCGAGCAGGTCGACGACGACCGCGCATTGCTCGATGGCAATCCGCTTGCCGGCGCCAGCCTCTCGCTCGACGAGGTCGATGGCCTCAAAAAGTTGATCCTCGATCTCGGCCCAAAACACGAAGTCGGTATGGGCAGCCGCTTCCGTATCGACCTCAACTACCAAGTGCCCCTGAGCACCGACGGTCCGCTGTTTGTCTACACCGGCGCGATCCAACCTTCCGACTACGTCGCCGCGCGAGAATCCTTTGGGCTCAAAGAGGCGCGCAAGACCGTGCATCTCGTCGTCCAGCGCTCGACGCCCTTTCAGGGCTATGTCTTCGATCCGAAGCTCAACGACTGCCATCCGCAACCGAAGGACGCGGAGCTGAAACGCGGCGTATTCCTCTTCGAACACCGCATCGAAGGCCCGGATGGTGACTGGATGCGCGCGAAGTACTTCACCGTGGTCGTGCCCAAGTAACCGCATAGCCCCAGAGCCATCCTGCCAGCGTGTGATCCCCACCTTCCCCGAATTCAGGCCGCTGGAACCCACCGATCGCGCCGCAGTCGAGGCGGTGGTCCATACCTTCCCGCCCTACTCGGATTTCAGTTTCACCAACCTGTATGCCTGGCGCGCGCAGGTCTCGTCACTGCACGGCAATCTGGCGGTGCGATTTGCCGACTACATCAGCGGCGCACCCCTATTCAGCTTCATCGGCCGTCACCGCGTGGCGGAAACCGCGATGCAACTGCTGGACCTGGCCAGGCAGGAATGCCAATGCGCGGTCCTGCGCCTGGTGCCCTCGTGCGCCGCACCCGCGCTGACCGAGGCCGGCTTCGCGGTGACGGCGGACGAGGGAGCGACTGATTATGTGTTCGCCGTCGACCACGTTGCCGGCATGCACCAATGGACGGGGCATAGCGCGCGTCGCCGCATCCGCCGGTTTTCGACGCAGCACCCGGACTACACGGTGCGCCACATGCCATTGCACGCCATCGATGCCGACGAATTCCGCGCGCTGTTTGCCCTGTGGGCACAACGCAAGGGCTACGCGTCGCCGCAGGCCAGCCACGAGCACAGTGCCTTCGAGCGCTTTCTGCGCTCGGCCGATCCCGGTATCGAAACCGTTGGGCTCTACGTCGGCGCGCGACTGGTCGGGTTTTCATCCTTCGAACGACTGCCGGGCGATACGGCAATCGTCCATTTCTCGAAAGCCGACCACGCTTTTCATGGCGGCGTTTGCGATGTCCTCTACTGGGAAGAAGCCCGTCTGCTGCACGCGCGGGGCGTCAGGCACTACAACTGGGAACAGGACCTCGGGCTCCCGGGCCTGCATCAGTCGAAGAAGAAATATCAGCCCTGCCATTTCCTGACGAAATGCATCGTGCGTGCCGATTGACAAGCGACGGAATGCCGGGACGAAAAAAGCTGACATGCACGACTTCAAGTTTCACTGGCTCCACCCGGACGTCGAATCGCACGCGACGGGCACGCACGGCGACGGCCTTTACGCGGTGCGCGGCATCACGGCGGGCGAGTGCGTCCTGATCTTTGGCGGCTACATCCTGACCGTCGAACAAGAAGCCCAACTCGCCGGCAAGCTGAGCGACAACGGCGTGCAGATCGCCAAGAATCTGGTGATCTGTTCGACCCGGCCCGAGGAATGGGGGGGGGAAAATTTCCTCAACCATAGCTGCGAACCCAATGCCGGCTTCAAGGGCCAGATCGCCGTCGTCGCCATGCGCGACATCGAGAGCGGCGAACAGATCACCATCGACTATGCGATGGTGCTGTACCACTCGCCGGACGGGCCGGCCTACCGGCTCGACTGCCTGTGCGGAGCGCCGACCTGCCGAGGCGTGGTCACGGACGACGACTGGCGGATCGAGGCGCTGCAAGCAAAGTATCGCGGCTGGTTCCAGCCGTTTTTGCAGGAGGAGATCGACAAATCAGGGCCTCATTACCCTGACATTGCACCCACCGCCGTCCCGCCAGCGCCGACTATCAATAGAGAGGCCACCACATGCCCCCCCCCCCGCAGACCTACCCGGCAGTCAGCATTGAGATCAAGCCATCGATCATCCTGCCAGGGGAAATCGGTGTATTCGCCACGCGACGCTTCGCCAAGGATGCGGTCATCGTGCCCGTCGCGCACTTCGCCGATGTCCGCTTGCTGGAGTGGGCCGTGTTCGAGACGCTTGATGCGGTCACCAAAAGCAAACTCATGGGCTACTGCCCCGGCACGCCCGAAGGTTTGCTCGCGCCCGCCGACCTCAATTACATCTCGGTAGCTTGGCAGATGAATCATAGCTGCCAGCCCAATGTCGGCTTCAATGCCACCGACGACTTTGTTGCCATGCGCGCGATCAAGCGCGGCGAGGAATTGTGTTGGGACTACGCCTTCGCCGAAAGCAATCCGAAGTTCAGGATGAAATGTTGTTGCGGCGCGGTCGATTGTCGTGGCGTGATTACCGGCAGAGATTGGCGGCGACTGATGTCGGAACCCGCCAAACGTGGCTATTTTTCCAGCGACCTGCGAAAGCTGATCCAGGCTCTGGCATCCGGGGAAGGTGAAGCAAAGCGCCGTCCCGCCAGCGCCGACTTTTCAGAAACGGAGCTCTTCCATGACTCTCCCCCCCCCCCCCGCAATCCAGCCCGTACTGGTCCATGACCGAAGGCGTATTCAATTGCCTGATCGACGAAGAACGCACCATAGCCTTTGCCAAGGCCATCGCCGCCACCGTTCGGCCGGGCGACGTGGTAGTCGATATGGGCACCGGCTCGGGGGTGTTGGCGATGCTGGCCGCCCGTGCTGGAGTGAAGAAGGTCTATGCGGTTGAAATCGATCAAAGCAATATCGCCAACCTCGACGCCGTGTTCCGCGCCAATAAGCTGGAGGAAAGGATCGTTCTGGTCCACGGCGACGTGTGCACGGTCGATTTGCCGGAGAAGGTCGACGTGATCATCGGCGAAATGATCGCCACCGCGCTGATCGAGGAACTGCAAGTACCGGCCATGAACAACATGCTGCGCTTTGCCAAACGCGGCCGACGCGCGACGCGCGTGCTGCTCAGCGGCTACAAGACTTACATCGATCTGGTGAACAATCCGGAGACCTACTACGGGCACAGCTTCAAGATCTTGCGCTACGAGTACTCGGATTCGCAGGTCGCGCGCAAATTGAGATCAAAGCCGTTCTCCGACAAGCAATTGATTTCCGACGTGGATTTCACCCGGATCAACACCGACTTGAAGGTGAAGCAGAACCTCTGCATTCCCGCAACCCGACGCGGCGAGATCAACGGCCTGCGCCTGAGCGGTGAAACCAGGTTCTTCGACGGCTCGACACTGGGCGCAAGCTACGCCTACAGCTATCCGGTGATCCTGCCCATCGACACGCGCGAGGTGGCCAAGGGGCAGGTGTTGAAGGTGAAGATCGGCTACACGATTTGCGGCGGGATGAAGACGCTGCGGTATTCCGTGGAGTAATCGCCATCCAGACCTGGTTCATCCTCGCGCTGATCTCGCCGCTGCTCTGGGCGATGTGCAATCACATCGACAAGATCGTTCTCGATCGCTACTTCAGGGAAGGCGGCGTCGGCACGCTGATCATCGTCTCGGCGCTGGCCTCGGTGATCGCCACGCCCTTCCTGTACATCATCGATCCATCGGTACTCGATGTCGGCCGCGGCAATCTCGGCATCATCGTTGTCACCGCCGTGCTCGACATCGTCCTGCTCTGGGCCTACCTCAACGCCATGCAGCGGGACGACTCCTCGCGGGTGATCGTCTATTACCAGTTGGTGCCGATCTTCGGCATCGTCGCGGGCTGGGTCTTTCTCGGGGAGGTGATTTCCACGGATCAATTCGTGGCGATGGGAGTCGTCATTCTTGGCACGAGCATCGTGTCCTTGGAAAACGTCGAGGGCCGCTTCCGCTTCAAGGGCCGGACCGTAGGCTTCATGCTGCTCGCCTGCGCCTGCTGGGCGGCGGAGCTTGCCATTTTCAAGGTGGTGGCGCTGGAAGAGAACCCGTGGCGCTCGCTGTTCTGGAAGCACATCGTCCTGATGGTGCTGGGGGTGCTGATGTATCTGTTGATTCCCCGCTACCGCGCCAGCTTCCAGGCGGCCATGCGGACCAATTCGGTCCCCCTGCTTTCCGCCAACCTGCTCAACGAAGTGCTCTACATGCTGGGGACGGTCTCCTACGGTCTTGCGGCCATGCTGGCGCCGGTGGCGCTGGTGCTGCTCACCGAGACCTTCCAGTCGATCTTCGTTTTGCTCATGGCGATCCTGATCGCCAGATTCGTCCCGAAACTCGCGACGGAAGCCGTCGACCGAACGCACATCGCGATGAAAGGAGTTGCCATATGCATCACCGGACTGGGCACCTACCTACTGCTGGTCGCGCGATGACGTCTCTGCGAAACCTTCTCCATGGGCTGATCGCAGTGGTACTGATACTCGGCGGCCAAGCTGCTCGCGCCGAGGGAGTCACAGGGGAAATTCAGGTCGTGAGCGTCGCCAGCAAGGACACGCATGTGCAGCGGTCGCTGACCGAGATTTCCGCCTACCTGGAATACGGACTGACTGACGATGTTTCTGCGTTCGCCGTCGGCTATCACGATCAGGAATTCAGATCGGCAACAATCGGCCTGGCCCGGAAACTGGGCGATTGGCAACTTGGTCTCGGCGTGGGGCATGCTTCGTTCGACGATATGAGTCATCAGGTCTTCAACCCGTGGGCCTATTACGCGGATGATGACTACAAGGGGTATCTGCACTACGAGTACTACCGGAATGGCAGCACGCATTCCGATTTCATGAAGGGCTACGCGCTCAAGCGCTTTGGCGCGATTTCCCTGGGGGTGCATGGCGAGAGGGATTTCGGTGTCGGTCCTCGCATCGAAGCCAAGCTCGCGGACGGACTCAAGTTGTGGGGCGTTGTGCCTGTCGCCCACCGCCCGAAAGTAGGGGCCATGAAGGCCATGATCGGCCTGAGCGCGGAGTTTTGATCGAAGCAAGCTTCGAAAGGTCAAAAGTCGGCGCTGGCGGGACGGCGGTGTTTTGCCTTATGATCGTCTCACGATCCACGGAGAAATCGCCATGAATGCCAGCCTGCTGAATCGAATCACCATCGAACCCGGAAAGTGTGGCGGTAAGCCGTGTATCCGGGGCATGCGCATTCGCGTCAGCGATATCCTTGAAATGCTGGGCGATGGAGTCGGCATGGAGGAGATTCTTGCCGACTTTCCCGATCTTGAACGCGAGGATATTCTTGCCAGTCTGCAATTCGCTGCGCGACGCAGCGACATCGTCCGACTGGCTGCGTGAAGTTCTGGGTCGATGCACAGCTGCCACCCGCGCTGGCGGCGTGGCTGTCGGAGCGGTATGGCGTAGAGGCCGTTTCCCTTCGCGATCTCGGAATGCGGGATGCCACCGACGGGGAAATCTTCGATGCCGCCCGACAAGCGGGCGTTGTCATCATGAGCAAGGACAGCGATTTTGTCGACCTGGTCAGTCGACATGGAATGCCTCCGCAATTGCTTTGGGTAACCTGCGGCAACGTTACCAACAGAAAATTGCAGACGGTATTCGACAAGACGTTCGCCGAAGCCTTGTCCGCTCTGTCGGGCGGACAACCCATCGTCGAGATCGGATAGGCAAAAGTCGGCGCTAGCGGAACGGCGGCTATTGCGCCAGCTTGTGGATGGTGAAGATGCCCAGCCCCGTCATTGCCAGCGAACCGAAGAGGTGCATGGCAGCGGCACCTGCCGCCCAAGCGTAGCGCGCACTCTGGATCAGGTGCACCACCTCGGCGGAAAACGTCGAAAAGGTGGTCAGCGCGCCGAGGAAGCCGGTGATGAAGAACAGCTTGAGTTCGGGCGGCATCTCGGCATTGAGGTGGAACACCATCACCGCCGCGCCGACCAGATAGCCGCCGATCAGGTTGGCGGCCAGCGTACCCAGCGGCACCGTGACGAACACCGGGTTGAGCCAGAGACCCAGTCCGTAGCGCAACCAGGCGCCCAGTACGGCGCCACCGCCGATGGCAAGAAGACTTGTCCAATTCATTGTCGCGATTTTACGCCTGCCGGTAGAATTGCCGCTTTGCATCAAGCGCCTGCCGATCATGGCCGAACCGGACAACAAACCCTCCAACTTCATCCGCCACATCATCGATGCCGACCTCAAGGCCGGCAGGTACGCCTCACGCCTCTGGAGTGGCAAGCCCGGCCCGGCGGCGCAGCAGAAAGTCGGCGCCGGCACAACGGTGGATGGGGCGAAAATCCGCACCCGCTTCCCGCCGGAGCCGAACGGTTATCTGCACTTCGGCCATGCCAAGTCGATCTGCCTGAACTTCGGCCTGGCCGAGGACTACGCCGGCGCCTGCCACCTGCGCTTCGACGACACCAATCCGGAGAAGGAAGAGCAGGAGTATGTCGATTCCATCATCGACGCCGTGCATTGGCTGGGCTTCAGCTGGGAAGCCGCGGGCACCACCAACCTCTACCTCGCCTCCGACTACTTCCAGTGGATGTACGACTTCGCCGAGAAGCTGATCGAAGCCGGCCACGCCTACGTCGATTCGCAGACGGCCGAGGAAATGCGCGCCAGCCGCGGCACGCTGACCGAGGCCGGCAAGAACTCGCCTTACCGCGACCGCACGCCGCAAGAGAACCTCGATCTGTTCC
>JADYZH010000249.1 GCA_020853215.1 Sulfuritalea sp. | reverse complement strand
GTTTGGCGGAGAGGGAGGGATTCGAACCCTCGTTAGGATATTATCCTAAACACGCTTTCCAGGCGTGCGACTTAAACCACTCATCCACCTCTCCGCGGATTCCTGCTGGTTCCTGCCATTGCGGCAGGGCGCGAATTATAGCGGATCAACCCTCGCTGTGCCGCAGCGAGAGGTCGACGGCGCGTACGTTCTTGGTCAGGCCGCCTATCGAGATGCGATCGACGCCGGTTTCGGCGATGGCGCGCACGGTTTCCAGGCTGACGCCGCCGGAGGCTTCGAGTTGGGCGCGGCCGACGGTGAGGCCGACGGCCTGGCGCATCTGGTGCAGGTCCATGTTGTCGAGCAGGATCATCTTCGCGCCGGCGTCGAGGGCTTCGGCGAGCTGTTCCAGGGATTCCACCTCGATCTGGATGAAGACGTCGCCGCGACCGATGGCGCGTGCCCGTTCCAGTGCGGCGGTGATGCCGCCGGCGGCCATGATGTGATTTTCCTTGATCAGGATGCCGTCATGGAGGCCGAGACGGTGGTTGCTGCCGCCGCCGCAGGTGACGGCGTATTTCTGCGCCAGGCGCAGGCCGGGCAGGGTCTTGCGCGTGTCGACGATGCGCGCGCCGGTGCCGGCGATGGCGTCGACGTAGAGCCGCGTGACGGTGGCCGTGGCCGAGAGCAGTTGCAGGAAATTCAGCGCGGCGCGCTCGGCGGTGAGCAGGGCGCGGGTGTTGGCTTCGATCTCGCAAACGACCTCGCCAGCGCCGATGGTGTCGCCGTCGCGCATGTTCCAGCGAATCTCGGTAAGGGGATCGAGTCGTCGGAAGCAGGAGTCGAACCATGCCGTTCCGGCCAGTACCGCGACTTCGCGGCTGACGACAGTGCCCTGCGAGCGCTTGTCACCCGGGCTCAGCAGTGAGGTCAGGTCGCCGCCGCCGATGTCTTCGGCCAGGGCGGCAAGCACGTTGCGCTGCACTTCGGCGGCAAGCTGTAGGGGCAGGTCCATGATGTTCGGGTAGCTGGTTTTTACGCCGCCGATTCTAGCATCGCGGCTTCAACGGGTTTTTGCGCCGCGCAGGCTCAGCGTGGTCGCCGGCGCCTCGAAACTGTCGGCGCGCGCGACATCCCAGAACACCTTGAACACCGGATGGTCGGGGACGCCGGCGAGCAGTTCGCCGGGGCGCGCCCAGTGGTGCAGGCTGGCGAGTGAACGCACGTCGGTGGCCGAGACGCGGCGGATGACGTGTTCCGGCCCGAGGTCGCGCGGGTGGCCCAGTCCCGCCGCGCCGAGCATCTCCTTCAGTGCGATCAGGGTGTTGCGATGGAACTGGTGCACGCGCGAGGATTTGTCGCCGACGTCGAGCGCCCGCATGCGCGCCGGGTCCTGGGTGGTGACGCCCGTCGGGCAATGGCCGGTGTGGCAGGTCTGGGCCTGCAGGCAGCCCAGCGCGAACATGAAGCCGCGCGCCGAATTGCACCAGTCGGCGCCGGTGGCGATGGTGCGCGCCATGTCGAAGGCGGTGACGATCTTGCCCGAGGCGCCGATGCTGATCTGGTGACGCAGGTTCACGCCGACCAGGGTGTTGTGCACCAGCATCAGGCCTTCGCGCAGCGGCGCGCCGACATGGTCGGTGAATTCCAGCGGCGCGGCGCCGGTGCCGCCCTCGCCGCCGTCGACGACGATGAAGTCGGGCGCAATGCCGGTCTGCAGCATGGCCTTGACGATGGCGAACCATTCCCAGGGATGGCCGATGGCGAGTTTGAAGCCGACCGGCTTGCCGCCGGAGAGTTCGCGCAGGCGGGCGATGAATTGGAGCAACTCGATCGGCGTCGCAAAGGCCGAGTGACTGGGCGGCGAGATGCAGTCCTGGCCGACCGGAACGCCGCGCGCCTCGGCGATTTCAGGCGAAACCTTGGCGCCGGGCAGGACGCCGCCATGGCCCGGCTTGGCGCCTTGCGAAAGCTTGACCTCGATCATCCTGACCTGGTCGAGAGCGGCATTCTTGGTGAAGCGTGCGCCGTCGAACTTGCCGTTGGCGTCGCGGCAGCCGAAATAGCCGCTGCCGATTTCCCACACCAGGTCGCCGCCGTTCTGCCGGTGGTAGCGCGAGATCGAACCCTCGCCGGTGTCATGGAAGAAGTGCCCGCGCCGGGCGCCCTCGTTGAGCGCCAGGATGGCGTTGGCGGACAGGGCGCCGAAGCTCATCGCCGAGATGTTGAAGACGCTGGTGGAGTAGGGCCGGGTGCACGCGGGACCGCCGACGTCGATGCGGAAGTCGTGGCTTTCGATGCGCACGGGGGTGATCGAGTGGTTGATCCATTCGTAATGCGGCTCGTAGAGGTTGAGCTGGGTGCCGAAGGGACGCTTGTCCAGCGCCTGCTTCGAGCGTTGGTAGATGATCGAGCGCTGGGCGCGCGAGAAGGGCAGTTCCTCGGAGTCGGCTTCGATGAAGTACTGGCGGATCTCAGGGCGGATGTATTCGAAGAAGAAGCGGAAATGCGCCAGCACCGGATAGTTGCGGCGGATGGCCTGGCGCGGCTGCAGGTAATCGACCAGGCCGACCAGGGCCAGAAGGCCGAAGACCAGGGCCGGCCACAACCAGAACGAGGACAAGGGCAACAGCAGCAGGCAGGCGGCGGCAAGGATGGCGCACAGGGCCCAGGCATGGTAGCGCTGCGGCAGGATTCGATCGAGGCTCTGCAACACGGGCGTCCTCCGGGTGAATGCCGGGGTGGCGTCGCTACTGTATCAGGCCTTGCGCTGCATGCGCTCGGCAAGGGCGATGGACAGGCTGCTGGCGACGATCACCACCATGCCGGCGACCGAGAGCAGGTCCGGCAGGTGCTGGTAGAACAGCGCGCCGAGCAGCACGGCCCAGACCAGCTGGGCATAGAGGAAGGGGGAGAGGAAGGACGCGTTGGCGTAGCGGAAGGCGCGGGTCAGCATCAGGTGGCCGGTGCCGCCATACAGGCCCAGCGATGCGATCAGCGCGGCGTCGATCCAGTCGGGCATCGGCCCGCCCCAGTACAGGGGCGCCGCCAGAGTCATCGACACGGTGCCGACCAGCGCGGTGTAGAACAGCATGGTGACGGTGTTTTCGGTCGGCGACAGTTGCCGGGTCTGGATCTGGTAGATCGCATAGCAGGCGGCGGCCAGCGTCATCCAGAAGATGCCCTGCGGGTTCAGCGCGCCGCCGGGACGGGCGATCAGCAGGGCACCGCAGAAGCCGGCGACGACGGCAAGCCAGTGCAAGCCGGTGATCCGCTCCTTGAGCAGCCAGTGCGACAGGATCACCACGACCAGCGGGGTGATGAACAGGAAGGCGGTGCTTTCGGCCAGCGGCATCATGGAAAAACCGGCCATGGAAAATCCCGTGGTGCCGACCAGCATCAGTGCGCGCGTGACCTGGGCGAGGGGACGCGAGGTGGCGATCAGCTGCAGGCGCATCGCGGGCGCGAGGAAGATCAGCATCATCACGCAATGGAAGGTGTAGCGGCCCCAGACCATCATCGGTATCGGGTAGGTCCGCGACAGGTGCTTGGAGGTCGCGTCGAGCGCGGCGAAACACAGCGTCGCGCCGAGCATCAGCAGCACGGCGAAGCCGACCTTGCGGCGGTCAGGCATTCGCGTGGATCAGTCGATTGAGCTGGCTGCGTGCGACGGAAATCAGTTCGCCGGCGGTCATGCCGATCGGGCCGTCGCCTCTGGCGGCCAGTTCGTCGGCGGCTGCGCCGTGCAGCCAGACCGCCGCCGATACCGCAGCGGCGGCCGGCCAGCCCTGCGCCAGCAGCGCACCCATCATGCCGGCGAGCACGTCACCCGTGCCGCCCGAAGCGAGCCCGGGGTTGCCGGTGGCGTTGATGCGCCAGCGGCCGTCGGGATGGGCGACGATGGTGCCGCAGCCCTTGAGTGCTACGTGGGCCTTGAAGTGCTGCGCCAGTTCCAGCGCGGCGCCGACGCGGTCGGCCTGTACCACATCGACGCTGGTCGCGAGCAGGCGCGCGGCCTCCGCCGGATGCGGGGTGATGATCGTTGCTGCCGAGCGGCTGGCCACATGGGCGGCCAGTACCGGACGGGCCGCCAGCAGGTTGAGTGCGTCGGCATCGATGACTAGTGGAAAGTCGGCGCTGGCGACACGGCGAAGAATGGCCAGGGCGGTGTCGGAAACACCGAGACCGGGCCCGACCACGACCGTCGTGCCCTGCGCCAGCGCGTCGTCCGGCGAACGCAGCATGAGTTCCGGTTGCAGCGGATCGACGGCAAGCGCGTGCAGCAGGCCGGCAAAGACCCGACCGGCACCGAGCTTGAGCCCTGCGCGTCCCGCCAGCAGCGCTGCTCCGGTCATGCCCGTGGCGCCGCCGATCACCGCCAGCGAGCCGAAGCTGCCCTTGTGGCTGTTGCGCAGGCGCGGCTTGAGGCAAGGACGGAAATCATCGACGGAGAGCAGGGCACCCGGGAAGCCGTCGAGACGCAGTCCGAGGTCGACGACGCTGACCTTGCCGCAGTGGTCCGGGCCATCGAGGGTATACAGCCCGGTCTTGCCGCCGATGAAACTCAGCGTATGCGTCGCGCGCACTGCAATGCCCAGGACGCGCCCGGTATCGCCATCCAGGCCGCTGGGAATGTCGAGCGCCAGCACCGGCCCGGGAAAAGTATTGATGCGCGCGACCAGCTCGGCCCAGGCGCCTTGAATGGGCCGCGCCAGGCCGATGCCGAACAGGCCGTCGACTACCAGCCCGTACTTGCCGGCCGGGACCGTTTCTGCAGGGCCAACCAGGGTCACCGCGATGCCCTGTTGCCTGAGGAGGCGCGCCATGACTCGCGCATCGCCACCGTTGTTGCCGGGGCCGGCCAGAATCAGTACGGGTGCGCGACTTCCCTTCAACAATTGCTGTGCATATTCGGCCGCGGCGTGGCCGGCGCGTTCCATCAGCGGCGGCCTGGCAGTCGCGTGGCGGGCTTCGAGGGCGCGCAGGTCGGCGCTGCGCAACAGCGGGGCGCCGCCAACCGGGACCGGGGTTTTCCGTGACATCGAGTTCATGGTCCGATTGTAACCGTCATGGCCGTGACCAAATCCGGGCAAATCAGGCAGCGGCCGTTCCGGCGTGGCTGCCGTGCATCGCCTTCGAGGGCTATGATCTGGGTTCGCGGACGCAGCTTGCCCGTGCGACCGCATCCACAAGCCAGCCGGAGCCCACGGAGACCGCAATGACCACCCATCACAGCAGCCTTTCCTACCTCGATCCGTCGCGTCCCGAACCCTGGGCCAGTTTCATCGAGCAGATCGACCGGGTCGCGCCCCATCTGGGACCGTTGTCGCACTGGCTGGAAACGTTGAAGCGACCAAAGCGCATCCTGATCGTCGACGTGCCCATCGTGCGCGACGACGGCAGCATCGCTCATTACGAGGGTTATCGCGTTCAGCACAATCTGTCGCGGGGCCCCGGCAAAGGCGGCGTGCGTTTTCATCCGGCGGTGACCCTGAACGAAGTGATGGCGCTGTCGGGCTGGATGACCGTGAAGAATGCCGCGCTGGGTTTGCCCTACGGCGGGGCCAAGGGTGGAGTCCGCATCGATCCGCGAGGCTTCTCGCGCGCGGAGCTCGAGCGCATCACACGCCGCTATACCTCGGAGATCGGCATCGTCATCGGGCCGGACAGGGATATCCCGGCGCCCGATGTTGGCACTAACGAGCAGACCATGGCCTGGATGATGGACACCTACTCGGTCAACGTCGGGCATACGGCCAGTGGCGTCGTCACCGGCAAGCCGATCGCCCTGGGCGGTTCGCTTGGCCGCCAGGAGGCCACCGGTCGCGGGGTGTACCTCGCCGCACGGGAAGCCGGCTTGCGCATGGACGTGCCGATCGCCGGCGCGCGCGTGGTGATCCAGGGCTTCGGCAACGTCGGCGGCATCGCCGCGCGGATTTTCCGCGAGAACGGCGCCAGGGTGATCGCGCTGCAGGATGCGGAAGCCACGATAGCCAATCCGGCCGGAATTGACGTTCCGGCTGCGCTGGCCCATGTTGCGTCGCATGGAAGCCTGTCCGACTTTCCGGGCGCAGAACCGGTCAGCGAGGATGACTTCTGGCAGCTTGAGTGCGAGTATTTCGTGCCCGCCGCGCTGGAAGGTCAGGTGACGCCTGCCCGGGCGTACGGCCTGCGGACAAAAATCGTGGTCGAGGGCGCCAACGGACCGACCACGCCGGCCGCCGACGACATCCTGCGTGACCGCTACATCCTGGTCATTCCGGATGTGCTGGCCAATGCCGGTGGCGTCACCGTGTCCTATTTCGAATGGGTGCAGGATTTTTCCAGCTTCTTCTGGAGCGAGGATGAGATCAACGCCCGGCTCGAAAGCATCATGGTCAAGGCTTTCGATGCCATCTGGCGGACGGCACAGGAACGCCGCGTGTCGATCCGCACGGCGGCTTTCGTCATCGCCTGCCAGCGCGTACTGGCTGCCCGGGAGCAACGCGGCTTGTATCCCTGACAGGGCGATTCTCGAGGACTGCTGGAGATTGCGGTCAACTTGGTGAAGTCATGGTTGGCACATCCAGCGGCAGTTCCCCTTGTGCCGATTCGACGCTCATCGGTGGCGCGCTGCTGGCTGACAATGTGCCGGCACGGACGCCGAGCAGACGTAGTTTCCGTTCCAGTGGCACACGGCGCAGGCAGTCGCCGGCAGCGCGGCGAATCGTCGCCGGATCGGCCGTGGGGCCGGGCAGTGTCAGGTCGCGCGTGGCGACGCGGAAGTCCTCGTAGCGCAGCTTGATGCCGATGGTGCGGGCGAGGTAACCCTTGCGCTGCAGGTCGGCCGCAACGCGCATGCAGAGCGTGGTGAAGATTTCGGACAGGATCGCGCGATCGCGGCGGACGTGGAGGTCGCGCTCGAAGGTGGTTTCGCGGCTGATCGATTTGGTTTCGGAGTCGGTGACCAGCGGACGGTCGTCGATGCCATGCGATGCGGCATGCAGCCACTCGGCGTAGCTGCGTCCGAAATGCTCCTGCAGCACCGCGGGGTCGGCGGCCGCAAGCTCGGCGATCGTGGTGATGCCCAGGGTGGCGAGCCTGGCGTCGGCCTTGGGGCCGACGCCGTTGATCTTGCGCACCGGCAGCGGCCAGATGCGCAGCGGGATGTCGGCGGGTGCCAGCAGCGTCAGTCCGTCGGGCTTGTCCAGATCGGAACCGATCTTCGACAGTAGTTTGTTGGGGCTGATGGCGATCGAGCAGGTCAGTCCGGTGGCTTCCATTACCGCCTGCTTTATCCGGCGCGCGAGAATCACTGTTTCGTCGGGCAGGTCGCTCAGGTCGATATATATCTCGTCGATGCCGCGATCCTCGATCTTCGGCGCGATGCGCGCGACCGCGGCCTTGAACAGGCGGGAATAATGACGGTAGGCCTCGAAGTCGACCGGCAGCAGGATTGCATCCGGTGCCAGCCTGGCAGCCTTCATCATGCCCATCGCCGAAAAAATGCCGAGCGCGCGTGCTTCATAGGTGGAAGTGGTGATCACGCCGCGCCCGACGTAGTCGCGGAGGAGGGAAAAGCGTCGACTTCCGTCCGGCAGCTTTGCAGGCTGCTGATCGCGACGGCCGCCGATGACCACCGCCAGGCCACGCAATTCCGGGTAGCGCAGGAGTTCGACCGACGCATAGAAGGCGTCCATGTCGAGATGGGCGATGCGGCGCGGTGGCATGTTCATGGAAAAGTGACAATACCGGAAAAAAATATCGGGTTAGCGATGCGGTGCCGGTTTGGGCTAGGATTGCGACGGACGCATAGCTGTAATTGAAATGAGGTTCTGCAATGATCAATGAACTGCTGCCGGAATTAACCCCGAAGATCGCCGCATTTCGCCGCGATATCCATGCCCATCCGGAACTGGCCTTCAACGAGAAGCGAACCGCGGAGAAGGTCGGCGATTATCTCGAGGGACTCGGCCTCGAGGTCCATCGCGGGATAGCCCGCACCGGTGTGGTGGCGAAGCTTTCCTGCGGCGGCGGCGGGGGCGCGATCGGTCTGCGCGCCGACATGGACGCCCTGCCCTTGAAGGAACTGAATACTTTTCCGCACCATTCGACGCACGACGGCAGGATGCATGCCTGCGGCCACGACGGCCATACGGCAATGCTTCTCGGCGCGGCCGAGGCGCTCAGCCGGCTGCGAGACTTCGACGGCACCGTGTATTTCATATTCCAGCCGGCGGAGGAGCATGAAGGTGGCGGGCGGGTCATGGTCGAGGAGGGGCTGTTCGAGCGATTTCCGATGGACATGGTGTTCGGCCTGCACAACTGGCCCGGCCTGCCCGCCGGCAGCTTCGGCGTGACCGAAGGGCCGGTGATGGCGGGTACCGATCGTTTCGAAATCGAGATCACCGGTCATGGCGGCCACGCCGCGATGCCGCATCAGGCGGTGGATGTGGTGCTGGCCGGCAGTGCCCTGGTGCAGGCGCTGCAATCGCTGGTGTCGCGCAACACGGATCCGCTGGATTCGGCGGTGGTCAGCGTGACGCGCTTCCATGCCGGCCATGCCGACAATGTGCTGCCGGAGACCGCCTTGCTGGGCGGTACCGTGCGCACGTTCAATGGAGAACTGCAGGATGCCCTGGAAGAGGGGGTGCGCCGCATCTGTACCGGTATCGAGGCGACCTACCGGGTAGGCATCGACTTGCGCTACGAGCGCGGCTATCCGCCGACCGTCAACGCCGCCGCACCGTGCGAGATTGCGCGTGAGGTGGCACAGCATGTGGCGTCCGACGGCCTGGTTTATCTGCAACTGCCGCCGAGCATGGGCGCGGAGGATTTCGCCTACATGGCGAAGGTGGTTCCGGCCTGCTACGTCTGGCTGGGCAACGGTCCGGGCGAGGGTGGCTGCATGCTGCACAGCCCACACTACGATTTTAATGACGAAATCATCGCCACTGGCATCCGCTACTGGGTCAGGCTGGTGGAACGGGCGTTGGCGCTGTAAACGGCAACGGGCAGCCGCGGCTGCCCGTTGTCTGGGTCCGGTGCGGCTTACTTCACCCGGTTCTTGTACTCGCCGGTACGCGTGTCGATTTCGATCTTGTCGCCGATCTCGACGAACAGCGGCACGGGTAATTCGATCCCGGTGCTGATTTTCGCCGGTTTCATGACCTTGCCCGAGGTATCGCCCTTGACGGCCGGTTCGGTGTAGATCACTTCGCGCACGACGCTGTTGGGCATTTCGACCGAAATGGCCTTGCCGTCGTAGAACACCACTTCGACCGGCATGCTGTCCTCGAGATAGCTGACGGCGTCACCCATGTTTTCGCCTTCGACTTCGTACTGGTTGTACTCGGCATCCATGAATACGTACATGGGGTCGGCGAAATAGGAATAGGTGCACTCCTTGCGCTCGGGAACGACCTGATCGAACTTGTCGTCAGCCTTGTAAACGGCCTCCGAGGCGGCGCCGGTGAGCAGATTCTTGAACTTGAACTTGACGACCGCCGCGCTGCGGCCGCCCTTGTTGTATTCGGCTTTTTGCACGACGAGGGGATCGTTGCCGACCATGACGACGTTGCCGGCGCGGAGTTCCTGGGCGATTTTCATGTGGGGTTTCCTGCTGCTGAATTTTTGAACCCGCTATTTTAGCCTTTGCAGGCAGAACTTTACAAGCCCGTCGGCGAGATCGGGGCGTTCCTTGAGGGATGTTGCCCAACGTTGGCACGGCTCGTCCAGAGAGGGCAGAACGGCAGCGAATGCCATCCAGTCGAGTGGGCCGTTCCCGTTCCAGGTCTGCCAGAACGGGCGTAAAGCCGCACCGGCCGGATGCATCGCCAGAAAGGCTTTGAGCTTGGCCAGGTGGGCGCCTTCGGCTTGAGGATAGATCTGCCAGACGAAGGGTTTGGCGGCCCATTGGGTGCGAACGAAAGAGTCCTCGCCACGGACGAAGTTCAGGTCGCAGGCCCAGAGCAGTTCATCGTAGCGGTCCTGGGGCAGGAAGGGCAGGGGCAGCAGGTCAAGCTTGCCGATCGCTTGTGCGGCATCGCTGCCGCCCGGCCGCAGCACGCGCACGGGACGTTCGGGCCGTGCCCACGCCGCCCATGCCTCGATCAGCCCGGGCAGCGCCGGATTGGCGTAACTGAACAGGGAAATCGTCAATTCCCCGGGCAGGCGCGGCGGCAGGGCGAACTCGGCGCGGAAAGCCGCCTCGTCGAAACAATCGCGTCGCGCGTCGTAATCATGTTCGCGCAGCAGTCCGCCGGTGCCCGCTGTGAAACCCGGAAAGTAGAAGTGCTTGACCAGCGGCAGGCGCGGATGCGGCGACGGCTGGCGGTGGCAGCCTTCGACCCAGGCTTCCGCCGAGAGATACTCGAGATTGATCCAGACCGGCGGGCAGGCGCGGCTTGCCATGGCGTCGATGCACGCCTGGGGCGTTTCGCAGGCGAAGGCCTCGATCACCACTTCGGGCGTGTCATCCTCCGGCCAGGGGCGCGACCACGTCTTCGGCCAGGCATGCACCTCGACCGGCCCCGTGGCGAAGCCGGGTGCCAACCGGTACAAGGGCGCAAGGTCGTCGATCCACAGGCGGACTCGCCAGCCGTGCTCCGCCGCCAACTGGCGTGCCAGGCGCCAGCAAACGGCGGCGTCGCCGTAATTGTCGACGATGGCGCAGAAAATGTCGCAGCGGATTGCATTGTTCTTCATGGCGGGCGGTATCCTAGCCTAATGGATACGCTCCTGAACTGTACCGACTGTCCGCGCCTGGCCGGCTTTCTTGCCGGGGTGCGTGGCAGCAGGCCGGATTACCATGCGCGCCCGGTGCCGGCCTTCGGCGATCCGCGGGCCCGCCTGCTGATCGTCGGCCTCGCGCCCGGCATGCATGGCGCCAACCGCACGGGGCGTCCCTTTACCGGCGACTATGCCGGCATCCTGCTTTACGAAACCCTGCATGCCTTCGGTTTCAGCTCTCATCCGGTATCGCTCGCAGCCGACGACGATTTGCGCCTGAGCGATTGTCGCATCACCAATGCGGTGAAGTGCCTGCCGCCGGCGAACAAGCCCGAGCCGGCGGAGATCAAGACCTGCAACCCGTATCTTGCCGGCGAATTGAAGGCGTCGCCGGATGTCAGGGTGATCCTGGCACTCGGGCTGGTGGCGCACAAGGCGGTGCTGATGGCGCTGGGCCTCAGGCAGTCCGCACTGGTTTTCGGTCATGGCGTGCGCCACCCCTTGCCCGATGGCCGCGTCCTGATCGACAGCTACCATTGCAGCCGCTACAACACCCAGACCCGCCGTCTCACCCGCGCCGACTTTCACGATGTCTTCCGCAAGATCCGCGACGAAATTGGCGCAGGTTGAGCCCGGCTTCGATTCAGGAGAGTTCCTGGGGAGCCTGACCGAGGCGCCCGGGGTCTATCGCATGCTTGATGCCAAGCGCTTGGTGCTGTATGTCGGCAAGGCGAAGAACCTCAGGAAACGCGTTGCGTCCTACTTCAACAAGGGCGGCCACAGCCCGCGCATTTCCCTGATGCTGCAGCAGGTAGCCGCGATGGAGGTCACCGCGACGCGTTCCGAGGCGGAAGCGCTGATCCTCGAAAACACGCTGATCAAGAAGCTGGCGCCGAAATACAACATCCTGTTTCGCGACGACAAGTCCTATCCGTACATCGGCGTGTCTGGCGGGGACTTCCCTCGCCTTTTCTACCATCGCGGCAGCTTCGAAAAGAAGTCGCAGTACTTCGGTCCGTTCCCCAACGGCCTCGCGGTGCGCGAGAGCATCCAGCTGATCCAGAAGACCTTCCTGCTGCGCACCTGCGAGGAGTCGGTGTTCGCGAATCGTTCGCGGCCCTGCCTGATGTACCAGATCAAGCGCTGCAAGGGCCCCTGTGTCGGCCTGGTGTCAAAGCAGAACTACGCGGCCGACGTGCGCCTGGCGGAAATGTTCCTGCGCGGCCGGCATGCGGAAGTGATCGATCGACTGACGGCGCAGATGGAAGCTGCGGCCGACGGATTGCGCTTCGAGGATGCGGCTGCCCTGCGCGACCAAATACGGGCGCTGCAGGCCGTGCTGCATCGCCAATACGTGAGTTCCACCAGGGATACCGATGTCGACATCATCGCGGCGGTCGTCGAGCGCGGCAGCCTGTGCGTCAATCTGGCCATGGTCCGCGGCGGGCTTCATCTCGGCGACCGCGCCTATTTTCCGCAAGCCGCGGCGGAAGCGGAGGCGGCCGAAGGCCTCGCCGCCTTCGTCATCCAGCATTACGTGGATCAACCGGTGCCGGCGCGGCTGATCCTGAGCGAGTTTCCGGTTGAGGATCTGCCCGAGGCAGTGAACGCCGGGTCGCCGAGGAACGAGATGGAGCGCGCCTGGGTGGAGATGGCCCTGTCCAATGCGCGCCTCGCGCTGCAGGCACGCTGGCAGGCAAAGGTGCGCAGCAGCGGCCGGCTGGTGGCCCTGCAGGAAGCACTTGACATGCCTGAGCCGCCGCGCCGCATCGAATGCTTCGACATCAGCCACACCATGGGCGAAGCTACCGTCGCCTCCTGCGTGGTCTGTGTCGACGGGGCGATGAAGAAGGCTGACTACCGGCGCTTCAACATCGAGGGCATCCAGCCCGGCGACGACTATGCGGCGATGCGGCAGGCCCTGACGCGGCGCTACGAGAAAGTCGCCACGGGTGAAGCGCCGGCCCCCGACCTGATCCTGATCGACGGCGGCAAAGGCCAGCATCGCGTGGCGCGTGAGGTCTTCGCCGAACTCGGGCTCGACCACCTGTTCAGCATCGGCGTAGCGAAGGGCGAAGATCGCAAGCCGGGGCTGGAGACTCTCTTCGTGCATGGTCGCGGCATGCCGCTACAATTGGGAATGGACTATGCTGGCTTTCACCTGATACAGGAAATCCGCGACGAGGCGCACCGCTTTGCCATCGTCGGGCATCGGGCGCGGCGCGCCAAGGCGCGCGGGCGTTCGAAGCTTGAAGATGTCGCCGGTGTCGGCCCGGTACGGCGCAAGAAGTTGCTCGCCCAGTTTGGCGGTTTCGACGGCGTGAAGGCGGCAACGATCGAGGACCTGTGCCGGGTTACCGGCATCTCGCGGCGATTGGCCGAAGAAATCCACAAGACCCTCAGATGAAATGCCGCTGAACATCCCCAACCTGCTGACCTGGGCACGAATCCTACTCATCCCGCTGGTGGTTGGCGTGTATTACCTGCCGTTGTCTTCGACCGAGCAGAATTTCATCGCCACCGCCGCGTTTTTGATTGCTGCCGTGACCGACTGGATCGACGGCTGGTTGGCGCGCAAACTGAATCAGACGTCGGCCTTCGGTGCCTTTCTCGATCCCGTGGCCGACAAGCTGATGGTGGCTGCGGCGCTGGTGGTGCTGGTCCGGCTCGATCGTGCCGACGTCATGCTGGCGTTCATCATCATCGGTCGCGAGATCGCCATCTCGGCCTTGCGTGAATGGATGGCGAACATCGGCGCGGCGAAAAGCGTCGCGGTTTCCTTCATCGGAAAATTGAAAACCATCGCCCAGATGACGGCGATTCCGATGCTGCTGTGGCACACCCCGATCGGCCCGCTCGACATGCATCTGCTGGGTACCGCTGCGCTGTGGATCGCGGCCCTGCTTACCCTCTGGTCGATGGCGTACTACCTGCGGAAGGCGTGGCCCGAAATCTCCGCTCGCAATCGTTGACACAATGATATCCACCGATATAATGCTCGGCTGTTTTGCGGCAGTAGCTCAGTTGGTAGAGCGCAACCTTGCCAAGGTTGAGGTCGAGAGTTCGAGACTCTTCTGCCGCTCCAGGATCCCGGGGGAAAGCGATTGCTTTCCCCCTTTTAGCTTGAAGTCCTTCGCGGCGCGATGGCAGAGTGGTTATGCAGCGGCCTGCAAAGCCGTGTACCTCGGTTCGATTCCGGGTCGCGCCTCCAGT
>JADYZH010000248.1 GCA_020853215.1 Sulfuritalea sp. | reverse complement strand
TCCGCGACTGGGTTGACGGCGGATTCGAAGTCTCTGCCGGCGAAGTCGTGCTGCTGGAGAACTGCCGCTTCAACAAGGGCGAGAAGAAGAACCTCGAAGCCACGGCGCGCAAGTACGCGGCGCTGTGCGACATTTTCGTCATGGATGCCTTCGGCACCGCGCATCGCGCCGAGGCTTCCACCTATGGTGTCGCTCAGTACGCTCCGGCGGCCTGCGCCGGCCTGCTGGTAGCCGAGGAACTCGAAGCCCTGACCAAGGCGCTGGCGACCCCGGCGCGACCGATGGTGGCCATCGTCGGCGGTTCCAAGGTATCGACCAAGCTCACCGTGCTCGAAGCCCTGTCGGAAAAGGTCGATCAGCTGGTGGTCGGCGGCGGCATCGCCAACACCTTCCTCAAGGCTTCCGGCAGGAACGTCGGCAAGTCGCTGTGCGAGGACGACCTGGTGCCGACGGCGCAGGCACTGATGAAGAAGATGACGGCGCGCGGCGCCACCATCCCGATCGCCGTTGACGTGGTCTGTGGCAAGAAATTCGATGCCGCCGAGCCGGCCGTGGCCAAGGATGCCGGTGCCGTGAGCGACGATGACATGATTTTCGACATCGGCCCGAAGTCGGCGCAGGAACTGGTCGACATCATCATGAAGGCGGGCACGGTGGTCTGGAACGGTCCGGTCGGCGTGTTCGAGTTCGACCAGTTCGGTGCCGGCACCGGGGCGGTCGCCATGGCCATCGCCAACACCAGGGCCTTCACGCTGGCGGGCGGTGGCGACACCATCGCGGCGATCCAGAAGTACGACATCTACGACAAGGTCTCCTACATTTCGACCGCGGGCGGGGCCTTCCTCGAATTCCTCGAAGGCAAGAAATTGCCGGCGGTCGAGATGCTCGAACAGCGGGCGGCTGGATGACGGTTTCGCTCCAGCGCTCGACCAAGATCGTCGCCACGCTGGGTCCTGCGTCTGGCAACCCCGAGCGCATGCGGGAACTGGTCGCCGCCGGGGTGGATGTGGTCCGCATCAACTTTTCCCACGGCACGGCCGATGATCATCGTCAGCGCGTGGACGCGCTGCGTGCCGCGGCGCACACCGCCGGGCGAACCGTGGGCGTCATGGCGGACTTGCAGGGCCCCAAGATCCGCATCGGCAAGTTTGCGTCCGGTCCGGTCCGGATCAAGGCCGATCAGGAGTTCGTTCTGGACGCTTCCTGCCCCCTCGGTGACAACGGGCGGGTGGGGCTCGATTATCCCGACCTGGTCAAGGACGTGCAGGCCGGCGACGTGCTGTTGCTCGACGACGGGCGCACGGTATTCGACGTGTTGCGGATCCAGGGCACGGAGATCCTGTGTCGCAACCGCCACGACGGCGAACTGTCGAACAACAAGGGCATCAACAAGCAGGGCGGCGGCCTCACGGCGCCGGCACTGACCGCCAAGGACATCGAGGACATCCGCACCGCGGCCAGCCTCGGCATCGACTATGTGGCGGTGTCCTTCCCCAAGTCGGGCGATGACATGCGCCTGGCACGGGCGCTGCTGCAGGCGGCGGGTTCGAACGCGCTGCTGGTAGCCAAGATCGAGCGCGTCGAGGCGATCGAGAACCTCAACAACATCCTCGAAGCCACCGACGGCGTCATGGTGGCGCGCGGCGACCTCGCGGTGGAGGTCGGCGATGCGGCGGTACCCGCGCTGCAAAAGCGCATCATCCGCGCCGCGCGCGACTTCAACAAGTTTTCGATCACCGCGACGCAGATGATGGAGTCGATGATCCACAGCCCGGTGCCGACCCGCGCCGAGGTGTCGGACGTGGCCAATGCCGTGCTCGACGGCACCGATGCCGTGATGCTCTCTGCGGAGACGGCGACCGGCGATTACCCGATACAGTCGGTGGAAGCCATGGTGCGCATCTGCGTCGAAGCGGAGAAGTCATCCGATTTCCCGCTCGACACGCATTTCCTCAATCGCGTGTTCACCCGCATCGACCAGTCGATCGCCATGGCCGCGCTGTTCGCCGCGCATCACCTGAAGGTCAAGGCGATCGCATCGCTGACCGAGTCCGGGTCGACCGCATTGTGGATGTCGCGGGTCAATACCGGCATACCGATCTACGCCCTGACCCAGGAAGTGCGGACGCGTTACAAGGTGAGTATTTTCAAGGGAGTGTTCCCCCTCATGTTGCCGCAAAGCGGCCACGATCGGGATCGGATACTCTTTGATGCCGAGGAAGCGCTGATTGCCGCCGGTGCCGTGGCGATCGGCGACCTGATCGTGCTGACCATCGGCGAGCCCATCGGCAAGTCGGGCGGCACCAACACCATGAAGATCGTCAAGGTGGGCGAACACCGTTCCAATCATTAAACCCAGCAAACCAGTCACAGCGAATCCATTTTTTCCAGGAGATTGCCATGCCCCTCGTATCCATGCGCCAACTGCTCGACCACGCCGCCGAAAACGGTTACGGCCTGCCGGCGTTCAACGTCAACAACCTGGAGCAGATCCAGGCCATCATGGAAGCCGCGCAGGAAACCGGCAGCCCGGTGATCATGCAGGGCTCGGCCGGCGCCCGCAAATACGCGGGAGAGCCCTACCTGCGCCACCTGATCGAGGCGGCGATCGAGACCCACCCCGACATCCCTATCGTGATGCACCAGGACCACGGCGCCAGTCCGTCGATCTGCATCCAGTCGATGCGCTCGGGTTTCTCCAGTGTGATGATGGACGGCTCGCTGCTGGAAGATGCCAAGACACCGGCCAGCTTCGACTATAACTGCAAGGTGACCCGCCACGTGGTGGACATTGCCCATGCCATCGGGGTTTCGGTGGAAGGCGAACTGGGTTGCCTCGGTTCGCTCGAATCCGGCATGGGCGAGAAGGAAGACGGCCACGGTGCCGAGGGTGTCCTGTCGCACGACCAGCTGCTGACCGATCCCAACGAAGCCGCCGAGTTCGTCAAGGCCACCGGCGTCGATGCGCTGGCGATCGCGATCGGCACCAGCCACGGCGCCTACAAGTTCACCCGGCCGCCCACCGGTGCGGTGCTGCGCATCGACCGCGTCAAGGAAATCCACGCCCGCCTGCCCAACACCCATCTGGTGATGCATGGCTCCAGCAGCGTACCGCAGGACTGGCTCAAGATCATCAACGAGAACGGCGGCGAGATGGGCGCGACCTACGGCGTGCCGGTCGAGGAAATCGTCGAAGGCATCAAGAACGGGGTGCGCAAGATCAACATCGACACCGACCTGCGCATGGCCTCCACCGGCGCCATCCGCCAGTACTTCAACAAGGACCGCAAGAACTTCGACCCGCGCAAGTACCTGGCCGAGGCACGCAAGGCCATGAAGGAAATCTGCAAGGCGCGCTACGAGTCCTTCGGCTGCGCCGGCCAGGCGGCGAAGATCAAGGCGGTCCCGCTGGAAAAGATGGCCGAGCGCTACAAGAAGGGCGAGCTCGACGCCATCGTCAAATAGCAGCACTTTTGGAGTAAAGTTTCGGGCCGTCGGAGCATTCCGGCGGCCTTTTTTCATCTGGTCTCCCATGGATATCAAGTCCCATACCTTCGATCGACTGCGCAAGGTTTTCAGCGGCAGCCTCGATGTCGTCGAATACGCCGGCCTGATGGTGATTGCGATCGCCACCACGATCGCCATGTGCCAGGAGGCGATGGTCATGGTCGAGGCCAGGCGCGTGACGCTGTCAGACCTGCTGCTGATGTTCCTCTACCTCGAGGTGCTGGCGATGATCGGCCAGTACGTCAAGTCCGGCCAGCTGCCGGTGCGCTTTCCGCTGTATATCGGCATGGTGGCGCTGGCGCGCTACCTGATCCTCGACATCAAGGACATGACCGAGTGGCGCATGCTGGCGATCACCGCGGCGATTTTCCTATTGACCGTTTCCGTGCTGGCGATCCGCTATGGCCACGTGCGTTATCCCTACCGCGAAGATGCCGAGAAGGACCCCGGCAAAGCCTACGTCCGCGAATGAACCCTGCCCAGAGCCCGCCATGCCCATAGCCGCCACCCCGTTGCTGTTCGAATCGACCATCACGAGCCTGCCGCTGCTGGGCCGAGGCAAGGTGCGCGATATTTATGGCGTCGGCGATGACAAGCTGCTGATCGTCACCACCGATCGCCTGTCGGCCTTCGACGTGATCCTGCCCGATCCGATTCCCGGCAAAGGCGCGGTGCTGACGGCCGTGGCGAATTTCTGGTTCGGCAAGCTGGCCCACGTGATTCCAAGCCAGCTCACCGGCATCGATCCCGAGTCGGTGGTGGCCGGCGAGGACGAAAAACTCCAGGTGCGCGGCCGTGCCCTGGTGGTGAAGCGGCTCAAGCCGCTTCCCATCGAAGCCGTGGCGCGCGGTTACCTGATCGGCTCGGGATGGAAGGATTACCAGGCCACCGGCGCGGTGTGCGGCATTCCGCTGCCGGCGGGATTGCAGATGGCCCAGCAGCTGCCGGAACCCCTGTTCACCCCGGCGACCAAGGCAGAAATGGGTGATCATGACGAAAACATCAGCTACGCGGCGGTCGAAAATCTGGTCGGCGCCGAGCTGGCGAAGACGGTCAGGGAGACCACGCTGCGCCTCTACCGCGAGGCCGCCGCCTTCGCCCGGGTGCGCGGCATCATTATCGCCGACACCAAGTTCGAATTCGGCCGCGACGACGAGGGCCGCCTGCACCTGATCGATGAGGTGCTGACGCCGGATTCCTCGCGCTTCTGGCCGGCCGACCGCTACAAGCCCGGCAGCAGTCCGCCCAGCTTCGACAAGCAGTTCGTCCGCGACTACCTGGAAACCCTCGACTGGAACAAGAAGGCGCCGGGACCGAGGCTGCCGCGGGAGATCATCGAAAAAACCGCGGCCAACTACCTCGAAGCCCTGACCCGCCTGACGGGCGTCCAGGCAGTTTGATGCCTGCGCCGCATTGCGTCCGATGACCGATCCCGTCGCCGCCCCGCCAGCGCATTGCACCGATTCCTGCAGGATTTTTCCCGGAGTGAGGCGGGTCGGCTTCGGCGCGCCTCTGGACTGGCTTGGGCGCGGCTGGAAGGATTTGTGGCGCCAGCCCGGGGCCAGTCTGTTCTATGGCGTCGCCGTGGCCGTGACCGGCGCCGTGATTCTTGGTGTCACGGCCAGCCTGCCATATCTGTTCGCCGCC
>JADYZH010000247.1 GCA_020853215.1 Sulfuritalea sp. | reverse complement strand
TGAAGTCGGGGGCGGCGGAGAAAGTGCAGGTCAATGGCATGGTCAACGTCAAGCACCTGGCGCTCCTGGCGAGCTGGCAGAAGAGCCGCTACTTCCATTATTCCGGCCCGGGGCGCGAGGGCAACCGACGCTTCCTCAGCGGCGAATGCGCCATGCTGACGGGCGAATCATCGCTGTATGCCGATGCCAGGCGCGCCGGCATCGATGTCGGCATTGCGGCCCTGCCGCATTACGACGATGTATATGGGGCGAAACCGGCCGACGTGCTGCCGGATGGCGCCAGCTTGTGGATCCTGGCCGGGCACAAGAAGGACGAATATCAGCTTGCCGCCCGTTTCGTCAATTACTTGTTGCGTCCCGAAGCGCAGACCGAGTGGGCCAGGGCCACCAGTTACCTGCCGATGACGCGGGCAGGCCTTGACGGTCTGCGCGACTCGGGTATTCCCAAGCATTTGCTGGATGCTGCGGAAAAGCGTCTTTCGGTGACGCGCAAAGGCAGCACGCGGATCAAGCACGGGGCGCTGCGCGACCGGCTGCGCGAGTTCATCGGCGAGGAAGTGGCGCCGATGTGGACCACCGACCGGCCGGCCAAGGAGGCGCTGGACAATGTCGCGCGCCGGGTCGACACGGCGCCGGCAGCGCCGGCCGGGGCGGCGCCGATGCGCAAGTAGTGATTTATCCGCGCATCATCGCGCATCGCGGCGGCGGGGCGCTGGCGCCGGAAAATACCCTTGCCGGCTTGCGCCTCGCGGCGCGCCTCGGTTGCGGCGGAGTCGAGTTCGATGTCATGCTCGCAACCGATGGTGTGCCCCTCCTGATCCACGACGAAACCCTTGAGCGCACTACCACGGGTCGCGGTCGCGTCGCCGCGCTGGATTCCGCCACGCTGATCGGGCTCGATGCCGGCATCCGCCACCATCCGGCCTTTGCCGGCGAGCCGGTGCCAACACTTGACGAGGCCTTGCGCCTGTGCGCCGCGCTCGGCTTGTGGGCCAATGTCGAAATCAAGCCGGCAGCCGGACAGGAGGCCGAAACCGGGCGGGTCGTCGCCCGCCATGCCGCAGCGGCGAGCGGCGGGCTGCTGCTGTCCTCATTTTCGTCCATTGCCCTGGGTGCCGCCGCCGGGGAAGTCGCTCGCCTGCCGCGCGCCCTGCTGGTCGAGGCGATCCCTGCCGATTGGCGCCGGCGCATGGCAGAAACCGGGGTGTGTGCCTTGCACGCCGCGGCGAACGCACTCGAGGCGGATGCCTTGCTGGCGCTGCGCGATGCGGGTGTTCCGCTCGCCTGTTACACGGTCAATCGCCGCGACGAAGCCGAACGCCTGTTTGCCATGGGCGTCAGCGCCGTGTTTACGGACCGGCCCGATCTTTGGGCTGCAGCGGAGATGTAACGGTCGCTGACAGTTGCTTACATTTCGATTGTCAGCGCGGCGTAGTTTCTCGCGTTACTTTGCGCATGGGGCCGTCCCATATCAATTATCAGGAGCACTACATGAAACGCACATCCCGTCTGCTGATCGCTGCCCTTGCCGTTGTTGCACTGCCCGTTCTGGCGCAGGCCAACACGCCCAAGGTCGACCAGCGTCAGGCAAACCAGCAGCAGCGCATCGATCAGGGCGTCGCGTCGGGCCAGCTGACCGACAAGGAAGCGGCCAGGCTGGACAAGGGCCAGGCGCAGGTGGAAAAGAAGGAAGCCAAGGCCAAGGCCGACGGCAAGGTCACGGCCAAGGAGCGCGAGAAGTTGAAGAAAACACAAGACCAGCAGAGCAAGAAGATCAAACACGAAAAGCATGACAAACAGCGCGACCTTGATCACGATGGCAAGAAGGACGCCCCGGCCGCGAAGAAGTAAGTCTGTCCCGTGCCGCAGTAGCCCGCCCCGGCGCGGGCTTTTTATGTCCGCGGCGTTCAGCCGCGGACGGTATCCCCGGGTGGGATTTGTCCGCCGCGCCCGGCCGCAGACGCCATCCCCCGGTGGGATATGCCTTAAAATCCACGCTTTGCGTCCAAGGCCGCGCCCCGCCATGAAAAGCTCCGAAATCCGCCAGAAGTTCCTCGACTTCTTCGCCTCGAAAGGCCACCAGATCGTGGCTTCCAGCTCGCTGGTGCCGCACGACGACCCCACGCTGCTGTTCACCAACGCCGGGATGAACCAGTTCAAGGATGTCTTTCTCGGCTTCGACAAGCGCAGCTACAACCGCGCCGCCACCTCGCAGAAATGCGTGCGCGCCGGCGGCAAGCACAACGACCTGGAAAACGTCGGCTACACCGCGCGCCACCACACCTTCTTCGAGATGCTGGGCAACTTCAGCTTCGGCGATTATTTCAAGCGCGACGCCATCAAGTACGCCTGGGAACTGCTGGTCGATGTCTACAAGCTGCCGGCGGACAAGCTCTGGGTCACGGTGTATGCCGAGGACGACGAGGCCTACGACATCTGGACGAAAGAGATCGGCGTGCCGGTGGAGCGCTGCATCCGTATCGGCGACAACAAGGGCGCGCGCTACGCGTCCGACAACTTCTGGATGATGGGCGACACCGGTCCCTGCGGCCCCTGCACCGAGATTTTTTACGACCATGGCGAGCACATCTGGGGCGGGCCGCCGGGCAGCGAGGACGAGGACG
>JADYZH010000246.1 GCA_020853215.1 Sulfuritalea sp. | reverse complement strand
GTCAAGATCGCCGAGCCGGCGGCCGACCTCGCGGTGCTGCTGGCCATCGTTTCCTCGCTGCGCAACAAGCCGCTGCCGGGCAAGCTGGTGGTGTTCGGCGAAGTCGGCCTGGCCGGCGAAATCCGTCCCGCGCCGCGCGGCCAGGAACGCCTGAAGGAGGCCGCGAAACTCGGATTCACCCATGCCATCGTGCCCAGGGCCAATGCCCCACGCGCGGCGATCAAGGGCATCGAGGTGATCGCACTGGATCGTGTCGAGCAGGCAATCGAGCAGATGCGAAGCTGGTGAAATGCAAACCGTGGGCCAAGGATGGAGGAGCAAACACAGGGAAAGGTGCTGGAACTTTTCCCTCTGCGCCCTCATCTACCCCTGATGGCTGATTGGTTCTCATGACTTCCCTGCGGCTTGCCCTGCGCATGCTCGGGCGCGACTGGCGCGCCGGCGAACTGACGGTGCTCGGCGTCGCGCTGATGCTGGCCGTGGCGGCGCTGACCAGCGTCGGCTTCCTCACCGATCGCGTCGAGCAGGCGCTGCGCCTGCAATCCCACCAGTTGCTTGGCGGCGACCTGCTGCTGACGGCCGATCATCCGCTGCCCGAAGACTTTCGCCGCGAGGCCGCGGCGCGCGGACTGCGCATGGCCCAAAGCGCGACCTTTCCGAGCATGGTCAGCCTGGGCGATGCCGCCTTGCTGGCCGAAATCAAGGCGGTGTCGGCGGGCTATCCGCTGCGCGGCAGCTTGCGCACCGCCGCCGCGCTGAATGCCGCCGATGCAGCCAGCGACCGCGTGCCGCAAGTCGGCGAGGCCTGGCCCGACGAGCGCCTGGCGACGACGCTGGGCCTCGCTCCCGGCACATCGTTGACCCTGGGCAGGATCGCGGTGCAAAGCGGCCCCATCCTGACCATGGAGCCCGATCGCGGCATGAACGTGTTCGCGCTGGCGCCGCGCCTGATGATCAATCTCGCCGACCTGCCGGCGACCGGCCTGGTGCAGAACGGCAGCCGCATTCGCCATCGCCTGCACCTGGCCGGCGAGACTGCCGACATAAAGGCATACGAGGCTTGGGCCACCGCCCAGCTCGGGCGTGGGGAAAAGATCGAAAGCCTGGACAACGCGCGGCCCGAGATCCGCAACGTCACCGAGCGGGCGCAGCGCTTCCTGCGCCTCGCCGCATTGCTGGCGGTAATCCTTGCTGCGGTGGCCGTGGCGCTGGCCGCCGAACGCTATATGCGGCGGCATCTCGACGGCTGTGCGGTGATGCGCTGCATGGGCGCGTCGGGAGCGCAACTGCTGCTGATCCACGGCGGCGAATTCCTGATCTTCGGCCTGGCCGCCACGCTGGCCGGGTGCGGTGTCGGCTATGCGGTGCAGGCCGGGCTGGAACAGATGCTGGCGAGCCTGATGCTGACCAAACTGCCGGCAGCATCACTGCTGCCCTGGCTGCACGGCCTGCTGGTCGGCCTGACGCTGGTCATCGGTTTCGCCCTGCCGCCGCTGTTGCGCCTCAAGCGCGTGCCGACCATACGCGTGCTGCGTCGCGAGTGGAGCGCTTCCGAGCCGGCGTCGGTCGGCGCCTATCTGCTCGGCGCCGCGGTACTTGCCGCGCTGATGCTGTGGATGGCGGGGGAGCTGCGCCTCGGCCTGATCGTGCTCGGCGGCTTCCTGATCGCGCTGGCCTTCTTCGCCCTGATGGCGCGCGGGCTGCTGGCGGGACTCGGCCGCCTGCGCCCGGCCGGGCGAGGCTACGGCTGGCGCCACGGCCTGGTCAACCTGCGCCGGCGCCTCGCCGCAACCATGGTGCAGGCGGTGGCGCTGGCGCTGGGGCTCACCGCCCTGCTGCTGCTCACGGTGGCGCGCGGTGACCTGCTCGACAGCTGGCTGGAGCGCGTGCCGACCGATGCGCCGAACCGCTTCGCGATCAACATCCAGCCCGATCAGCGTGTCGCCATTGCCGACTTTTTCAAGGCGCGCGGCCTGCCGGCGCCGGAACTGGAGCCGATGGTGCGCGGCCGCCTGGTGCAGGTCAATGCACAGCCGGTGGGTCCGGAGAGTTACGCCGACGATCGCGCCCAGCGCCTGGTCGATCGCGAATTCAACCTCTCCTGGTCGGCAACGGTTCCGTCCGGCAACACCGTCAGCGGCGGGCGCTGGCACGGCGCGACGCAAGCCGCGGAATTTTCGGTGGAGCAGGGGCTGGCCGAAACCCTGAACCTCAAGCTGGGCGATCGCCTGACCTACGACATCGCCGGCAACCGGGTCGAGGCCGCAATCACCAGCCTGCGCAAGCTCGACTGGGATTCGATGCGCGTCAATTTCTTCGTCATGTCGCCGCCGGTGGTGCTGCAGGACTATCCGGCCAGCTACATCACCAGCTTTCACCTGCCGGCCGACAAGGCCGGCGTGATACCGGAACTGGTCCGCAGCTTTCCCAACATCACCGTGATCGATGTCGCCGCACTGGTCAGACAGTTGCATGCGACGATCGACCAGGTGGCGCGCGCCGTGCAGCTGGTATTCGGTTTCGCCGTGCTGGCCGGACTGGCCGTGCTGTATGCCGCGCTGCAGGCCAGCAGCGACGAACGGCGCCACGAACTGGCCGTGCTGCGCGCGCTGGGCGCCCGCAGCCGGCAATTGTCCGCCGCGCTGCTTGCCGAGTTTGCCGCACTCGGCGCATTGGCCGGGCTGCTCGCCGGCATCGCGGCGAGTCTGATCGGCTGGGCTCTGGCGCGCTTCGCCTTCCGCCTCGATTACCTGCCGCAGGCGGAACTGTGGATCGTCGGCATGCTGGCCGGCATCGTGCTGGTGGTCGTCGCCGGCTGGTTGGGCGCGTCGTCGATGTTGCGCCAGTCGGCGCTGCCTGCCCTGCGCGCGGCGCAGTAGGCTCAGTCGTCCGTTTGGCAGCCTGTGGCGCAGCAGCGTCCCGGCTGGCGACCGATCGTGATGCGCCGGCGGGCGTCGGCCAGCATGCCGCGGTCGAGCAGGTTCTCGACCAGTTCGACGCGCTCGGCGATCGGATAGCGGCGGAAGATTTCCTTCTTCATCGCCTCCGGTGAACCGCCGCCGTGCAGGCTGATCACCGAGTACCAGCCGCTCTGGTAGGAGGCGGTGATATCCTCGATGAAGCGGGCCACGGCGATGCGCTTCTCGTAGGGAATGTCAGAGCGGCCGGCCAGCACCTCGGAGAGCCGGCCGGCGGTCGCCGGATTGTGGTCCTCGTCCGGCCCCGGCAAGGTCACGATCAGCCCGCCCGAGACCTCGTGGGCCAGGCGCTGCATGTCGTAGATCTGGGTCGCCAGCAGCAGCTTGCCGATGTTCGAAAAGACCGTTTCCGGCATGCAGATGCCCTCGGCTTCATGCGTCGCGTACACCGAGGCGGCGACGCCGCAGGCGTAGAAGCCCTCGACGATCCGGATCAGGTCGGTCATCGCATCACGCAGGCCTGGCGCGCGTCCGGCATCGAGGCCGTTGGCCTCAGTCATCAGCGTGCCGGCGCCGATCAGCAGGTCGCCGAAACCGGCGCGCGCGGCGATGCAGGTGTGGCGGTGGTGCGTGGCGTAGGCATAGGTCAGCGCCGCGCTGTGGCGCCATTCGCCGGCGAGGAAGACCCGCTCGCAGGGTACGAAGACGCGGTCGAAGAGGCAGACGGCGGTGCTTTGGCCGTAGCGGTTGGAAAACAGCGCCGCCGCTTCGCCGGGCCGTCCCGCCGGCCGCGCCACCATGGTCAGGCCCGCGGCATCGACCGGTACCGCGCAGCACACCGCGAAGTCGGCGTCGGCTTCGGTCATCGCCCGGCCCGGCATCACCAGCAGCTCATGCATGTAGGGCGCGCCGGTGACGATGGCCTTGGTGCCGGAAATCACGATGCCGTCGGCGCGGCGTTCGACGATGTGCACGTAGGTGTCCGGATTCGCCTGCGCATGCGGCCGGCGCGAGCGGTCGCCCTTGGCGTCGGTCATGGCGATGCCGATGGCCAGGTCTTCGCGGCAGATACGCTCATGGTAGGCGCGCGCCCGCGCCAGGTGGTCGCTGCCGTGTTCCGCATCGATGGCCGCCGCGCCCTGCAGGATGCCGGCCATCGCGTCGCCGGCGAGGTAGCGCTGGGCGCAGCCGGTATAACGGCAGATCAGGCGCACCGCTTCGAGTTTTTGCAGCAGTTCGTCGGAGCTTTGCGGCACATGCAGCATGCGGTTGTGGGCGTCGCCGTCCGCGGCATCGACCCGCATCAGGGGTGCCATATCTTCGCGCAGCGCGAAGTCGTAGCTGAGTCCGACGGCATTGACGCCCGGCTGCAGGGCGGGATCGTCGGTCACCGAGGCGACGGCACGGCCATCGACGAAGACCCGGGGTTTCAGGCGGCGCAAGGATTCGCGGTATTCGGCGGCGGTCATCAGCATGGGCGGCTCCAGGCGTATTCGGATCGGCAGCGGATGCGGC
>JADYZH010000245.1 GCA_020853215.1 Sulfuritalea sp. | reverse complement strand
GGCGATCATCGAGAACGTGGCGGCGACGAGGCCGACAACCATGGTACGAATTTTCATTTTCCATCCTCCTGTTGGTGTTGTGGTGCGCGAAAGATTACCACTCCGCACGCTGCGGTGTGGCGAATTTTCCGCATCCGCGATGGCCCTGACTATTGTGGATTTCCGCAAACGCGCCGCCCGCTGCCACCGGCCGCGCTAATATCGCGGCATGAACCCCGACCTGCCCACTGCCTTGCCCGAGCGCACCAGCCGCTGGCGCTTGCTGTGGGTCCTGCCGCGACTGGCCTTCGTCCTCTTCGTCGGCGGCGTCGGGCTCCTGCTCTGGATGTCCGACCAGGCCGACAAGGAGGAAAAGCGTGCCACGCTGACCAGCGACATACTGTGGCTGGAACAGAACCTCCGCTTTCACCTGGCGCGCAACGAGGAACTCCTGGGCCGCATCGACCTTGCCCATACCGCCAGTGCAGGCGCCTTCGAATCCTTTGCCCGCACCCTATTCGGCTCTGAAAGCGGCCTGCGGCAGCTGATCTGGCTCGATGCCGAGGGACAGGTGCGGCGCGCCCATCCCGCCACCATGGATCCCGACGTTACCGGCGAAACCATGGAGGTTTCACCATCGCGGCAAAGCTTCCGCCTCGCCAGGTCGCTGGGCAAGCCGGTCTACAGCGCGGCGTACCCCTTCTTCACCGACGATTGGCAGTTCGAGGTTCACGTCCCGGTTTCGCGCGAAGGACGCGTGATCGGGGTCGCGGTCGGGGTGTATCGGATTCGCGAAATCCTCGGCGACAGCGTTCCCTGGTGGCTGGCCGAGCGCTATCGCATCAGCATCGTCGGCGATTCCGGCAAGGTGCTCGGTACGCGCTCCAAGATTGAATCTCGGGTAACGGAAGAGGGCTATCAGGTCGCGTTCGATCCTCCCGGCTGGGGCCTGAGCATCCACGCCGTGCCCTATCACGCGCCCCGGCCACTGGCCGGCGTGCTGCTGTCGGTCAGTCTGGTCATCCTGGCGCTTATCGTACTGTGGAGCCTATGGATCCTGCGCCGCCACGTATTGTGGCGGCAGGCGATGGAAGAGCAGTTGCAACGGGAACATGCGTTCCGCAAGGCCATGGAGGATTCGCTCGATACCGGGATGAGGGCGCGCAACCTCGATGGGGAGATCATCTACGTCAACCCGGCCTTTTGCCGCATGGTCGGCTGGTCGGCGGCGGAACTGATCGGCCGCCGACCACCGATGCCCTACTGGGCCGACGACTACCTCGACGAGACTCGCGCCATGCATGACCGGGTTCTCGCCGGGCAAGGTCCTGAGGAAGGTTTCGAGCTCAAGTTGAAGCGTCGCAGCGGAGAAGTCATCGATGTGCTGATCCACGAGGCGCCGCTGATCGACGCCCAGGGCCGGCACTCCGGCTGGATGGGCTCGATGGTCGATATCACCGAGCGCAAGCACGCCGACGAACGCGCACGCCAGCAGCAGGATCGCCTGCAATCCACGGCGCGACTGGTCGCCATGGGCGAAATGGCATCGAGCATCGCGCATGAACTGAACCAGCCGCTGGCTGCGATTTCCAGCTACTGCACCGGGGCCGCCAACCTGCTGCGCAAGCAGACACCGACGGCCGAAGTGCTGCCGGCGCTGGACAAGGCGGTGGAACAGGCGCACCGCGCCGGACAGGTGATCCGTCGCGTCTACAGCCTCGCCCGCCCGGGTGAGAATGGCTTCGAGAAAGTTAATCTTGCGCAGCGCATCGAAGCCGCGCTGGCGCTGATGGACAGCGAGATCCGGCAAAAGGGCATCCGCGTCTCGCTCGAGCTTTCGCCGCAGGTGACGGTCGAGGGCGATCCGGTGCTGCTGGAGCAGGCGCTCTTCAATTTGCTGCGCAATGCGATCGAGTCCATGCGTGATACCGCGCCCGAACAACGACAGCTGGCCATTGCACTCGATTGCGCCGATGGCTACGCCAGGCTTGCTATCGCCGATCGCGGTTGCGGAATCGATCCCGGCGTGGCGGGACACATGTTCGACCCGCTATTCACCACCAAAACCGAAGGCCTGGGCATGGGGCTGGCAATTTGTCGTTCGGTGATTGAAAATCACCGTGGCCGCCTCTGGTTCGAGGCGAACCCGGAAGGAGGAACCGTATTCCACATCCTGCTGCCCCTGGCGCCGCAGTGAACCGGCACGTCACGCATATCGTCGACGACGATCCGGCGGTACGCGATGCGCTGCAATGGCTGCTGAAATCGCGCGGAGTCCATTCCCGGACCTGGGAATCAGCGGAGGATTTCCTGTCCTCGGCCAGTCGCGAACTTTGCGGCTGCCTTCTGCTCGATGTGCGCATGCCCGGCATGAGTGGCATCGAGCTGTTCGACCGGCTGCGCGGGCTGAATTGCGGGCTGCCGGTGATTTTTCTGACCGGCCACGGCGACGTCCCGATGGCGGTCCAGGCCCTGAAGGACGGCGCCTTCGATTTCATCGAAAAGCCCTACGACGACAATGCGCTGGTCGATAAGGTGCTGGCCGCCCTAGAGCATGATACAAAGCGCTGCACCAGGGAGAAATCGCTGCGCGAGGTGCAACAAAGGCTGGAACAGCTCACGCAGCGCGAGCAGGAAGTCATGCACCAGATCCTGGCCGGCAAGCTGAACAAGGTGATCGCCGACGAACTCGGCATTGCCATGCGCACGGTCGAGGTCCATCGCTCCCATATCTTCGAGAAAATGCAGGTCCGCTCCGCCGTGGAGTTGTCGCAGGTACTCGGCCTGCTTGGAAACCAGTCCGGTCCGGAGAGTTAGTCCGGCACCTTCAGGTGCAGGCTGCCGGCTGCGCACCACAAGGAATAGGGAGCAAGATCCAGGCGCGAATGCCGGTCATTGCCCGCCGTCCGCAGTTGCCGAACAAACTCCCTCAGGCGGCGTTCATCCGGCGGCTGCAGCTTGTGCCAGGCGAGCATGGCCCGCAGCAGGTTCCGCGCCCGCGCATCGGACAGTTGCCTGAGCAGCGCCAATGGAAGCGGAAATTCCGGCCGGCACGTGCCGAGATCGAGGGCCGCGAGTTCGTCGAGCAAGGCCTCTGCCTCGCCGAAATGCGTTGCGGCAGCAGCAAGTTGCTCGCCCGCCCGGGGGAAGCGTGCCTCGATCGCCGGCAGGATCTCGCGCCGCAGGAAATTCCGCGTGTAGCGCTGATCGGCGTTGCTTTCGTCATCCACCCAGATCAGGCCCTGACTCTCGGCATACGCCTCAAGCACATCGCGTCCCAGGCCCAGGAGGGGGCGCAGGATCCGTCCCCGCACTGCAGGCATGGCAGCCGCGCCACGCACCCCGCTGCCGCGCAGCAGGTTGTGCAACACGGTTTCGGCCTGGTCATCGGCATGGTGTGCAAGAAGAATCCAGTCGGCAGAATGCTTGGCCAGCGCTTTGTGACGCAACCTGCGCGCCGCGGCTTCGATTCCTTCGCCCGACCTTGCGGGAACCTCTACCCGCCGCACGATCAAGGGTATGGATAGCTGCTCGCACACCCTTCTGCACGAGTCGGCCCAGGCATCTGCATTCGGACTGAGGCCGTGATTGACATGAAGCGCGGAAAGGCTCAGGCCTGCGTCGGCGGCATGGCGATTCGAGGCATGGAGCAATACGGTGGAATCGAGTCCGCCGGAATAGCCGACGGTAACGGTCTCGCCCGACCTTGCATAGCGGGAAAGGCAGGCGGCCAGCGCCTGCATCACCGGATCACTGAACGGCTTGTTCCTTGTATCGGCCATGACTCATCAAACGATCTAAACGGCGCTCGATGAGTTCGCCGGTCGAAAGGCCGGCGATTTGCTTGAGTGCTTCCTGCAGGCTTTTCCTGACACTCTGCGCAATCGCACGATGGTCACGGTGGGCCCCTCCGACCGGTTCGCTGATGATCTTGTCGATCAGTCCCAGCGACTTCAGTCGTTGCGCGGTGATCCCCATCGTCTCGGCCGCGTCGCCCGCCCGCTCGGCGCTTTTCCAAAGGATCGAAGCACAGCCTTCGGGTGAAATCACGGAATATGTCGAGTACTGCAGCATGGCGACGATGTCGGCGACCGCGATCGCGAGGGCGCCGCCCGATCCACCCTCGCCGATGATGGTGGCGATCAGCGGCACCCTCAATTCGGTCATAACGGCCAGGTTGCGGCCGATCGCCTCCGATTGGCCGCGCTCTTCGGCATCGATTCCGGGGTATGCCCCCGGCGTATCGACAAATGTAAAAACGGGAATGCCGAATTTCTCCGCCAGCCGCATCAGCCGCAGCGCCTTCCGGTAGCCTTCCGGACGGGGCATGCCGAAATTGCGGTGAATCTTTTCCTTCGTGTCGCGGCCCTTCTGATGGCCGATCACCATGCACGACTGGCCGTTGAAGCGCGCCAAGCCGCCAACGATGGCATGGTCGTCCGCGTAACAGCGGTCACCATGCAGTTCCTGGAAGTCGGTGAAAACCAGGTCGATGTAGTCCAGGGTATAGGGCCGTTGCGGATGCCGCGCGACCAGGGCGCACTGCCAAGGCGTGAGCTTGGCGTAGATCTCTTTGGTCAGGCTCTGGTTTTTGGCATCGAGACGGGAAATTTCCTCGGAAATATCGACCGCCGAATCGTCTTGCACAAAACGCAACTGCTCGATCTTCGCTTCAAGTTCGGCAATCGGCTGTTCGAATTCCAGGAAGCTTGTTTTCATACGCAGATTTTAGCAGGCCCTTGCGGCAACGAGTTGCCGAACCTCCGCCAGGCTGATCATGCGCGGCCAGCCCCGCAAAGCAAAACTTGATTAGCCCCCAACCTCAGCCAGTCTGATCATTGGCTCAGGACGTGGGCGAGTAAGTGCGGCAGCACGGACGAGACGGACCAGGATGGACTTGAGATCGAAGCGACGATTGAAACGGTACTGCACCTCGGCCAGATAGCGGTCGGCATACTTGGCGAAATTGAAATGATGATAGGTGCCAGAAATAGCGGTCTTCAGATTGGAGAGCACGGTATTGACGCGGCGGAATTCCGGATGCGTCACCACCGACTGGCGTCCCGATCCGACGACGACTGCCTGATAGTCCGCCACGTTATCGCGAAAGCCAGTGAAGCAGTTCAGGCTGTCCGAGATCACCCGTGCCGAAGCGGCCAGGGCCTTGTTCGCCCAAGCTTCGATGGCGTCTTTGGTGAACGCAATCCGATTCATCCGCACCAGCATCGGGCGACCATCATCGGTCGTCTGCACCGCCACCAGAAACGAGACCTTGTTCTCCGAACCCCGGCCCCGCTTGCCCGGACGCTCACCGCCCAGATAGGCGTCATCCACTTCGATACGCCCATCCAGAATCCGCGAGTCTTCCCGGTCGGCCATGACTTGAAGCAGTTTGTGCTTCATCAGCCAGGCTGCCTTGTAGCGAACACCGAGATGGCGCGTCAGCTCCAGCGCGGAGACGTTGTTCTTGGCCTGGGTCATCAGGTGCATGGCGAGGAACCAGCGCATCAGCGGCAGCTTGGTTGCCTCGAAGACCGTGCCGGCGGTCACCGTGGTTTGGTGACGACAGCGGTGGCACTGCCAGTAGTGCCGCTCTTCACGAACAAATGTCGAGTGTCGTTCATCGCCGCAGCACGGACAGACGAAGCCCTTCGGCCAGCGCGATGCCACCAGCGCCGCGTGGCATTTCGCTTCCGTTCCGTAGCGCGCCATGAACTCCACCATCGATAGACCCTTTTGAAACTGCACGTGATTGATCGACATTTGTAAGCGCTCTATTGACATCGCCATTGACGATGGCGGAAGCGATGATGTAGAGGCGAAACCTAACGGCGACAGCCCGCCAAACACCAGGGCAGGAGCGCTTCGAAGTCGTCGGCGGTTTGGGCAGTG
>JADYZH010000244.1 GCA_020853215.1 Sulfuritalea sp. | reverse complement strand
TACGGGAAGTGAGCGTACACTCACAGTTGAGCAAAATCGAAGTTTGCAGGCTTGCTTTATTAGCACTCACTGCCAACGAGTGCTAATGATAGGGACTTCCCGCTCCGAATTCAAGTGGGGAGGAGCCTGTCGGCCGTCAAAAATAAATCCCGTTCCGTCAAAAATAAATCCTGCCTAGTCTCTTTCCTCTAACTTACTCGGCCATTGCGCTAGTACTGAACCCGTCAGTCAGATAGTGGCCTCGTGTCAAGACCTGCAGGAATGTAATTAAAGGCACGGCAATTTCAGAAAAAAACGTTTCTAGTCAGTATATTAATGGTATCGCCGAAGCACGCCCTACCCTGTAGGGCGGTCACCACTTCATCGGCAAGAGCGGGGCGCAGGTAAAAGATCATCGATTTATTGTTTTTTATCCTGGATTGGATAATTTATCCAATCCAGGATAATGCTCAATAATTGTCATTGTCATATAGCAGGTTTGCGGAAGCGTCCTGCCCCTCATCTGTGATCCTTGCCGCAAGGGCGGATTCCCTGACGCCACCTTCTCTTCTATATGTGGCGGGTCAAGTTCGGCGGCATGGAGCAAATCAACTCGGGGACAGCGGCCACCCAACCTATACCCGCCATCAAGATCTCCAAGTCGATTCATTTGTTGCCCCCCTGCTTTCGGTACCGATGAAGGCGGCAGCCCGGATCCGCGCCACCTTGCGATTCATCAGGTGGCGCACCGCATGACGATACAGCCATGACTTGATGCCGGAAAGATTGCCGCCATGGCGCAAGTAGAAAGCATCGGGATCGCCGAACGTGCCATAGTCCCGGTTCACCCCGGTCTGCTGGATGGCGGTGTCGCTACCCTCCCATTCGATGGCCGGCGCGTCCCAGTTGTCCGTGCCCACCGCGTAACCGAGCATGCAGCGCGTGCCGGACGGCGCGAACTGGCGCACGCCATCGAGGTAGGGTTTGTCCAGAATAACGCCCTCCAGCGCGGTCCAGCCCCGCTCTCCCTTCACCTCCGCCCAGGTATGCAGGATGCTTTCCGGCGCGAGCAGGTAGAAGAGGCCGCTGACGACGCCCTTCTGCAGCCGCTTGTGGATGGTGGCCCCATGCAGGCGGCAGGCGATGCCCGCCGCGCGCAGCAGAGCCATCAGGAGGATCGTCTTCGTGTTGCACTGGCCATAGCCGTCCTCGAGGACGCGCGAAGCGGGCAGGTCGTCGCGCTCGTTGTATCCGAAGGCGATTTCGTCGCGCACGAAGCGGTAGATCGCGCCGACACGCTCGAATTCGGGCAGCTCGCGCCAGCCGCGCGCGGAGACGAGATGCAGGATGTCGGGCGTCTGCCAGTCGAGCAGCGTGGTGGCTTGCAGCAGCGCAGAGTCGTTGCGTTCCATGTTCAGCCTTCTCGGGCCGGGTCGTCGCCTCCGTTCAGGAGCCGCAACCCATTGAAGACCACCAGCAGGCTCGCCCCCATGTCGGCGAACACCGCCATCCACAGCGTCGCCTGGCCAGCCAGCGCCAGAGCGAAAAAGATAGCCTTGATGCCGAGGGCGAGCGCGATGTTCTGTCGCAGCACCTGCGATGTACGGCGTGAGAGCGCGATGAAGCGCGGCAGCTTGCGCAGGTCGTCGTCCATCAGCGCTACGTCGGCGGTCTCGATGGCCGTGTCGGTGCCGGCCGCGCCCATGGCGAAACCGATGGAGGCCTTGGCCAGCGCCGGTGCATCGTTGATGCCGTCGCCGACCATGCCGACGTGGCCGTGGCGGCCGAGAAGCTCGCCGATGGCGGCGAGCTTGTCCTCGGGCAGGAGGTTGCCGCGCGCGTCGTCGATGCCGACTTGGTCGGCGATGGCGCGGGCAGTGGCCGGATTGTCGCCGGTGAGCATCACCGAGCGCACGCCCAGCGCGTGGAGTTCACGCATCGCCTCGGCGCTGTGGCCGCGCACGGTGTCGGCCACGCCGAACACGCACAGCGGCTCGTGCACCGAGACGAGCACCACCGCTGTCTTGCCTTCCTGTTCCAGCCGCTTGAGTCGTTCCTCTACCCGTTGGCCGCAGAGGCCCAGCTCTTCCACCAGGCGGTGATTGCCGACGTGATAGGTTTGGCCATCGACCGTCGCCTTGGCGCCGCGGCCGGCCAAGGCCTCGAAGTCCGAGGCGTCCGGAAGCGGCCGCGCCGCATCGCCCTGCCAAGCGGCGACGATGGCCGCCGCCACCGGGTGCTCGGAATGGGCATCCACACTGGCGGCCAATTGCAGCAGCTCCTCCGCAGGCCGCTCGACGAGGGGAATGGTGTCGGTCAGTGCCGGCCGCCCGTGCGTGATGGTGCCGGTCTTGTCGAGGGCGACGGCCTTGATGAGACGGCCATTCTCCAGATGTATGCCGCCCTTCACCAGGATGCCGCGCCGCGCTGCGGTGGCCAGTCCGCTGACGACAGTCACCGGCGTCGAGATGACCAGGGCGCAGGGACAGGCGATCACCAGCAGCACGAGTGCCTTGTAGAGCCACTCCGTGATGTCGCCGCCGAAGAGGAGCGGCGGCATGATCGCGACCAGCACGGCCAGGCCGACGACCGCCGGGGTGTAGTAGCGGGCAAACTGATCGACGAAGCGCTGCGTCGGCGCCCGCTGTCCCTGCGCCTCCTGCACCGAGCGGATGATACGCGAGAGTGTGGTGTTGCCGGTGTTCGCCGTGACGCGGAATTCGAAGGCGCCGCGCTCGTTCACCGTACCGGCGAAGACCGGGTCGCCCGGCGCCTTGTCAACGGGGATGCTCTCGCCGGTGATCGGCGCCTGGTTGACCGAACTGGCGCCCGCCGTGACCACGCCGTCGAGCGGAATGCGCTCGCCGGGCCGTACACGGACGATCAGGCCCACCGGCACGTCGCCAGCGGGGATCTCGCGCCACTCGCCGTTCCCGGCGCGCACGTTGGCGGTGGCGGGGGTCATCGTCATGAGTCCGCCGATGGCGTTCTTGGCGCGCTCCAGCGACAGGGTCTCGATCAGTTCCGCCAGGGCGAAGAGGAAGATCACCACCGCCGCCTCGGGCCACTCGCCGATGGCCACCGCGCCCAGCACGGCGACGCTCATCAGGAAGTTGATGTTGAGGGTGAAGGTCTTCAGCGCGATCCAGCCCTTCTTCAGCGTGCCCAGGCCGCCCGTGACGATGGAGAACAGGGCAAGCGCCACCACGCCCGGGGCGGTTTCGGATGCGCCGGACCAGGCGAGGACTTCGGCGCCGAGTGCGGCGATGCCCGAGACGGCCATCCATGCCCAGGTCTTTGCCGGGATGACAGACGACGGGTCCGTCTTGTGGCCATTCCCGCCATCCCCGGGGGCGTCGGCCTGCATGCCGATCTCGCGCAACGCCGCGAGGATGGGTTGTTCGCTGCTCAGGGAGTGGCTGACCGCAAGCCGGCGCGCCATCAGATCGAAGGCCAGCTCGCCCACGCCCGGCAGAGCGGCGAGGCGCTTGCGGATGAGCGCCTCCTCGGTCGGGCAATCCATGTTGCGGATGATGAATATCGATTGCTTCACAGCGTCACCCCGTTCATGATGGCGCCATTGAAAACCCTGTAGCCGCTACAGGGTCAAGCGGATACAATGAATCCTCGAGTTCGCATTCGGGGGCAGCATGCGCATCGGAGAACTGAGCCGGACCACCGGCGTGGACATCGAAACCATTCGCTATTACGAGAAACTGGGGTTGCTGCCCGCGCCCGCCCGGGCGGACAACGGTTACCGGCGCTACGGGCCGGCGCAGCTGGAGCGGCTGGCCTTCATCCGCCATTGCCGGGCGCTCGACGTGCCGCTGGCCGAGGTCGGGCGTCTGCTTGATTTTGTCGCCCGGCCCAGGGCCGACTGCGGCGACATCGATCGCCTGATCGACACGCAACTCGCCCGCGTGCGCGCGCGGCTGAAATCCATGCGCGCGCTGGAGAAACAGCTCGCGGCGCTGCGTGCGCGCTGCGGCAAGCGCCATGACGCCGCCGGCTGCGGCATTCTGCAGGAACTGGTGTCGGCCGCGCATGGCGAAGCCTGCGCCTGTCATCGGGACGGTCCGCCGGCGGGCGGGCGACAGCGGCGATGAAGGCGGCTCTGAGTCCCGGCGTGCTCGCCGCGCTCGCCGCCGCCATGCTGTTCGGCGCGGGCACGCCGCTCGCCAAACTGTTCCTCGATCGCAGCGGACCCTGGCTGCTGGCGGGGCTGCTCTATCTGGGCTCGGGCATCGGTCTGTGGCTGCTGCGGCGCTTGCGCCGCGCACCGGCCGTCCGCTTGACCCGCGCCGAGCGGGGCTGGCTGGGCGGCGCGATCGTATCCGGCGGCATCGTCGGCCCCGTCCTGTTGATGCTTGGGCTGTCGAGGATGCCGGCCTCCGGCGCCTCGCTGCTGCTCAATGTGGAGGGCGTGTTCACCGCGCTCATTGCCTGGTTCGCCTTCCGCGAGAACGTCGACCGCCGCATCGCGCTGGGCATGCTGGCCATCGTCGCCGGGGCAGCCGTGCTCGGCTGGCCGCAAGAGGCGCGCTTCGCCGGCGCCTGGCCGGCCCTGGCGGTGCTCGGGGCCTGCCTGGCCTGGGCCATCGACAACAACCTGACGCGCCAGGTGGCCCATGCGGACGCTTCGTACATCGCGATGGCGAAAGGGCTGGTCGCCGGCGCGGCCAATTTCGGCCTCGCACTCGCCGGCGACGCGGCCTGGCCGGGCGCGGCGACGGCCGCCGGCGCGGCGCTGCTGGGTTTTGCCAGCTACGGCGCGAGTCTCGTCTTGTTCGTCATCGGGCTGCGCCACCTCGGCACCGCGCGCACCGGCGCGTATTTCTCCGCGGCGCCGTTCTTCGGCGCGGTGCTGGCGGTCGCGCTGCTCGGCGAACCGGTCACCTTGCCCTTGGTCGCCGCGGGCGGGCTGATGGTGATCGGCATCGGCCTGCACCTGAGCGAGCGGCACGCCCACCCGCACAACCACGCGGGCCTGGCGCACAGCCACGAGCATGTCCATGGCCCGGACGACCCGCACCACCGCCACGCGCACGAACCGCCCGTCCCACCCGGCACCCGCCACAGCCATTGGCATCGGCATGACGCGGAACCCCACACGCATGCGCACTTCCCAGACGCACATCACCGGCATCCGCATCGCGGCTGAGTGCTGACGGATGCGCCCGTCGTTCACATCGCAAGATGTGTGGCGCTGCTCGCCTTGGCCGCTCGCCAGCGCCCGCTCGAGCATGCAAGACGTAGAACGATGTTCGAGATGGTCTCTTGCAAACAGGCTGCGAATGTGACAGCCCGCGTTTGCACGCTATAGCGAACCGACCGCGTGGGTGATTTTTCCTGTTGCCAAGGCCGGATGCTTCCTGCCCAACAGGGCCAGATCGTCCTGGCGCCGGTCTTCGACCGAGATTCGCACGGCATTGCGCTCGCCGAGGTGCAGATTCACCCGGCCGAGGTAGGTCATCTCGCCGGACTTGATGCTGAACCGGTAACTGAATTCCTGCGGCGGCTTGTATTCCCTTTCTCCGTAGGGAGTCGGTTCGCGCAAGCGCCAGCTATGCAGTTCGTATTCGCCGGCCGGCAACCGAACCGTCGCCAACCGTCCCTGGGCCTGGCCCGCATCGCCGATGTCCAGCGGTTCCGCGCTATTGACGCCCTTGACGACTACCGAACGCGACCCGGGGGGATTCTCGCCGACGGCTTGGACAGATCGCGCGTGTTGGCGTGGGGAGTCATAGTGGTCCCGGGTATCGGCGAACATTCCGCCGCGCGGCGGAATCTCCCTGAGCCGATATTCAAATACGGAAATCCTGTTCAATTGCTTGCCGGTCAAGGTAAGGGAAACGATGGCCAGGCCCTCCGGTCGGCCGGGATCGAGTGCATAGCCTGCCGGAAGGTCAGGCGACGAGGCGCAGCCGATCAGGCCGAGGGTGAGCAGAACTGGGACAAGCAGACGTTTCATTTGAACCTCCTTAACCATCGATGAGGGTGTCGGTAGAGCGGCGGCGCCGAGTCTGGCCGCTGGCGAGTTCGTCACGCACCGCGCCGAAGCGCAGGTAGAGCGCGGGCACGACGATCATGTTGAGCACGGTCGAGCTGATCAGGCCGCAGAGGATCACTACCGCCATCGGCGCCTGGATTTCCGAGCCTGGCTGCCCGGCGGACAGCGCCAGCGGCACCAGCGCCAGGCCGGCGGCGAGCGCCGTCATCAGAATCGGGATCAGGCGCTCTTCGGCGCCGCGCACCACGGCCTCGCGGACGTTCGCCACCAGGTCGTGCTCGGCCAGGTGGTGGATGTGGGCGATCATCATCACGCCGTTGCGCGTGGCGATGCCGAACAGGGTGATGAAGCCGATGATCGAGGCGACGGTAACGACGCCGCCGGCCAGATACACGCCGACCACGCCGCCGACGATCGACAGCGGCAGGTTGAGCATCACGAGGAAGGCGTCGCGCGCTGTGTGGAAGGCGACGAACAACAGCAGGAAGACACCGACCACGACGGCGGCGCCCAGCATCATCAGCACGCGCGAAGCCTCGGCCGCCGATTCGAACTGGCCGCCGAACTCGATGTGGTAGCCGGCCGGCAGCCTGACCTCGCCGGCGATCTCCGCCCGCATCTCCTCTACCACGCTTTTCAGGTCGCGTCCTGCGACGTTGGCCATGACGACGATCTTGCGCTGCACGTTTTCGCGATTGATGAAATACGGGCCGCGGTCGTTCTCGATGTCGGCCAGCGCGGAGAGCGGCAGGCGAGCCCCGGACGGCGTGGTCACCAGCGTGGCGCGGATCGCGTCGAGGCTGGCGCGCGTAACCGGATCGTAGCGGACCACCAGGTCGAAGCTGGCCTGCCCCTGCAGGACCTTGCCGACGACGAGACCGTTGAATGCTGCCTCGATGCTTTCCGACAGTTCCGCCGCCGACAGGCCGTGGCGCGCCAGCGCGTCGCGCCGGTATTTCACCGTGAGGAAGGGAATGTCGGTCTGCTGCTCGGGCTGCACGTCGACCGCGCCTTCGACCCGCTGCATGACGCCCTTGACCGCTTCGGCCAGCTTGCGCAGTTCGCGCTGGTCGGCGCCGAAGATCTTCACCGCGATGTTGGCGCGCGTGCCGGAGAGCATGTGGTCGATGCGGTGCGAGATCGGCTGGCCGACCACCACCTGCACGCCGGCCAGCCTTGCGAAATCCGCGCGCAGCGCGGCGAGAAATTCCTCCTTGCCGCGCTCCCTCATCCTCAGGCTGACCTCGATTTCCGACTGGTGCACATCGAGCGCGTGCGGATCGAGCGGCGAACGCCCGGTGCGGCGCGCGGTGGCGACGACCTCGGGATGGGCGAGCAGCACCTCCTCGACGTTCTGGCCCAGTTTGGCCGATTCGGCCAGCGCCGTGCCGGGCAGCGTCTCGACGCCCACGGTCAGCGTGCCTTCGTTGAAGTCGGGCAGGAAGGACTGTCCGGCGACGGCGAGCCCGACCAGGGCGGCGGCCAGCAGCGCGCCGCTGGCGGCGGCGACTACCCGCCAGCGCTCCAGCGTGGCGTCGAGGAGGCGGCGGTACGTCCCACGCAGCCGGACGACGAAGTGCGGCTCGCGATGACCTTCGATTTCCTTCGACTGCCCGAGGAACAATGAGGCAAGCACCGGCGTGATGGTGATCGACACCAGCAGCGAGGCGAACAGGGAAATGACGTAGGCCAGTCCCAGCGGCACCATCAGCCGGCCCTCGACGCCCGAGAGGAAAAACAACGGCACGAACACCAGCATGATGATCAGCGTGGCGAAGACGATGGAGCCCTGGATCTCCTTGGTGGCGAGGAATACGACATGCAGAGTCGATTCGCGCTTCGACTCGGGCTTGTCGTGGTTCTCGCGCAGCCGCCGCACGATGTTCTCCACCACGATGATCGCATCGTCGACCAGGGCGCCGAGCGCGATGGCGATGCCGCCCAGGGTCATGGTGTTGATCGTCGCCCCGAGCGCCTTCATCGCCAGAATGGCGGCAACGATGGACAGCGGCAAGGCCACCAGGGTGATCGCCGTCGAGCGCACCGAGAGCAGGAAGGCAAAGACGATGGCGACGATCAGGATCGCCCCGTCGCGCAGCGCCGCCAGCAGGTTCCGGATCGACACCTCGATGAAGTCGGCCTGGCGGAACAGGCGTGTCTCGATCTTCATGCCGGCCGGCAGCGAGGCCTGGATGTCGGCCAGGGTGCGGTCGAGCACGCGCGTCAGCTCCAGGGTATTGGTCGCCGGCTGGCGCTGGATGCCCAGCACCACGGCGGGCTTGCCGTTGGTCGAGCCGATGCCGCGAAAGACGGCGGTGCCGAGCCCCACCTCGGCGACGTGGCGCAGCAGCACCGGCTGGCCGTTCTTCACCGCCACCACGGCTTCGGCGATGTCCTCCACCGTGCGCACGCGGCCGATGCCCTGGATCAGGTATTCCTGGCCATTCTCAGCATAGAAGCCCGCCGCCGCATTCCGGTTGGCGCCCCCGGCCGCCTTAACCACTTCGTCGATGGTCAGGCCGTAGGCCGCCAGGCGCTCCGGCTTCAGCGTGACCTGGAACTGCTGCAGGTCGCCGCCGATGGGCAGCACCTCGGCCACACCCGGCACCGCCAGCAGGCGTTTGCGCAGCACGTAGTCGGCGGTGTTCTTCAATACCACCGTCCCGCCGTCGCTGACTTTTGCCGGATCGTCCCAGGTCAGGGCGATGAACATGATCTCGCCCATGATGGAAGCGGCCGGCGCCATCACCGGCGCCTCGATGTCGGGCGGCAGCGCCGCCTTCGCCAGTTGCAGTTTTTCGGCGACGATCTGGCGCGCCAGGTAGGCGTCGGTTCCCCAGGCGAACTCGACCGTGATGACCGACAGGCCGATCTTGGTCGAGGAGCGCACGCGGCGCACGCCCGGCGCGCCGTTGAGCGCGGTCTCGATGGGGAAGGTGACGAGCGCCTCCATGTCGACCGGAGCCATGCCCTCGGCCTCGGTGACGACGGTGACCGTGGGCGCGGTGAGGTCGGGGAAGACGTCGACCGGCGTGCGCGCGGTCTCGACGCCACCCCAGACGAGCAGCAGCAAGCTGCCGACGAGGACGAACAGCCGGTTGCGCAGCGACCATTGGATGATGTGTCCGATCATGATCGCCCTTCCTCAGTGCGCATGGCCGACGGCGGCGGACATCGAGGTCGACAGGCGGATCAGGTACGCGCCTTTGCTGACCACGCGCTGTCCCGGTTCGAGGCCGTCGAGAATGGCGATGCGCTCGCCGTCGCGGGCGCCCACGCGCACGATGCGGCGCACGAAACTTTCGCCGCCGGTCTGCACATAGACGACCGACGTGCCGCTTTCGTCCTGCACGCTGCCTGCCGGCACCAGCACGGCTTCGATCCCCTCGCCGGCATAGAGCCGGGCCCTGGCGGTCATGCCCAGGCGCAGGCCGCCGGGATTGGCGAACTCGAAGATGGCCGGCACGGTGCGCGTGCCGGCATCGACGACGCCGCCGACGGCAATCAGCTTGCCGTTCCGTCCCGGCTCAATGACGAAGGGCTGGCCGAATCCGTCCACTGTGAACGATGCTCCGCTCAAGGTGTCCATGGTGCCGAGCTTGCCGATCTCGCTTTCCGGCACGCGCGCTTCCAGCCACAGCCGTTCCGTGTTGGCGACGTGGAACAGCGGAGCGCCTTCGGCGACGAAGGCGCCCGGCGCCACGGCAACATCGGCCAGCGTGCCATCGATGGGCGCGCGGATGGCAATGCCGCCCGTTCCGCCCAACTGGCCCAGCCGCGCCTGCGCGGCCTTCGCTTCGGCCTCGGCCATGCGCTCGCCGGCGCGCGCCTCAAGCAGGCGTTTCTCGGGAACGGCTTCGTCCTTGAACAGCGCCTCCATGCGCTCGCGTTCGCGCCGCGCCTGTTCGAGCGCGATCTTCGCCTTGCCGGTCGCCGCTTCCAGCGTCGCCAGGTCGGTCTCGCCGCCGAGGCGCGGTGCGAGGGTGGCCAGCACCTGGCCTTCCTTGACCGTCTGGCCGACCCGCGGAAAGGCGCTGGCCGGACGCAGCACGCCGGCCGCCGGCGCCGTCAGCAGCGCCTCGCCGTCGGGCTGCGCCTTGATCGCCGCCGTGGCGGCGACCGAGGACCGCGCGCGGCCCTTGACCGCCTCGGCCGTGGCGAAGTCGATCTTCCACTGCTGTTCCTTGGTGAAGGCGATACCTTCATCGTCATGGCCGTGGTCGTGCTCGGCTTGCGCCGCCTTGGCATCGGCGAAGACCGTCACCGGACCGAGTTCGTGGGCGATGTTGCCTGCCGGCGTTTCGAGGATCAGCGCCAGTACGCGTTCCCCTCCGGACTTGGGCGTCACGGCCGGCTTGAAGATGCCGGGCACGGCCGGGGCGTCGGCGACGAAGCGCTCCTCCGGCGCATTGCCGCCCGCGAGCACGACGATGAGCCTGCCTTGCGTCACCGGCTTGAAATCGGCGAGCCAGGTGAAGTGGACGATGAAGGTCGCGGCTTGGCCGACGGCGAGGCTCGGGAATTCGACGAAGAGCTCGGTCCTGTCGCTGAAATGGGTGATTTTTTCACCTGTCGGGCCATGGTCGGCATGGCCGGCGGCTTGCGCGGGCGCGCCGTGGTCGTGGCCGCCGGTGCCGGCGTTCTTGTCGCCGCAGCCGACGAGCAGCAGTGCGGCGATGATCGCCGCGAGCAGTCTGGATGAGGTTTTCATTGCGGGAAGCTTCCGGTCAGTTGATCGAGATCGATGCGCGCGGCGCGGGCCTTCCATTCGAGATCTAGGGCCGTCAATTCGGCTTCGAGGGCACCCTTGTAGGCATCGAGCAGTTCGAGGACGGTGGATTCACCGGCGCGATAGGCGCTCTCGGCGATACGGACGAGGTCGGCGGAAGGCGCCAAGGCTTCGTTGCGGTAGCGGGTGGCCGCCGCGATCAACTGCGTGACCTGACGATGCAGGCCGAGCAACTCGCCTTCGGCCTGTTGCCGCGACAGACCGAGTTCAGCGCGGGCTGCCAGCGCTTGCGCTGCGCTGCGTCGATCCTTGGCCTGCTGGCGGTCGAACAACGGCAGGTTGACCGACAACACCAGGAGAGGGCCGCTGTCGCGCACGGGGCCATCCTCCACCTGCTTGCGACCGATGCCGACCGTCAGTTCCGGCAGGTTGTTCCGGGCGACCGCGCTGTCGCTTTGCGCGGCCTCGGCGCGTGCAGACAAGGCGGCGAATTCGGGGCGCGCAGCGAGTTGCGCCTGCAAGCTGGCCAGGGAAGGAGGCACCTCCGGCAGCAAGCGCCCTTCGACGTCGGTGCCGACTTCGCGGCCGATCAGCGCGGCGAGTCGGGCGCGGCCGCGTTCCCGTTCGGCGCGGGTTTCGGCCAGCCTCGCCTCTGCGCTGCGCTGTTCGCGGGCGAGCCGGCGGCGGTCGTAGCCGGATACCTCGCCGGCCCCGGCCAGCTTGGCGACCACGCGGTCGATGGCCGAGAAGCGCTCCGCCCAGGCAGCAACCGCACGCGTTTGTTCCTGCAGGCGCAGGAATTCATGAAACGTACGGCGCAATCCGGCAGCACGTTCGTTTTGCCGGGCGCGGTTGTCGGCCTCGGCAGCGCGGACACGATGGCGCGCCGCCGTCTCGCGCAGGCCGCGACGCCCGGAAAGATCCAGCGTTTGCGACAGCTGCCAGGTGCGTTCGCGGGAAGCGCCGGTCTTGTCCTGCCCGAATTCCAGCGTCGGATTGCTCCAGGTGCCGGCTTCGATCACTTCCGCTTCGGCCTCGCCGAGTCGGGCTTGTTGCAGTTCTGAAAATTCCGGGCGGGCAAGGCCCAGGCGGAGCGCTTCGCTTTCGGTCAGCCCGGCCGACCAGGCCGGGGCGGTCAGCAAAGCCAGCAGCAGCGTCAATGACGAACGATGGTGTTGCATCGAAATCCTCGAAACGGAAAGTTTGGATTTCGACGGGACGCGCACCCGCCATGGCGGGCGCAGTGCGGCAAATCAATCGGTCAGGATAGTGTCCCGTCGACTCAGGCGACGAGGACGGATCTCGGGGGACGTTCGAGTCGGACAGGGGTGACCGAGACAAAGGACTGCCGCGGGGAAGCCGCCGCGACAGCCGGCTCGGGGGGGAGATGAACTTCGATCTGGGCCGGCAACATCAAGGTAAACAGCGGGTGGGCGTGGGAATGGTTGTGGTCGCTGCCGCTCGGCTGCTTGGGATCGCCGTTGCCGACCCCACCGTGATCTTGGTCATGCACGTGCTTGTGATGCCCGAAATGCTGACCATGCTGGGCATGGCCATCAACGCTGTCGCATACCCCGGACGCCGCCGCGTAGGCGGCATTGATCGGGATGACGAGTGCCAGCAGGAGGATCCAAAGCAAGCGCATGCCACGTACTATATCAGAGAAACTCCATCGGACATGACGCAGGCGCACAGCCCAGGGTGACGACCGTCATGTTGGAGACCGACGAGTCAGAAGCAACACCAGCGCCGCCGCGCCAAAAGCCGCGCCGGCGGCGAAGGTGAACACGGCACGATTCGGGCGATCGGGGGGAGTGCGGGGCAGTAGTGGTAAGAAACAATAAAGTCTGTCGGAGAGGTGCTACCTAACTCATTGATTTATTGTGCCTCGAAAATTAACATAGACTCTCAAAAATCCGTCGAAGTCTGCGATTTATTCGTTATGCATTTACCGAGTTGCAATATAGTCTGTCGAGGCCAATAAACAAGCGGATCTCCGATCCTCGGCCCCAGCCGACTTTGAGCCTACGGTCTGAGTCGGGCGGTAATATTTCGCTTACCACCCGTTTAGCTGAAAATCGTATAGAACCAGAGCGTCCTTATCCTACGTTCGTGCTTCCGATCCCGAGCCCCTGGTTGGCATCCAACGGCGGACCAAGTAGGCTTGTAACGTCCACTGCAGAGGGGTAATGGGGTGTGGCAATTCACCATCTCAAGGGGACTACCCCGGCACAAGATTTACCACGATGGCGACCCCATTCGGTCGGTTTTCGGCATGGATGGACCCGCCGAAGCTCGTGACGTATTGGCTGGCAGCATAGAGGCCGATTCCCTGGTTCGACTCCATATCGCGTGAGGTTTCGCCGAACAGGAAGATCTTTTCCGGGTCGGCGACATGGGGGCCTTGATTGAACACCTCGAACGTCACTTTCTGGTGATCGTGCAGCGCCAGACGGCTTTCTTTACGGCTGTTGACACTCGCCGAGCGTCAAGGTGTCTATCCCGGCAAGCTCGATGAGCGGCGCCAACAAGCCGGCGTATTGTTCTCCGTCGACATAGCTGAGGTTTTTCAATTCCGGATAGTCGGGCGGCCTGTAATCGATCTCGGCGCCGGCATCCAGCGCTGCCCGCTACCGCACCTGGCACCGGCACATTTGCCGAGTCCGACATCTGCCCGGGGCAGGCAATGAAGGAGCAACACCATGCTATCCGAGAACGACCTGCTACAGCAGTTCATGCAACAAGACATCCCCCTGATCGGCCGCAAGGCCGTCGAGCACATCCGCACATCCGACCCGATGCGCAGGGTGGGCGGCGACACCCACAACGTCGTCACCCACTTCGCCAGCCTGAAGATGGCCTGCGTCATCCAGGCCGAGAGCCACAAGGGCAAACTGCCCTGGCTTTATCCGCCAGCTGTTGCGCGGCACAATCGTTGACCATCCGCCGGGTGCGCCAACGCATCATCGCGTCATGAGCGCGAACACACCCCAGCCCAAGTATTCACGCGTGTAAGCGGCATAGCGCTCGGGTTCCGAGGTCAGGCTGGCTCGAACCTCCTTCGCCAACTCGTCGCCGGGATTGGCTTCAAGCCATCGGCGCATGGTGAGCCATTTGACCGCCTCGTATCTGTCCCAGCCGTCTTGGTCGGCCAGAACCATTTCAACGACGTCGTAGCCAAGGTGGCCGAAAGAAGCGAGAAGTTCCGGAAGCGTGAGAAAGTCGGAGATCGAGTTGGCAAGACACCCTTTCGCAACATCTTCCGTCGGCGGCAACTGCCGCCAGTAGGGCTCGCCGATGAGGATGATCCCTCCGGCGCCCAAGCTCCGCGCCAGAAGCTCGATAGTGCCGGCGACTCCCCCGGCGATCCAGGTGGCCCCGACACAGGCGGCTACGTCGACCTTCTCGTCGGCGACGTAGCCCGCGGCATCGCCATGGATGAACATGACTTGACCGACGACGCCGAGTTCTTCAGCACGGAGTTTCGCTTGCTCGGTGAACAACCGGCTCATGTCGATGCCGGTGCCGATGACGCCGTGATCGCGTGCCCAGGTGCACAGCATCTCCCCCGAACCGCTGCCGAGGTCGAGCACTCGAGCCCCCGATTCCAGACGCAGCGCAGCGCCGAGGGTGGCGAGCTTTTCGGATGTGATCGGATTGTGGATGCGGTGAGTACTTTCAGTGATGCTGAATATTCGTGGGATGTCCACTGTGTAAAATTTCCTTAGGGGTGTGAATAGACTCGTTCAAGGCTTAACGCCACTACTTTGCCTCGCTCATGCACTTCTTGATGGACGACGCCTTGGCGGCGCCGGAGAGAGGCTTGCCATCTTTGCTAAGCGCCTTGGCCTCGCAGGCCGCCTCCTTCTCGCATTTCTTGATGAAGGAGGCTTTGGCTGCGCCCGAGAGCGGCTTGCCATCCTTGCTGAGCGCCCTGGCCTCGCAGGCCGGGGTGGCGTGCGCAGAACCCAGAAAGCCAACCGCGGAAACAAGGGCGATAAACATCAGTCTCTTCACGGCAACTCCTTTGTGTTAAGTAAAAAACACTATCGCTCAGCCTGTAAGCCAGTAGCGGCAGCAAGCTGGCCTCGCTTGATTTTGCAGGTTTCAAGAGCACCACACGAACGAAAGCAGACCGCTCATTCCTCCCGCCCCCTCAAATACTCCAACATCGCCCCCGCCTGCCTCTCCGGCGCATACGCCAGATGCAGCAGCATCTGCACCGGCTTCGGCATGTCGCGCCCTGACTCGTAGCGCGAACCGCCCGACTGGGTGACGCCGATAGGCCCCCAGAACTCCAGCTGGTTCCGGCCCATCTTCTGCCTCAGCTCCTTCACTTCACGCCCGCTCTGTATAAAGAGTTTCGGCATCTTGTTTCTCATGTTCGCTCCTTGTCGTCGAGTTGATGCAATATTGATCGCTTATCGACGGCCCGGGTTCCCGATGCGCGAACGCATCGGTTATCACCGCCGGCAGGTGCCGATTTCAAACGATATCGGTTGACAGCATATGCTATCAGCCGATTGTTGTTTTTCGGTCGCATAGATGGATTTCCCCGCACAAATTCCTTGCGCGGTCCAATTCCGATCCGGTATCTTGTTTCGCATGGAAACGAACTTCAACTCCAAACCGCTCAGCGCCGCGACCGTCATAGTCGCGGTGCCGGCTCGCGCGCGTCCGCCGGGGTGACGTGATCGCATAGGAGACGTTTTTTCCAGAGAACCCCGCGCTTATCGCGGGGTTTTTTGTTTTGGGCGGCGGCCGTTACCCACGGCGCGTCGTCCGTTTAGGCCCACAAGGCCGGGGAGAAGAAGATGGAACGCTTTCGGGTCGAACCGGGCTGGCTGCCGCGCCGGCTGACGGTGGTGCGCGTCGATCTCAGCCACGGCGAGAGGACGCGCATGTTGCTTTCCGAGGAGAAGGGCTGGGATGCGCTTCTTGCGCTCGCCGGCCGCGTCCTCGGCGAACCCGAGGACGAGACCCTGCGCCATCTCCTCGCCGCCTGTCTCTTCGCCGACAGCCAGACCAACGGGGAGGCCAGCCTCGAGCGCATCGGCCGCCGCCTCCTCGACCACGAGGACGGCGCGAGCGGCTTGTTGCGGAAGACCACGGTCGTCAGCCCCAAGCGGTTCCGGGAGGCCGGCTGGCGCTATCCGCTGGCGCGCCGGCTCGCCCCGTTCATTCAGGACGCGCCCGCCGCGGGCGAACTGCCCTGGGCCGACTTCGGCGACTGGCTGGAGCTGGCCGAGCGCGTCGAGCAGACGAGCGACGGCGACCACGCCGACCGGAGGCGGCTGATCACGGGCCGCGTGCCGGACTCGGGCTTTTACCGGCGCTTCGCACAGGCGCCCGCGCCGGCCGCGATCGATTCGCTCGCCGAGGCCTTCCCCAACTTCGCCCCGGTGGTGGAGCACTACGCCGCCCAGGCGGCAATCGCTCGCCTCGGCAACGGCCGGCTGCGCCTGCCGCCGGTGCTCCTGCTGGGGGAAGCCGGCATCGGCAAGACGGCCTTCTCGCAGCGACTGGCCGAGGTGCTGGGGGTGCGCCGCTTCGAGGTGGCCTTCGGCCACGCCACGCAGGGCGGGCAGCTCGGCGGACTGTCCAGCTTCTGGGGCACCGGCAAGCAGGGAGCGGTCTTCGACGCCCTCCTGCTTGGACGGGAGATGAACCCGGTCTTCCTGCTCGATGAGATCGACAAGGCGGCGGAGTCGCGGTACGACCCGCTGGGCTGCCTCTACGCCCTGCTGGAAGCGGAGAGCGCGCGGCGCTTCCGGGACGAGTTCGCGGAGCTGCCGATCGACGCCAGCTGGTTCTCCTGGCTGGCGACGGCCAACGCCCTCGAGCGCCTGCCGGACCCCATCCAGAGCCGCCTGGTGGTGTTCGAAGTGCGCCGGCCCAGCGCCTGCGAGCTGCGCCGGATCGGCCGTGCCCAGTACCGGCGGCTGATCGAGGCTTACGGACTGGCGGAGCAGCTGCCGGTCGAGCCTCCACCGGTGTTGCTGGAGCGGGCCGTGGCCAGCCCGCGCGAGCTGGGCCTGGTGCTGCAGTCGGCCATCGGCCGCATGGCGCGGGACCGCTTGGCGGGCCGGGACTTCCGATTCGAGGAAGCGGGCCCGGAGGGAACGCGCCGGGACGACCGGCGCATGGGGTTCATTTGAACGGAAACAAGCAAGGTAGCTGAAGTGGCATGAATGAACGGAAAGGAAGAATCATGAGGATCTACGCGGTAAGCGACCTGCACCTCGAGATGAGCAACTGGATGCCCACACCCTCCACGGTGGCGGCGGCGGACCTCGTCGTGCTGGCCGGGGACATCGGCCGGCACACGGAGGGTCTTGTCTGGGCCAGAATGGCCTTCACCGGCAAGCGCGTCGTCTATGTCGCCGGCAACCATGAGTTCTACGGGGCCGAGTATCACGAGACGCGGCGTGAGCTGCGCCAAGTGGCGCGTGAGTTGGAGATCGACCTCCTCGAGAACGACGAGGTCGTGATCGACGGGGTGCGCATCCTCGGCTGCACGCTGTGGACCGACTTCAGGCTCTTCGGAAACGAAGCCTGCGCGATGGACCACGCCCGGCGGCGGATGAACGACTTCCTGCGGATCCGCTTCGAGGGGTCGCCGTCGGTTTCGCTACGGCCGGAGGATACGGTGGCGCTGCACCGGCAAAGCCGCGCCTGGCTGGAGGGGAGGCTCGCCGAACCCTTTACGGGCAAGACCGTGGTGGTGACCCACCACGCGCCGAGCCTGGCCAGCATCGCCCCCTGGTGGCAGAACGACCTGCTGACGGCGGCCTTCGCCAGCAACCTCGACCCGCTCGTCGCCCGGGCCGCCCTGTGGCTGCACGGGCACACCCACGCCTTCGCCGACCACCGGATCGGGGACTGCCGGGTGGTGTGCAACCCGCGCGGCTATGCGCGTGACGGCCGGGCGCTTGAGGCGACGGGATGGAATCCGGAACTCGTGGTGGAGGTATAGGGTGCGGCTTCACATCCTCAACGACCTGCACCTCGAGTTCGCCCGCTGGCCGCGGGAAGTGGACGTCAACGCGGTCGACGCCGATGTCACGGTTCTCGCCGGCGACATCGGCGTCGGGCTG
>JADYZH010000243.1 GCA_020853215.1 Sulfuritalea sp. | reverse complement strand
GGTCGCCCTCGCGGATGCCGCGCTCCCCGGCGTCATGCGGATGGATCTCCAGCAGGTCGGCGCCGTAAAAGTCGGTGTTGGCGGTACGGCGCGTCTGGGCGCCGACGTTGTACTGCGAGAGCACGCGGCCGGTGGTCAGCAGCAGCGGGAAGCGGCGTGTGATCTTCTCGTCGGTCGGCACGTACTGGGTAATCAGGAAGCGGCCCTTGCCACGAACGAAGCCGTCGACGTGCATGGTCGGCGTGCCCTCGGGTGCGGCGTCGTTGCAGGGCCATTGCAGGCTGCCGGCGCGCTCGAGCTTGGCGTAGCTGACGCCGGCGAAGGTCGGCGTCAGGCGCGCAATCTCGTCCATGATCTGGCTCGGGTGTTCGTAGTGCATCTCGTAGCCCAGCGCCCTGCTCAGCGCACACGTCACCTCCCAGTCGGCCATGCCGGCCAGCGGCGGCATGACGCGGCGTACGCGCGAGATGCGCCGTTCGGCGTTGGTGAAGGTGCCGTCCTTTTCGAGGAAGGAGGCGCCGGGCAGGAAGACATGGGCATACTTCGCCGTTTCGTTGAGGAACAGGTCCTGCACCACCACGCACTCCATCGCGGCCAGCGCCGCCGTGACGTGCTGCGTGTTCGGATCGGACTGCGCCGGGTCCTCGCCCTGGCAGTAAAGGCCAAGGAAAGAACCGTCCTGCGCGGCCTCGAACATGTTGGGGATGCGCAGGCCCGGTTCGGACTGGATTTCGACGCCCCAGTCGCGCTCGAACATCTCGCGGGTGATGGTGTCGGACACGTGGCGATAGCCGGGCAGTTCGTGGGGAAAGCTGCCCATGTCGCAGGAACCCTGCACGTTGTTCTGCCCGCGCAGCGGATTGACACCGACGCCCTCGCGGCCGACGTTGCCGGTGGCCATGGCGAGGTTGGCGATGGCGATCACCGCGGTCGAGCCCTGCGAATGCTCGGTGACGCCAAGGCCATAGTAGATCGCCGCATTGCCTCCCGTTGCATACAACTGTGCCGCGGCGCGCAGCGTCACCGCCGGCACGCCGCTGGCGGCTTCCAGCGCCTCAGGCGAATTCGCCGGGCGGGCGACGAACTCGCGCCAATCGTTGAAGGCTTTGGTTTCGCAGCGTTCCGCGACGAAGGCTTCGTCGACCAGGCCCTCGGTCACGATAACGTGCGCCATGGCCGACAGCACCGCGACATTGGTGCCGGGCCTGAGTTTCAGGTGATGCTCGGCCCGGATGTGCGGCGAGCTGACCAGGTCGATCTCGCGCGGGTCGATCACGACCAGCTTCGCGCCCTCGCGCACGCGGCGCTTGAGGCGCGAGGCAAACACCGGATGGGCATCGCTCGGGTTGGCGCCGAGCACCACGATGACATCGGCCTGCGCCACCGACTTGAAGGTCTGCGTGCCAGCCGATTCGCCCAGCGTCTGCTTGAGACCGTAGCCGGTCGGCGAATGGCAGACGCGGGCGCAGGTGTCGACATTGTTGTTGCCGAAGGCGGTGCGCACCAGTTTCTGCACCAGGTAGTCTTCTTCATTGGTGCAGCGGCTGGAGACGATGGCACCGATGGCGTTGCGGCCGTGCTGTTGCTGGATGCGGCGGAACTCGCGCGCGGTGTGCGCCAACGCTTCGTCCCACGACACCTCGCGCCAGGGATCGCTGATCCTGGCCCGGATCATCGGCCTGGTGATGCGGTCCGGGTGCGTCGCGTAGCCCCAGGCGAAGCGGCCCTTGACGCAGGCGTGGCCCTCGTTGGCGCGGCCGTCCTTCCACGGCAGCATGCGCACCACTTCCGAGCCCTTCATCTCGGCGCGCAGGCCGCAGCCGACGCCGCAATAGGCGCAGGTGGTGGTCACGCTGCGCTCGGCCTGGCCTTTTTCGATGACGGTCTTTTCCATCAGTGTCGCGGTCGGGCAAGCCTGCACGCAGGCGCCGCAGGAAACGCAATCCGATTCCAGAAAACTCTCGCCCTGCCCCGCCGTTACGCGCGAGCCAAAGCCGCGCCCGGTGATGGTCAGCGCGAAGGTCCCCTGCTGCTCTTCGCAGGCGCGCACGCAGAGATTGCAGACGATGCACTTGCCGGGGTCGTAGCTGAAGTAGGGATTGGATTCGTCCCTGACGACCTCGCTGAAATGGTTCTCGCCAGCGCCATAACGCACCTCGCGCAGGCCGACCACGCCGGCCATGGTCTGCAGTTCGCAGTTGCCGTTGGCGGAGCAGGTCAGGCAATCCAGCGGATGGTCGGAGATGTAAAGCTCCATGACGTTGCGCCGCAGTCTGGCCAGTTGCGGCGACTGGGTGCGCACCTTCATGCCGGCTTCGGCCAGCGTGGTGCAGGAGGACGGGTAGCCCTTGCGGCCCTCGACCTCCACCAGACAAAGGCGACAGGAACCAAAGGGCTTGAGGATGTCGGTGGCGCAGAGCTTGGGGATCATCACGCCGGCCTCGGCGGCCGCGCGCAGCAATGACGTACCCGCCGTGACGCTGATCGCGATGCCGTCGATCTCCAGCGTCACCGTGTCGCCAGCGCCGACTTCTGGTGTGCCGAGGTCGAGTTCCCCTGGTGCGTTCATTCGCATTTACCTCCAAAGTCCTCCGCGAAGTGCCGCAGGGCCGACAGCACCGGAATCGGCGTCATGCTGCCCATGGCGCACAGCGAGCCCTGCGTCATGGTCTCGCACAATTCTTCGAGCAAAGCGATTTGCCTGCCGTCACCGGCGCGAATGCGGTCGATGACTTCGACGCCACGCGTCGAGCCGATGCGGCAGGGCGTGCATTTGCCGCAGGATTCGATGGCGCAGAATTTCATCGCGTAGCGCGCCTGCCTGGCCAGGTCCACCGTGTCGTCGAAGGTGACGATGCCGCCGTGGCCCAGCCCGGCGCCGATGGCGGCGAAGGCCTCGTAGTCGAGCAGTGTGTCGAATTGCGACTCCGGCAGGTAGGCGCCCAGCGGCCCGCCGACCTGCACCGCGCGCAGCGGCCGGCCGGAGCGGGAACCGCCGCCGAAGTCGTAGAGCAACTCGCGCAAGCTGAGGCCGAAGGGGACTTCGACCAGTCCGCCGTACTTGATGTTACCGGCAAGCTGGAACGGCAGCGTGCCGCGCGAACGGCCGCAGCCAAGATCGCGGTAGGCCGCCGCGCCCCGCGCCAGGATGTCGGGCACGCTGGCGAAGGTAACCAGGTTGTTGATCACCGTCGGCTGGCCGAAGAGACCGGCGACCGCCGGCAGCGGCGGCTTGGCGCGGACGATACCGCGCTTGCCTTCGATGCTTTCCAGCAGCGCGGTTTCCTCGCCGCAGACATAGGAACCGGCGCCCATGCGCACTTCGATCGTGAAATCGCCGAGAAAGTCCCCGGCTCCGGCCAGCGCCGCTTCGAGCGCCGCGACCGCGTGCGGATATTCGGAGCGGACGTAGATGTAGCCTTGCGCGGCGCCCACCGCGAGGCCGGCGATCGCCATGCCTTCGAGCAGGCAGTAGGGATCGCCCTCCATCAGCATGCGGTCGGAGAAGGTGCCCGAATCGCCCTCGTCGGCATTGCAGACGACGTATTTCTGCGGTGCCGCGGTGGCGCGCACGGTCTGCCACTTGATGCCGGTGGGAAAGGCGGCGCCACCGCGGCCGCGCAGGCCCGACTCGGTCACGGCGCGGACGATTTCGGCCGGCGCCATGGCCCGCGCGCGGCGCAGGCCCTCGCCGCCGCCGCGCGCGACATAGTCGGCCAGCGAACGCGGATCGACCACGCCGATGCGCCGGCAGGCGAGGCGCCGCTGGCGCGCCAGCCAGGGAATCTCTTCGGTCGGCCCGAGGCACAGCGCATGGGCGCCGCCTGTCAGCAAGCCTGCGGCGAACAGGCCCGGCACTTCGGCCGCCGCGACCGGCCCGTAGGCGATGCGCCCGCGCGGCGTGGCGACTTCGAGCAGCGGCTCCAGCCAGACCATGCCGCGCGAACCGTTGCGCACCAGCCGAATGGCGATGCCGCGTTGCGCCGCCTCGGCAGCGATTGCGGCAGCCACGGCGTCGGCGCCCAAGGCCAGTGCCGCCGCATCGCCCGGGACGAAGATCGTGGTCCTGGCGGGTGCCTTGCGTGCACCTTGCACTTGGGGCTGCGGCGCGAGCGCTTCGGTGGCAGCCTCCACAGCGGCGGTTTCCACCTTCACGGTGCAGCCTCCAGCACGTCGATCAGCGCATCGAATTTTTCGGGCGTGACCCGCGCGTGCAGCATTATTTCATCGACCTGCACGGAAGGCCCGCAGGCGCACAAACCGAGGCAGTACACGGGTTCCAGCGTGATCCCGCTGCCAGCCAAACGCTCCCGCGCATGCTCGGCCAGCGCTTCGCCGCCCACGGCCTGGCAAGCCTCGGCGCAGCAGATGCGCACCACGTGGCGGCCCGCCGGCTGCTGGCGAAAGTGGGCGTAATAGCTGATCACGCCGTGCACTTCGGCGCGCGACAGATTCAGCGCCTGCGCGATCGGCGGCACCGCCTCTGGCGGGATGTGGCCCAGCGCGTCCTGGATTGCGTGCAGCATCGGCAGCAGCGCGCCGGGTCGGACGCGATGCTGCTCGATGATGCGGGCGACTATGCCGGGGCTTTCCATGCGACTTTGTACTCCGCTTGCGGCGAAAGCGAAAGCGGGAAAATCCGAAGGCCTATTCGGGTTTCTCGAACGCCTCGGCCAATGCCTTTGCCTCGGCGACCAGGGAGGCCACCATCGGCGGCTGCGGCTCGCGCGCCAGGGTGACGAGGCCCGTGGCCCAGTCGACGGCCGGCTCGACCAGTTCGATGGCGACCACCCCGGGCGGCGTACCGACTTGCTCCAGCACGCTGCGCGGCACGATCGACGACCAGTGGCCGGAACCGACATGGGCCAGGATGCTGACGATGGAACTGGTCTCCAGCATCGGCGTGACGCCAGCGCCGACTTTCGCGAACACCGAGTCGATGGTCTTGCGGTTCTGCATGTCCGGCGTCAGCAGGCACAGCGGCACCATCGCTGCCTCGGCCCAGCGCACCGCTTCGCGCCCGGCAAAGCGGCCGTCGGCGGCGGTCAGCAGCACGTGGCGCTCGCGCCAGACGGGCACGATGTCGAGACCGGGCACTTGCGCCGACTCGACATAGACGATGCCGGCATCGAGCTCGAAGCGGCGCAGCCGCGCCAGGATTTCGTCGGTGGCGAGCGACAGCACCTCGGCCGTGACCCTGGGATGGCGACGGGCGAACGAAGCGGTGAGTGCGGCGACCACCGTCAGCGCGGTCGGGATCACGCCCAGCCGCAAGCGGCCGGTGAGGCCGTCGCGCAGCGTCGCCAGTTCCTGCTTGAGGCCCTCGGCGCTGGCGGCCATGCGCTGGGCGTATTCGACCACGCTGCGCCCCTCGGGCGTCAGCCCGGCAAACTGCTTGCCGCGTTCGACCACGGCGACGCCGAGTTCGGTTTCCAGGTCGCGGATCGCCGCCGACAGCGTCGAGGGCGAGACGTGGCAGGCCGCCGCGGCGCGACCGAAGTGCTTCTCGCGCGCCAGGGCAATCAGGTAAAGGTATTTGCGGGAAATCATGCGGCGCGACGATCAGGTGCCGGCCGCCAGGTTGGTGCTTTCCCGCTGCGAAGGGAAGCGTGTTCCCCCGAAATCGTCTCAGCGCTCCAGCAAGCCGAGTTTGCCGGACTTTCCGGCCCACTCGTCGGCATCGGCCGGCGGCTCCTTGCGCTCGATGATGACCGGCCAGGCCTTGGTCAGTTCAGCGTTCAGCGCGATGCAGTGTTCCTGCCCGGCCGGAACATCGTCCTCGGCGAAGATGGCCTCGACCGGACACTCGGCAACGCACAGGGTGCAGTCGATGCACTCCTCGGGATCGATCACGAGGAAGTTCGGCCCTTCATGGAAACAATCCACGGGGCAAACGTCAACGCAGTCCGTGTATTTGCACTTGATGCAGGATTCGGTAACGACGTAGGTCATGTTCTGGCTCCGGTTCGAACCGGCAATTTACCATCGCCGCGCCGGATTGGCACAAGGCGGAGTTCGCCACGGCGGAAAATTTTTGCTAGGATGCAGCCCTGCATGCGACAGGGTCGCAGCAAATCATCGCGCCCTCCGGTCCCCTGCGGGAACGCCGGAACGCAAACACTCCCAGAGGAATTCATGAGCGAACACATTCACCACGTCACCGACAGCACTTTCAAGGCGGAAGTGCTCGATTCCGCCCTCCCCACGCTGGTCGACTTCTGGGCCGAATGGTGCGGCCCCTGCAAGATGATCGCCCCGATCCTCGACGAAGTGGCCAAGGATTATTCCGGCAAGTTGCGCGTGGCCAAGCTCAACATCGACGACAACCCCAAGGTGCCCGGCGAATTCGGCATCCGCGGCATACCGACCCTGCTTTTGTTCAAGGGCGGCAACGTCGAGGCGCAAAAAGTCGGCGCCCTCTCGAAGTCCCAACTCACCGCATTCATTGACAGCAATCTCTGATCCCGTTACATTTCGGCCCGGAGCCTGATTCCGGGCCGCAGCAAAGCAAGACAGGCGCCCACGCCCTCATGGCGCCGATCCGGTTCCCTTCCCGATCGAATTCTTCCTGAATTCATCCCCTACGTTTCCCTCTGTTCCGGCGCAGTCCGCCGGGAATCCCGCGCAGGTAGTCCATGCACTTATCCGAGCTCAAAGCCCATCACGTCAGCCAGCTGCTGGAGATGGCGGCCGCCAACAACATCGAAAACGCCAACCGGCTGCGCAAGCAGGACCTGATGTACGCGCTGCTGAAGAACGAAGCACGGAAAGGCGAAGCCATCTTCGGCGATGGCGTCCTGGAAATCCTGCCCGACGGCTTCGGCTTCCTGCGCGCGCCCGAGTGTTCCTACCTGGCCAGCACCGACGACATCTACATCAGCCCTAGCCAGGTGCGCCGCTTCAACCTGCGCTCCGGCGACACCATCGAGGGCGAGATCCGCGCGCCCAAGGAAGGCGAGCGCTACTTCGCCCTGGTCAAGGTCGACCGCGTCAATGGCGAGTCGCCGGAGGCCTCCAAGCACAAGATCCTGTTCGAGAACCTTACGCCGCTGCACCCCACCGAGCACATGCTGCTCGAACGCGACATCAAGAGCGAAGAGAACATCACCAGCCGCGTCATCGATATGATCGCGCCGATCGGCAAGGGCCAGCGCGGCCTCATCGTATCGCCGCCCAAGGCCGGCAAGACTGTGCTGATGCAGCACGTCGCCCACGCCATCACCGCCAACCATCCCGATGTCACCCTGATCGTCCTGTTGATCGACGAGCGCCCCGAGGAAGTCACCGAAATGCTGCGCACGGTTCGCGGCGAAGTGGTCGCCTCGACCTTCGACGAGCCCGCCACGCGCCATGTCCAGGTCGCTGAAATGGTCATCGAGAAGGCCAAGCGCCTGGTCGAACACAAGCGCGACGTGGTGATCCTGCTCGATTCGATCACCCGCCTCGCCCGCGCCTACAACACCGTGCAGCCGGCTTCGGGCAAGGTGCTGACCGGCGGCGTCGATGCCAACGCCCTGCAAAAGCCCAAGCGCTTCTTCGGCGCCGCGCGCAATGTCGAGGAAGGCGGCTCGCTTACCATCATCGCCACGGCGCTGATCGAAACCGGCTCCCGCATGGACGATGTGATCTACGAGGAATTCAAGGGCACCGGCAACATGGAAATCCACCTCGACCGCAAGATGGCCGAGAAGCGCGTCTACCCGGCGATCAACGTCAACCGCTCCGGCACCCGCCGCGAGGAACTGCTGCTGGTCCCCGCCGTGCTGCAGAAGATGTGGATCCTGAGGAAGCTCCTGTATAACATGGACGACATGGAAGCCACGGAATTCCTGGTGGACAAGGTCAAGGCCACCAAGAACAACGGCGAGTTCTTCGACGCCATGCGTCAGCGCTGATGCGCAGACGCCGTTGCGCATTGCGGTAAATTAGCGGATAATTACGCCCTCTGTCGGTTCGCCAAACCCACGAGCCGCGCTTGCAAACAAAGGACAATGAAATGAAAGACGCCATCCACCCGAAGTACGCCGAGATCGAGGTCACCTGCAGTTGCGGCAACAAGTTCTCGACGCAATCCACCAACATCAAGCCGCTGCACATCGAAGTCTGTTCTGCCTGCCACCCCTTCTATACCGGCAAGCAGAAGATCGTGGACACCGCCGGTCGCGTCGAGCGCTTCCGCCAGAAATACAGCAAGAAGGCCGCCTGACCCGGCGCCGGACCTTCCCGATGTCGAAAAAGGCAGCCCCCGCGGCTGCTTTTTTTATGTCCGCACTTGAAGTGCGGACGGTATCCCCTGGTGGGATATGTCTCCGCTGGAAGCGAAGACGGTACCCCCTTGTGGGGTATGTCCGCAAGCCTCGCTGATAAACTCGCGCTGTGCCCTACCTGACTGAACGCAGCCCCGATACCTCGCCGATCCTGGCGCGGTATGGCGCCCTGCTGCTTTGCGCCGTCTGGCTGCTGGCCGGAGTCGTCGGCCATGACCCGTGGAAAAACGAGGACGCGGTGCACCTCGGCGTGGCCTTCGGCATGGGCAGCGGCGACTGGCTGGTGCCGCGTGTCGCCGGCGATCCCTGGCTGGTTACCCCGCCGCTGTATCACTGGACCGCCGCCCTGTGCGGCAAGCTGCTGGGTTGGCTGTTGCCCTGGCACGATGCCGCGCGCCTCGCATCGACGCTGTTTGCCGCCGGCTTTCTCGCCGTTCTCTGGCGCATTGCGCATCGGCATCACGGGGCGAGTGCCGGACTGGCCGCCCCCCTGCTCGCCATCGGCACGCTGGGTCTGCTGGTACCGCTGCACGAAGCCCAGCCGGCAGCCGTGGCACTTGCCGGATGTGCGGTTTCGCTCTGGGGCCTCTCGCTGTGGCGCGACGAGCCGCTGCGCGGCGGCGCGCTGTTCGGCGTCGGGATCGGCATCGGCTTCCTCGGCAGCGGGGTCGACAGCCTCGCCATCCAGTTGGCTACCGGAGTGCTTCTGCTGCTGCACCCGGCATGGCGCGTCCGTGGCAGCCTCCTTGCCTGGCTCGCCGCCGCGACCGGCGCGCTGCTCCTGATCCTGCCCTGGCCCTGGCTGCTCCGGCAGCAGTCCCCTGCCCTGTTCGACATCTGGTGGACCGCCGAACTGGCGAGCCTGACATCACGCCGCGGTTTCAGCCTGGGCCACCTGGAACTCCTGGCCTGGGCCAGCTGGCCCGTGCTGCCGCTCGCGGTATGGAGCCTCTGGCTGGAACGCCGGCAGCTGCTCAAGGCCGAGACCGCAATGCTGCTGGCGGCGACTGCGGTGGCGCTGCTGATGTTCCTCAGCGGCCCCTCGACCCGGCCGACCGCGCTGTTCCCCGCGCTGGTCCCGCTCGCCGTGCTGGCAGCCTCCGCCGCCGGTCGCCTGCGGCGCGGTGCGGCCAACGCCCTGGACTGGTTCGGCATGATGACCTTCACCCAGACCGCGGCGCTGCTCTGGCTGGGCGGCATTGCCATCCTGAGCGGCACGCCGGCCCGGATCGCGAAGAACTTCAGCAAGCTGGCTCCCGGCTTCATTGCCGAGGTCTCCATTCCCGCCATCCTGATCGCCATCGCCGTCAGCGTCGGCTGGATAGCGGTCTTGCTGCGCACGCCCCGCTCGCCCTGGCGCGCCGCCGCCCGCTGGAGCCTCGGCCTGACCACGATCTGGATCCTGCTGACTGCCCTCCTGCTACCCTGGATCGATTTCGGAAAAAGTTACCGTAGCGTCAGCGCCGACTTTCGCCAAGCGTTGGGCGCCCGTCCCGGCTGCATCGCGCGACGCGGCCTGGGACTGGCGCAGCGCGCCTCGCTCGACTACTTCGACGGCATCCGCACCGTCGTCGGCAGCCGCGCCGCCGACTGCCGCTGGCTGATCGTGCAGACCGCGCCGCGCAGCGAAAAAGGCCTTCCCGGCTGGACACTGATCCGCGAAACCTCGCGTCCCGGCGACAGGGACGAGCGGCTGCGGCTGTATCGCCGCGACAAGTAGCTAGACCTTGAGAAAATGCTCGCGGTAATACTTGAGCTCCTCGATCGACTCGAGGATGTCCGCCAGCGCCTCGTGCTTGCCGTGCTTCTTGAGGCCCTTCGCCACGTCCGGCTTCCAGCGCTTGCACAGTTCCTTCAGCGTCGACACGTCGAGGTTGCGATAGTGGAACCAGTCTTCCAGCTTCGGCATGTAGCGCGCCATGAAGCGCCGGTCCTGGCAGATCGAATTGCCGCACATCGGCGTCGTCGCCCGCGGCACGTGGCGGCGCAGGAATTCCAGCGCCTGCGCCTCGACCTCGACCTCGGTCAGGATCGAGGACCTGACCCGCGCCGTCAGGCCGGACTTGCCGTGGGTATTGCGGTTCCACTCGTCCATGCCGTCCAGCACCGCGTCCGGCTGATGCACCACCCAGACCGGCGCCTCGGCAACGATGTCGAGGTTGGCGTTGGTCACCACCAGCGCCAGCTCGATGACGCGGTCGCCGTCCGGGTTGAGCCCGGTCATTTCCATGTCCAGCCAGACAAGCGCGTTCTGATCCTGTGCCATAATTTTCCGGTACCTGTTCCCGTGTTGCCGCATTCTGGCACAGCAGGTCGCCAGCCATGAACCCAAATCACTTTACCGTCGTCTTTCTTGCCGCCCTGGCCCTGTCCACCGGCCTGCGCCTCTGGCTCGACCTGCGCCACCTGCGCCATGTCCGCGCGCATCGCGAACAGGTGCCGGCCGATTTCTTCGGCCGCATCGAACTCGTCGACCACCGCAAGGCAGCCGACTACACCGCGGCGAAGGTGCGCATCGGCCTAGCCGAAATCGCCGTCGACACCCTCGTGCTGCTGGTGCTGACCATCGGCGGCATGCTCGGCCTGATCGACCAGGCGCTGCGCTCACTGCTCGGCGGCGGCTACCTGCACGGCCTGGCGCTGTTCGCCTGCGTCGGCCTGCTCGGTTTCTTCGTCGGCCTTCCGGCCAGCCTCTACCGCACCTTCCGCATCGAGGCGCGCTTCGGCTTCAACAAGCTGACCTGGCCGCTGTGGTTCGCCGACCTGGCCAAGGGCGTGGCGCTCACCGTGCTGATCGGCGGCCCGCTGCTGTTCGCCGTGCTGTGGCTGATGGACGCCATGGGCAAGAACTGGTGGTTCTACGTCTGGCTGGTCTGGCTGGGCACCAACCTGCTGATCCTGTTTCTCTACCCGACCGTCATCGCGCCGCTGTTCAACAAATTCACACCGCTGGAAGATGCCTCGCTCAAGCAACGCATCGAAGCCCTGCTCGCGCGCTGCGGTTTCGCCTCCTCGGGCCTGTTCGTGATGGACGGCTCGAAGCGCTCGGCGCACGGCAACGCCTATTTCACCGGCTTCGGCCGCAGCAAGCGCATCGTCTTCTTCGACACCCTGCTGGAAAAGCTCGCGCCGCAGGAAATCGAGGCCGTGCTGGCGCACGAACTCGGCCACTTCCGCCATCGCCACGTCATCAAGCGCATCGCACTCTCAGCCGCCCTCAGCCTGGCCTTCCTCTGGCTGCTCGGCCAGATCATCGACCAGCCGTGGTTCTTCGACGGGTTGAAAGTCGGCGCTGGCGGGACGGCGATGGGCCTGTTGCTGTTCTCGATGGTGCTGCCGGTATTCCTCTTCCCGCTGGCGCCGCTGACCTCCTCGCTCTCGCGCAAGCATGAATTCGAGGCCGACGCCTACGCCGCGCAGCAGACCGCCGCCGGCGACCTGATCGCCGCGCTGGTCAAGCTCTACCGCGACAACGCCGCAACCCTGACGCCCGACCCGCTGCACTCGCTGTTCCACGATTCCCATCCACCCGCCAGCCAGCGCATCGCGCGACTGAAGCCACTCTGAACGGAGCCCCGATGAACCAAGCCTGCGACCTGTCGAAAGGCAGGTGTAAGCCCTGCGAAGGCGGCGTACCGCCGCTGTCCGATGACGAGGCCGCCGCGCTGCTGGGCACCCTCGAAGGCTGGCAGAGGGAAGGCAGCATCATCAGCAAGACCTACAAATTCAGGAACTATCACGAGACCATGGCCTTCGTGAACGCTACGGCCTGGATCTCGCATCGCGAAGACCACCACCCCGACCTCGCCGTCGGCTGGGGCCAGTGCACCGTCAGCTACACCACACACGCGATCGGCGGCCTCTCCGAAAACGACTTCATCTGCGCGGCCAAGATCGATGCGCTGCTCACGTTGTAAGCCGGCTTGAGCAAGTCGACAAACCGGCACGGCACCATCGTCGCCGCCTTCGGCCGGCACTACGAAATCGAACTGGCCGATGGCAGCCTCGCCACCGGTTATCCGAAAGGCAAGAAAAGTCCCTTCGCCGTCGGCGACGAAGTCGAGCTTACCGTCGACGGCCAGATCACCGGCCACGGCCCGCGCCGCAGCCTGCTCTACCGCAGCGACGCCTACCGGCAGAAACTGATCGCCGCCAACGCCACGCAATTGCTGCTGGTGGTCGCCACCGATCCGTCCTTCTCCGACATGCTGCTCTCCCGCGCCCTGGTTGCCGCCGAACACGAGGGCCTCACCACCACCATCGTCCTCAACAAGTGCGACCTCACGTCGGCACTCCCCGCCGCACGCAAGCTGCTGGCGCCCTTCATCGCGCTGGGCTGCCGCGTCGTCGAGCTCTCGGCCAGGTTCGACCCCTCGCCGCTCTTGCCGCTGCTGGCCGGCGAAAGCTCGGTGCTGGTCGGCCAATCCGGCATGGGTAAATCCACCCTGACCAATGCCCTGGTGCCCGG
>JADYZH010000242.1 GCA_020853215.1 Sulfuritalea sp. | reverse complement strand
CCGCCGCAATTCCATCTATAATTCCCCCTCTCTGACGCGGGGTGGAGCAGTCTGGCAGCTCGTCGGGCTCATAACCCGAAGGTCGCAGGTTCAAATCCTGCCCCCGCAACCAATAAAGACAAGGGCTTAGCTTCGGCTAGGCCCTTTGTCTTTGTGCCCGGCGTTGCGCCCGGACAGCGTTCATTCATGACCAACGCCGATCGATTGCCGACCGGCCCTCACCCCGGTCAGCAACTCTTTTCCCTTGCAGACAAACCTGAAGATGGCCAAAAAGATGCCCTGCGGATCGATCGGTGTCCAGGGTACGTAGCCGCCGGTGGCGGTGGAGACAATGTGGCCGCCGGCCATCGGTTCGGAATGCGAGGTCACGGCCAGGGTCCGGGTCTGTTTTCCGGCGCAATCGATCTCGTCCTGCATCGTCGCTGACTGGAACGGGGCGCCGGACAGGGTTCTGACCGTTGCGTAATCGAACAGGGTGGAAATGCCGACCACGTTGCCGTCGCGTTTGATCGATGCGGGATCGACATAGACGGTGACTTCCCCTGCGCCGACGGAAACAAGCCTGACCCAATCGGCCTGCGCGAGAGTCGGGGCCAGCAAGGCAACGAGGATCAGGAAGATTTTCATGTCGAAATTCTGTTGTCCTGTCGTGAATATTACACGCGCTCCGCCTGCAGCAGTGGCGGGACCAGAGGGCTGACGGTCCGGGGGTCGCGCGCGACTGCAGCCGGGTGCTTGCCGTGTCGCCGGCGCCGACTTTTCAAGGCTTCGGCACCGGCCGTGGCCGCTCTCCGGGTCCGGCTATCCTCCGGCTACAGCCCGCGTTGCCAGGGCGGACGCAATGACGCGGATTCCGGGGCTGCAATGGCCGAGCGGATCTCGGCAAGCAGGCGCGGCTTTTCGGTGCCCAGGCTGCCTTTCAGTACCAGTCGGTTGGATACGTGGTCGCTGCGAAACACCGTGCGCCTGAGTTCCAGCGCCGAGACAAAGGTTTCCATTTCCACGAACTGTTCATGCTGGCTGCACGGCTGCCATTCCGGAAATCCGGCGCGAAAGCGTTGTTCCCCCTGCGGAAAACTTACCACCAGCGTGGCCATGTATTCGGGCTGTGCGGCGTTGGCTAGGCGAGCTGAATTTTCGGCATGCTGCCTTGACAGCGTCTTGCCGCCGAGCCCGTTGAGGATCATCACCGAACGTCGGATGCCGGCCTGCTGAAGTTTGTCCAGGGCCTCAAGGGTACTGGCGAAGGTCTCGCCCTTGTTTACTTTCGCCAGCACCCCGTCGTCGCCCGATTCGGCGCCGACGTACGCCATGCTCAGCCCGGCCGCCGCGAGTTCCTTGAGCTCAGGGACCGATTTCCTGCGCAAGTTGCGCGGCAGGCAGTAGCTGGAAACGCGGCGTACCGCCGGCAAATGTTCGCGGATGCCGCCGAGGATTTCCAGCAGGCGGCGAGTAGGCAGCACGAGTGCATCGCCATCGGCGAGAAACACGCGGCGGATGCCGGCGCCGAAATGCTCGCCGCAGCGGCGCAGGGTCTCCAGGGTTTCCGCCGCATCGCGGGCGTGGAATTTCTTCTGCGGCGCGGTGTACATTTCGCAGAAGCTGCAGTGGTTCCACGAGCAGCCGTCGGTCACCGGCAGGATCAGCGAGTCCGCCTCGCTGGGCGGGCGGAACACGGGATCGACATAGCGGATCGGGAAGGTGGAACGCATGGCGGGATGGGTAGGGTGACAAGCGGATTCTGCTGGAACGCGGGTCTCGTCAACGCACCGAGGCGGCGGGCCGGGCGCGCAAGCGCGCCAGCTTTTCCTTGATGTCGGCCATCGCCGCAGCGGCGGCCTTTTCGCCCTCGAGCACCGCGCGGTGGCGGCCGGCGAAATCCGTGGCGGGCAATTCGGCGGTGACCGGGCGGATCACGATATCGGCCTCCGCCTTTTCGTAGCGGCCGATCGACTGGCCCATGATGGCAAAGGTCTGCAGCAGCACGTCGAAGGTACTCGCGGTGCGGGCGTCGCGCGGATTGACCGAGATGTCCACCGCGATCACGAAATCGGCGCCGAGGCTGCGCGCGGCTCGCACCGGGATCGGGCTGACCAGGCCACCATCGACATGGTCGCGACCATTGATGTTCACCGGCTGGAACACGCCGGGCACGGCGGAAGAGGCGCGCACCGCCATGCCGGTGTTGCCGCTGCGGAAGAGGGTCGCCTCGCCGCTCTTCAGATCGGTGGCGACTACGGCAAAGCTGCGCGGCAGCTTTTCCAGCGGGCGGTTGGCGACGGCGCGATTGATGAAGGTTTGCAGCGCTTCACCCTTGAAAACGCCGCGGTCCGGCAGAGACCAGTCGCCGATCTGGCTTTCGTCGATGTCCAGGGCGATTTTCTGCAGCTCGAAGCCGGAAAGACCGGAGGAGTAAAGCGATCCGACCACGGCGCCGGCGCTGGTGCCGACCACGATGTCGGGAACGATGCCTTGTGCTTCGAGCGCCTTGATTACGCCGATGTGGGCGAAGCCGCGCGCCGCGCCACCGCCCAGTGCAAGTCCGATCTTGACGGGCGCGGGCGCCGCGGGTGGCGTCGGCCTTTCTGCCAGTAGACCGCAACCGGCAAGCACGGCACCGGCAAGCAAGGCCGCCAGGAAGCGCCAGTCAGCGGCCATGGCATCCGCAAAAAGTGGGCGCCACACCCGGCTCGGAGATTTCCGGCTGCAGCCTAGCTCGACGCGCCCGGCTTGCGACCCGGGCTCTTGGGCGGAATGTATCCCGCCACGCGGCAGAGCACGGCTTCGACCTTGGCGCCGTCGCTGCCGAAGCGGGTCACGCTGCACTTGGAGATCTCGCCGCGCGCCGACAGGTCGGAAATCGAGCGGCGCACCTTGGCCAGCGAGAGGCCCGTCGCTGCCGCGATTTCCGAATCGAAGCGCTGGCCGTTGTTTTTCAGGTACTGCATGATTTCCTGCATGTCGAGTGCTCCGCTTGATGGTGAAATCATCGAATCCACCGCCTCCGTTGATCAAAACTAAAACCGGGTGCCTGCCTGCAAAAGCTGCGGAACGGGTGCCCCGCCACTTTCCGCTTGCCACCCCGCGAATTGCTGGTGGGCCCAGCGAGACTCGAACTCGCAACCAAAGGATTATGAGTCCTCTGCTCTAACCATTGAGCTACAGGCCCTGCGTGGAACCGCAACGGCCCGTGCTGCATGAGCCGTTGGTGATGCGAAATCAGGTCTCGGAATCGAGGAAGCTGCGCAGCTTTTCGGAACGGGTCGGGTGGCGCAGCTTGCGCAGGGCCTTGGCTTCGATCTGGCGGATGCGTTCGCGGGTCACGTCGAATTGCTTGCCGACTTCTTCCAGCGTGTGGTCGGTGTTCATCTCGATGCCGAAGCGCATGCGCAGCACCTTGGCCTCGCGCGGCGTCAGGCTGTCCAGCACTTCCTTGGTCACGTCGCGCAGACTGGCGAACAGCGCGGCATCGTCCGGCGACAGCGTGGCCTGGTCCTCGATGAAATCGCCGAGGTGGGAATCGTCGTCGTCGCCGATCGGCGTTTCCATCGAGATCGGCTCCTTGGAGATCTTGAGGATCTTGCGGATCTTCTCCTCGGGCAT